>CAZENI010000237.1:0-11832 GCA_964513055.1 uncultured Opitutus sp.
CGGATCTTCACCTGCCGGTCGATGCGCCCCAGGAACTCCACGCTGCCGTCCGGCCGCCACCGCGCGAGGTCGCCGGTGCGATACAGCCGCGCGCCGGGTTCGGGGCTGAACGGGTGCGGCACAAATTTCTCCTGCGTGAGCTCCGGACGGTTCAGGTAGCCGCGCGCGAGGCCGTCGCCGCCGGTGTGCAGTTCGCCCGGCACGCCGATCGGCACCGGCTGCATCTGGCGATCGAGGATGTAGACCTGCGTATTCGCGATCGGCCGGCCGATCGGCACGGAGCGGCCCGCCGTCGGCGGCGCCGTGATCCGGTGGCAGCACGTAAAGGTCGTGTTCTCCGTCGGCCCGTAGCCGTTGATGATCTGCGCCCGCGGCAGCCGCTCGAGCGCCCGCACCACATGCGGCCCCGAGAGCACATCGCCGCCCGCCAGGAGCTGGCGCACATTCCGCAACGCCTCGATCTGTTCGTCCACCATCTGGTGAAACAGCCCTGCCGTCAGCCACAGCGTCGTGACGCCGCTCCCCTCGATCACCGCGCCGAGTTCCGCCAGCGACAACGGCCCGGGGGGGCAGACCACGAGCCGGCCGCCATTCAGCAGCGCGCCCCAGATCTCCAGCGTCGAGGCGTCGAACGCGATCGGCGCGAACTGCAGGAAGACCTCTTCGGGCCCGAAGCGTGCGAAGTCCGTGTTCCGGACGAGCCGCACGACCCCGCGGTGCGGGATGCACACGCCCTTCGGCCGGCCCGTCGAACCCGACGTGTAGGAGACGTAGGCGAGGTTCTCCGGCGTTGGCCGCGTGAACGGGCGATGGCCCGCTCCGTCTCCGCTGACGAGAATCCCCTCCGTCGCTTCGCCCGGACTCACGCCGCCGTCCCCGTCCAGACAGAGGACGCGCGCCGCGTGCACCGGCAGCCGGGACAGCCACGCCGCCTGCGTGATCAGCACCGGTGCGCGCGTGTCCTCCAGCATGAACGCGAGCCGCTCCTTCGGATACGCCGGATCGAGCGAAACGTAGGCGCCGCCGGCCTTCAGGATCGCGACGAGTGCGACGATCAGCTCCGGCGATCGTTCGAGGCAGACCCCGACCAGCGTGTCCGGCCCCACGCCCGCCTCGCGCAGGCGCTCCGCGATCGCGGCCGCGCGCGCATCGAGTCGCGCGTAGCTCAGCTCCCGCGCCCCGCTCACGACCGCGATGGCGTGCGGCGTGCGCGCCGCCTGCTCCTCGAAGAGATCCACGATCGTCCGGTCACGCGGATAGTCCGTCCGCGTCGAGTTCCACCCCGACAGAATCTGGTGGCGTTCCGCCGGTGTCAGCAGCGGCAACTGCGCGAGGCGCTGCTCCGGCTGCGCGACGATCCCCTCGAGCAAGGTCTGGAAGCAGCCCAGCAGGTGCGCGATCGTGCCGGGCTCGAAGAGATCGGCGTTATACTCGAGCGCCGCGCGGATGCCCTCCGGCAGCTCCATTGTCGAGAGCGTGAGGTCGAACTTCGTCGTGCCCGTGTCGATCTCGATCGGCTCCAGGCTGAGCTGCGGCAGCTCCATCGGCGCCATCGGCGCGTTCTGCAGCACGAACATCACCTGGAACAGCGGATTGCGGCTCAGCGTCCGATCCGGCCGCAGCGCCTGCACCAGCCGCTCGAAGGGCATGTCCTGGTTCGCCAGCGCGCCCAGCGCGCATTCCCGCACGCGGACGAGCAATTCCCGAAACGTCGGGTTGCCCTTCAGGTCGCCGCGGAAAACCAGCGTGTTCACGAAGAAGCCGATCAGTTTCTCGAGTTCCACCTTGCGGCGTCCCGCGACCACGGACCCGACCACGATGTCCTCCTGCCCGGTCCAGCGGTGCAGCAGCACCTGGAACGCGGCGAGCAGCGTCATGAACAGCGTCGCGCCCTCCTGCTGCCCGAGCGCCTTCAGCGCCTGGGTCAGCGGCAGCGGCAGCGTCACGGCCAGCGCCGCCCCGCGCGACATCGGCGCGACCGGGCGCGGATGGTCGACCGGAAACTCCAGCACCGGCAGCCGCCCGCCGAGCTGCTGCTGCCAATACGCCAGCGGCTTCTCCAGCGCGGCGCCCTGCATCGTGTCGCGTTCCCACTGCACGAAATCGGCGAACTGGATCGGCAGCTCGGGCAGTGCCGGGGCCTGTCCGGTGCCGTAGGCGGTGTAGAGCGCCGCCAGCTCCCGAAACAGGATCCCGATCGACCAGCCGTCCGAGATGATGTGGTGCATCGTGAGCAGCAGCGTGTGATCGCCCGCCCCGGCCCGGATCACCAGCGCCCGCAGCAGCAGATCGCTCGTGAGATCGAACGGCCGGCGCGATTCCTCGCGCAGCCGCCGCTGCAGTTCATCCTCCGCCGTGCCGTCCCGCCAGCCGCCGAGATCCACCACGGACAGCGCGATCGTGCGCGCGGGCGCGATCACCTGCCCGGCGCGACCCTCCGCCGCGACGAAGTTCGTCCGCAGGATCTCGTGCCGCGCGACGATCGCGTTGAGCGCCTGCTCCAGCGCGGCGAGATCGAGCGTGCCCTTCAGCCGCACGGCCTGGCAGAGATTGTAGACGGCGCTGCCCGGCTCCAGTTGATCGAGGAACCACAGCCGCTCCTGCGCGAACGAGAGCGGTCCGTCGCTCCCGGCCGGGCGGCGCGGAATCGACGTCCGCGACTCGCCGTGCTTGGCCGCCGTCTGGCGCGCGCGCTGCACGCGCTGCTCGAGGAGCGCCCGTTGCGCGACCGAAAGTTCGACCGGCGAGGGCGGGAGTTCGTCTTTGACGATCATGGTTGTTCCTTGCCTGCCGCCAGCACGTCACCCGCGCCGCTCCGGATTTCCTCGATCAGCGCCTCGTCGAGGAAACGCGCGATGCCTGCGATGGTCGGCGCCGCGAAGAACCGGCTCAGGCTAATCGTGGTGCCCAGGCCGTCCTGGAGCCGGGCGATCACCTGCGTCGCGAGCAACGAATGCCCGCCGAGTTCGAAGAAATTCTCGTCGACCCCGGGCGACTTCACGCCGAGCACGTCACGCCAGATCTCGGTCACGAGTTCCTCCGTCGAGGTCCGCGCCCGCGCCGCGGGCGCCTCCCGCGTGGCAAAATCCGGCTCCGGCAGCGCCCGGCGATCCAGTTTGCCGTTCGCCGTGAGGGGAAACTTCCCCACCACCGTGATCGCGCCCGGCACCATGTAGTCGGGGAGCCGTTGCGCGAGATGCGCCCGCAGGACCCGTGACTCCGCCCCGGCCGCCGTCGCCGGCACAACGTAGGCCAGCAGGCGGTTGCCGCCGCCGGTGTCGGGCCGCGTGATCACCACGCTCTCGCCGACCGTGGGATGCAACGCCAGCGCCGCCTCGACCTCGCCCAGCTCCACGCGGAAGCCGCGGATCTTCACCTGCTGATCGAGCCGTCCGATAAACTCCGCCGTGCCGTCGGCCCGGAAGCGCGCCGCATCGCCCGTGCGGTAGATCCGCTCGCCCGCGCGGAACGGCGCCTCGAGGAATTTCTCCCGCGTGAGCTCCGGACGGTTCAGGTAGCCGCGCGCCAGCTTGTCGCCGCCGATGTAGAGTTCCCCCGCCACTCCGACCGGCACCGGCTGCAGCCGGCGATCGAGGACGTAGATGCGCTCGTTCGGAAACGGCCGGCCGAGCGTCGGAGCGGAGTTCGCCCGCCGCAGGCTGCCGGTCGAATACACTGTCGTCTCCGTCGGGCCGTAGAGTTCGAAGACCCGCTCCAGGTGCGGCAGTTGGTAGAGCGCGTCCACCAGCGGCTGCGGAAACAGCTCGCCGGCGAGCGCCACGGTGCGCACCGACGCGGGGATGAGCTGCGTGCGCACGACCTCCGCCACCGCGGAGGGCACGCCGCTGAGAAACGTCACCTCGTTCCGCGCCGGGTGGTCGCCGAGTTCCAGGAGGTTCTCGGCCACGATGAGTTTTCCCCCGAGGCACAGCGGGCAGAAGATCTCGAACACCGAGATGTCGAACGATGCCGACGTCGCGAAGAACACGCCGGCGAGCTCCCCGGGCCGGTAGAGCTGCCGCGCCCACGCCACCAGGGCGACCACACAGCGATGCGTGATCTCCACGCCCTTCGGCTGACCCGTGGAACCGGAGGTATAGATCACGTAGGCCAGGCTCGCGGCCTCGGGCTGCCCGGAGCTGCCGGTCGTCCGCGGCAGGCTGGCCGGCCGGAAATGCGCCTCGGGATCGCCATCGTCGATCACCAGCACCGTCATGTCGCCGGCGGGCCGCTCTGCCAGGAGGCTGCGCTCCGTGACGAGGACCGACATCTTGGTGTCCCCGACGATGTAGGCGACACGGCTTTTCGGATACGCGGGATCGAGCGGCACGTAGCCGCCGCCCGCCTTCAGGATGCCGAGGATGCCGGCCAGCAGCCGGGGCGAGCGCTCCAGAAACAGTCCGACCATGGCATCGCGCCCCACGCCGGCGGCCCGCAGCCGCGCGGCGATCGCCTCGGCCCGGCGATCCAGCTCGGCATACGTCACCCGCTCGTCCGCGCCGACGACCGCGATCGCGTCCGGCGTGCGCCTCACCTGCGCCGCGAACAGCTCGGGGATCGTGGCATCCCGGGGATACTCAAGCGCCGTCGCATTCCACTCGACGAGGATCTCATGCCGCTGCGCCGCATTCAGCAGCGGCAACTCGCAGAGACGCGCGTCCGGCTCCGCCGCGATCGCGAGCATCAGCGTCTCGAAATGCCCGAACCAGCGCGCGATCGTCGCCTCGTCGTAGAGTTCCGTGCTGTAGTAGCAGCCGAGCGAGAGCGTGTCGTCGGCGAGCATGAAATTGAAGTTCAGGTCGAAGTTGACGAAGCGCTTCGGATTGCCGGCGACTTCCGCCCCGAGTCCGCCGAAGTCCAGCGCGCCGCGGCGGCGCGTGGTGTTGAAAACGACGGGCGCAAGCGGCACGCGGCTCGCGTCCCGCGGCAGGTTCAGCTCCTGCAGCAGGCGGCCGAACGGATACCGCCAGTGCTCCAGCGCATCCGTCAGATGCGCCTTCACCTCGCCCAAGTAGTCGCCGAACCGCCGCGTCTCGTCGATCCGGCTGCGGATCGGCAGGAGGTTCGCGAAATGGCCGACCAGATTCTCGACGCCGTCCATCACCTGCGCCGCCGAGGGCACGCCGACCACGAGGTCATCCTGGCCGCTGAGCCGGTGCAGCAGGACGTTGAACGCCGCCAGCAGCGCCGTGAAGGCCGTGCAGTCGCGCTCCCGGCAGAGCTGGCGCACCGCGCGCGTCGCCCCGGACGAAAGCGTCGTGACGAGGAAGCCGCCCGCGTAGGTGCGCTCCGCCGGTCGCGGCCGATCCGTCGGCAGCTCGATGACCGGCGCCGTGTCCGCGAATTGAGCTTTCCAATACGCCGCCGCCGCCGCGAACGCGGACGTCTCCGGCCGGCCCGCCTGCGCCTGCACGTAGTCCGTGAAGCGCGGCGCGGCCGCCAGCGTCGCCGGCCGCCGCCCGATTCCGGCCGCATAGAGTTCGCCCAACTCGCGCAGCAGCACGCCGAGCGACCAGCCGTCGCAGATGATGTGGTGCACCACCACCGCCAGCAGGTGGCGGCCGGCGTCGAGCCGCACGAGCACGACGCGGAGCAGCGGCCCGCCAGCCAGACCAAACGTCTCCGCCACCGCCTGCGCCACGACCGCCTCCGCCGCCGCATCATCGGCCGCGGTCACGATCTTCCACGTGAAGTCCGCGCGTGGTGCGATGGCCTGCCACTCGCCCGCCGGACTGAAGGTCGTGCGCAGCGCCTCGTGCCGGACGACCAATTGCGCGCACGCCTCACGAAGCGAAGCGACGTCCAGCGGACCGCTGAGGCGGAGGGTCGAGGACTCGTTGTAGGCCGACGACACCGCGCTCCCGAGCTGACTCGCAAACCACATCTCGCGCTGCGCATCGGTCAGCGGAAGACGCTGTTCTTGCAGGTGCAGGGCCACCGCTTGCCGGTGCGCCCTTTCGTCGGACGGCAGCGCGGCAACCAGCGCCGCCCCCACCCGCGCGTCCAGGTGCGCCGTGAGCTTCGCCAGCGTCGACAGCTCCTCGCGCAACTGGCGGAATGTGACCTCGGTCCCAAATGCGCGGCTCACCGCGAGACTGGCCTGCGTGAGAAAGAGCGAATCGAAACCCAGCTCGTAGAACGACGCGTCCGGCGACGCGGTGGTCAGATCCAAGCCGGACAATTCCCGGAAAAGCCCGCGCAGCGACTCGAGCGTCGAGGCTCGGGCGTTCGTTTCCACGACCGCCTCCGACGAGGGCGGCTCCTTCGCTGCGGCCACGTCCGTCCCCGTCGCCTCCGCCGCGCCGCGCGGCCCAGCGATCGCCAGCGCTGCGCCCGGCTCGACCCAGCACCGCTTCCGCTCGAACGGATACGTCGGCAGCGCCACGATCCGGCGGCGTTCGTCGCGGTGGAAGCCGCCGCGCCAGTCCGGCACCAGGCCCGCCACCCAGAGTTCGCCGAGCGCGTGCAGCACCGCGCCGAGGTCCGACCCGCCGGACGCGGCGCGTCCGAGCGTCGCCGCCATCGTCACCGCCCCTCCGCCGGCGGCCGGATGCTGCCGCGCCAGCCCCGTCAGCACGCGGCCCGGGCCGACCTCGAGCAGCACGGTGTGGCCGGCCTTGATCAACTCACCCACGCCGTCGGCAAACCGCACCGGCCGGCGCAGGTGCGTCGCCCAGTAATCCGCACTCGTCGCCTGCTCCGGCGTGATCCACGTTCCGGTGACGTTCGAGATCCACGGGATTTGCGGAGGGCGCAACTTCAGCCGGCGCAGGAGCGCCGTCAGCGGCGCCACCACCGGCTCCATCATGGCCGAGTGAAACGCGTGCGAGGTCGCGAGGCGTTGAAAGGAAATGGCGCCCGCCGCGAGTCTCTTCTCCACGGCTTCAACGGCATCGAATGGTCCAGAGACGACGCACAAGCCCGGAGCGTTGACCGCCGCGAGCGCCAAATTCTCCCCGAGGAACGCCGCCACCTGCGCCTCCGTCTGCCGGATCGCGAGCATCGCTCCCGCCGGCTGCGCCTGCATCAGGCGCGCGCGCTCCGCCACCAGGGCGAGCGCGTCTTCCAGCGTGAACACGCCGGCGATCGTCGCCGCCACGTATTCGCCCAGACTGTGGCCGAGCAGCGCGGCCGGCTTGAACCCCCACCCCATCCAGAGCTGCGCCAGCGCGTATTCGATCACGAACATCGCCGGCTGCGTGAGGTGCGTCTGGTTCAGGAGCTGCGCCGCCGCCTCCGCCTTGTCCGGCTCCGGAAACAGCACCTGCCGCAGATCGATCGCCAGCGGTGTCCGCAGCAGGCCGCTGCAACGGTCGACCGTCGCCCGGAAATCCGTCTCCGTCTCATAAAGTCCGCGCGCCATGTTGACCGCCTGCGCACCCTGCCCGGGAAACAGAAACGCCAGCGTGCCCGGCGCCGCGCTGCGATTCACCGCACCCGGGGCGCCGGCCGCGCGCAGCGACGCCACCGCTTCCGCGGCCCGGCCCGCCACCACCGCCCGCCGGCACCCGAAGACCTTGCGCCCGACCTGCAGCGTATACGCCACGTCCGCGAGTCCCGCGTCGGCGTCCGCCATCGCTGCGAGGTGCGCCGCGAGCTTCTCCGCCATCGCCGCGAGCGCCGCCGGCGTCTTTGCGGAGAGCAGCAGCAACTGCTGTGGCCACGCGGGACCAGACGATTCCACCGCGGGCGCCTCCTCGAGCGCGACGTGTGCGTTCGTGCCGCCGATGCCGAAGGAGCTCACGCCCGCGCGGAGCGGCGCGCCCGGCCGGGCCGGCTGCCACGGCCGCAGCGCACCGTTCACGTAGAACGGCGTGTTCGCCAGATCGAGCTTTGGGTTCGGCGTGGCGAAATGCAGACTCGGCGGGAGTTCGCGGTGCTGCAGCGCGAGCACCGTCTTGATCAGGCCCGCGACGCCCGCGCCGATGTCGAGGTGACCGATGTTGCTCTTCACCGAGCCGAGCCCACAGAAGTGTCCGCCCCGGCCGTCGAGGCCGAAGGCTTTCGTCAGGCCCGCGATCTCGATCGGATCGCCGAGCGGCGTGCCCGTGCCGTGCGCCTCGACATACGAGACTGTCTCCGGCGCGAAGCCGGCCTCGGCGTGCGCCATGGCAATCACTTCCGCCTGGCCGTCGCTGCTCGGCGCCGTGTATCCAATTTTCGCGGCACCGTCGTTGTTGATCGCCGTGCCCTTGATCACCGCGCAGATCCGATCGCCGTCGTGGATCGCGTCGCTCAGCCGCTTCAGCACGACCACGCCGGCGCCGTCGCCCAGCACCGTGCCGCTCGCCGCCGCGTCGAAGGCCCGGCAGTGTCCGTCGTGCGAGAGGATGCCGCCCTCGAGGTGGAACTGCCCGCGCGTCGCGGGAAACGTGATCGACACGCCGCCGGCCAGCGCGACGTCGCAGCGGAAACCGAGGAGGTTCTGCGCCGCGAGCGCAACGGCCACGAGCGAGGTCGAGCAGGCCGTCTGCACGTTGAGGCTCGGGCCGCGGAGGTTGAACTTGTAGGAGACGCGCGTCGGCACGAAATCCCCGTCGTTCATGATCAGCGTCGAGAACATCCCGAAGTCCGCGATCAGGTCGCGGTTCGTCATCAGGTTCGTGAGCAGGTAGGTGTTCATGCTCGCGCCCGCGAACACCCCGATCAGCCCGTCGTAAGTGTCGGGATTGCACCCCGCGTTCTCCAGCGCCTCCCACGCGCACTCGAGGAACACCCGGTGCTGCGGATCCA
Organism: uncultured Opitutus sp.; assembly: GCA_964513055.1. Classification (GTDB taxonomy): domain Bacteria; phylum Verrucomicrobiota; class Verrucomicrobiia; order Opitutales; family Opitutaceae; genus ER46. The sequence continues at coordinate 8,734 of CAZENI010000237.1, forward strand.
TGAGGCCCGCCTCCTTCGGGTTCATCCCGAAGAACGCGGCGTCGAACCACTCCGGCCGCTCCAGCACGCCGCGCGCCCGCACGTAACGCGGGTCGTCCGCCCGCGGCGCATGCTCGAGCGGCAGCCATTGCAGCGGCTCGTCCCGGAAGAACGAGATGCTCTCCCGGCCCGCGCGCAGGTTGCGCCAGAACTCCTCGAGGTTGGCGGCCTGCGGAAACCGGCCGGCCATCCCAACGATGGCGATGCACTCCTGCGGTTCGCGCGGGTTCATGGAGTCTGGAAGCATGGGCGTGACATCGGGCGGCGCGCGTTACGGGGCGGTGGACGCGGCGGCCGGCGAAGCGCCAGCGCCCGCCCGCCCGCCATCCGCCCGCCGGCGAATCGTCATCGCGCCCTGGCGGCGGCGATTACGCTCCTCGATCTTCGCCCGGAAGTTGTCTTCGCCCGGACCCGCGGTCCCCTGCTCGCCGATGAAGGCCGCGAGCGCGCGGATCGTCGGGAGCTGGAAGAGTTTCAGGATCGGCACGTCGGCGCCGAGCGTCTCGCGCACCCGGTTCTGCACCTGCACGACCTGCAGCGAGTGCCCGCCGAAATCGAAGAAGTTGTCGTCCACGCCGATCGCGTCGATGTGCAGGATGTCCTTCCAGATCGCAGCCACCTGCTGCTCGACGCTGCCGGTCGGGGCGACGAACTCGCCCTGCACGCGGCCGCCCGCCGGGGCCGGCAGGGCCTTGCGGTCGATCTTGCCGTTCGGCGTCATCGGCATCTTCGCCAGCGGCACGTAGAGCGCCGGCACCATGTGCTCGGGCAGCTTCTGGCGCAGGAAATCGCGCAGCGTGTTCGGCGCCGGCGCCTCCGCCCCGGCCGGCACCACGTAGGCCGCGAGCTGCGGATCTTCCGGGTTGTCCACGCGGAGCATCACCACCGCCTGGCGCACCTCCGAATGCTGCATCAGCGCCGCCTCGATCTCGCCCAGCTCGATCCGGTGCCCGCGCACCTTCACCTGGTGATCGACGCGTCCCAGAAAATCAATGACGCCCTCCGGCCGGAAGCGCACGAGGTCGCCGGTCCGATACATCCGGTGGTGAGCGACGAACGGATCCGCCACGAACTTCTCCGCCGTGAGCTCCGGCCGGCGCAGGTAGCCGCGCGCCACGCCGTCGCCCGCGATCCAGAGTTCGCCCGGCACGCCCACCGGCACCGGCTGGCGGTGCGCGTCGAGGATGTAGACCTGCTGGTTCGCCAGCGGCCGCCCGATGTCGATCGCCCCGGTCGCGCTCCGCGCCTCGCGCACCACACTCGTCGTCGACCAGATCGTGGTCTCGGTCGGACCATACATGTTGACGAGTTCGCCCGCGATCGCGCCGACAAGCTGCTGCGCCAGCCCGGTCGGCAGCGCCTCGCCGCCGACCATGAGCTTCTGCAATGGCTTCAGCGCGGCCAGCGTCTCGGTCGAACCCGCGAGCAGGCGCGCAAACGACGGCGTGCACTGCAGGTGCGTCACGTGGTGGCGCTGCATCTGCTCGACCAGCGACACCGCCCGCGACGGCAACGCCGGCGCCGCGGCCGCCGCGCCCTCGCCTGCCTGCCAGTCGGCGCGCACGCGATCCAACTGCTCGAGCGCCGCCAGCGTCGCATCGACGTCGACGCCGAAATCGATCAGGCACGCGACCTCGTCGATCCCGATCGCGTGGAGCTTGCCGAGAATCGCGCGGCAGGTGGCCGGCGTGCCCAGCATCCCGCAGGTCTCGAAGTAGCGGTTGAACGAAAACTCCACCAGCCCGCGCGTCTCCTCCGCGGTGAGATTCTTCATCTCGCAGCCGGGATACATCGCCTGCGAGAGCCCCTTCATCAGGTCGGCCGAGTCGGCGAGGTAACGGATCATCGGCTCCTTCACCTTCGCCTTCACCGCCGCCAGGTCGTCGCCGACGAAGGTGTGCAACGCGATCGTGACGCAGCCCTCGCCCTCGTGGCCGGCGGCGCGGCGCGCCTCGCGGTAAAGTTTGATCTTCCGCGCGAGTTCCTCGAGGTCCTGGCCGAGCAGGTGCGTGAGCACGCCCGCGCCCGTCTCGCCCGCGACCTGGAACGTCTCCGGGCTGCCCGCCGCCGTGACCCACAGCGGCAGCTCCACCTGGATCGGCCGCGGATAGATCTTCACGGGCACCGCGTTGCCGCGGCCGCCGGTGAACTCCACCGCCTCGCCGCGCCACAACCGGCGGATCGTGTCCATGCTCTGCCGCATGATGTCGCGCCGCGCCGCGAAGTTCTCCGGCTTCAGTGTGAAATCGCGGTCGTGCCAGCCGTTGGCCACGGAGAGGCCGACGCGGCCATTGGAGAGATTGTCGACGACCGACCACTCCTCGGCCACGCGGGCCGGGTGATGCAGCGGAGTCACGCAGCTCCCGGCGCGAATCTGCACGCGCTCCGTCACGGCCGCGATCGCGGCGCCGACGACCGCGGGATTCGGATACAACCCGCCGAACGAGTGGAAATGCCGTTCCGGCGTCCAGACCGCCTTGAAGCCGTGGCGGTCGGCGAATTTCGCGCCCTCGAGCAGCAGCCGGTAGCGGCTGCCCGCGGCGGACTCGTCCTCGCTCGCAAAGTAGAAGAGCGAGAAGTCCATCACCTTCCGCGGCGCCGGCGCGGCGCCCGCGCGGCGCGCCTCGGCCAGGCCGGGCAGCTTGGCGGCGTCGGACAGCAGCACGACCTTGAAGCCGCGCGTCAGCGTCCAGAAGAGTTCGAGCACGGAGATGTCGAACGAGATGCTGGTCACCGCGAGCCACGTCCCGGGCTCCGCGCCGAGCGCGCGATCCATCCCGGCGAAGAAGTTCACGACGTTGCGATGCGTCACCATCACGCCCTTGGGATTTCCCGTGGAGCCCGAAGTGTAGAGGACGTAGGCGAGATGCTCCGGGGTGGTGGAGTCCGATGTCCCCATCGGGCTGGTGAGAGCCGCCGCCGCCGCGGAAAGCCCGTTGGGGACAACGGGCTCCACCTTGGCATCCACGCAGATCACCGCGGCCTGGTGCGCCGGCAGCCGGGCGAGCAGCGCCCGGCTCGTCAGCAACACGGGCGCCTGCGAATCCTGCAGCATGAACG
>CAZENI010000238.1:0-11779 GCA_964513055.1 uncultured Opitutus sp.
TCTCTTCACCATCGGTGCCGCTGTTGGTCGCGCCCAGACCGCGCCTGCTCCGGCCAAGCCCGTGGTGGAGAACGAGACCGTCACGCTGTCCCCCTTCGTCGTCGCGGAGGGCGAGTCCGGCTGGTCCGCAAACAGCACGCTCTCCGCCACGCGCACGCGCCAGGAACTCAAGGACGTGCCGGTCAACATCGACGCCATCACGTCGGACTTCATGGAGGACCTCGGGCTCTTCACGGCGGATGAGGTCACGAAGTTCGTCGCCAACGTCTACGCGGCGCCGGCGATGGAGAACGATGCCGGCAGCGACAACTTCTCGTTTCGCGGCCTCTCGCAGCGGTTCAACGTCTCGCGGAATTACTTCCGCTGGTATGTGCCGAGCGACACCTACAACGTGGAGCGGATCGATTTCGGAAAGGGCTCGAACTCGCTGATCTTCGGCGATGTCGAGCCGGGCGGGCAGGGCTCGGTCTTCACCAAGCGCGCGCAGTTCCGCAACCACGGCAATCTGCTCGCGCAATACGGCAGCGAGAACGCCTACCGGGTGCAGTTCGACGTGAACCGGAAGCTGACGAAGAACCTCGCGGTGCGCGTCAACGTCGTGCGCCGCGCGGAGAAGACCTTCCAGGACTTCTCGGCCTACAAGTTCGACGGCCAGCACGCGGCGCTCACCTGGCGGCCGTTCAAGCACACCGAGATCCGCCTGGAGGCGGAGAAGGGCGAGATCCACAACCAGCGCGGCTATGCCGGCGTGCAGGTGCGCGAGCAGTCGGCGCGCTCCTCGGCGTTCACCGGCGCGGGCTGGTGGTTCACCTCGGACGACACCAACAACATCTTTGCGCAGGCGACGCTGCCCGCGGCCGAGCGCAGCACGGCGAACGCGCCCGCGGGCGGCTCGCCGAGCCTGGTGGAGGGCGGGTTCTTCGACGTGACGATGCGCAACGCCTCCGGCGCGACCGTCGGCACGAAGCGCGTCTTCGGGTATCCGAAAAACTACAACGTCCGCGGCACGTTCGACGAGCAGGGCCGGCCCTTCGACACCTACTCGATCGCGATTGAGCAGCGCGTCGGCAAGCTCGGCCTCGAGGTCGCCTACAATCACCAGAACCAGATGGGGCTGCGGAACGACAATTTCTTCTCGAGCACGATCAGCTTCGACGTGAACGGCCGGCCCTACACCGAGTCGGTCGGCATCGACCTGAAGCGCTTCGGCAACGACGTGGACGCGTTTCGCTTCACCGCCGTCTATCCGTTCGAGATCACGAAGTGGATGAAGCAGCTCGTGGTCGTGACGGGCGACTACCGCGAGGACTTCACGAACAACTACCGCTACTTCCTCTACAATCTCGCCGGGGTGAACGCGGGCCGGGCGCTCAACACCACGACCGACCGCATCCGCTTCCGCGCGTATCTGGACGATCCGCTGTTCTATTCGAAGGCGTTCTTCGAGCAGTTCGAGATTCGGAACCTGCCGACGACGCCGACGTTCCAGCCGGGCTTGTTCGCGTTCCAGGCGGCGGGCGCGGGCGATGCGACCGAATACCGCCAGCAATCGGCCACGGCGATCTCGGCGAGCGGCAGCTATTTCAAGGGCCGGATCCAGACGATGGTCGGCGTGCGCTGGGACTGGAACAAGACCTACGACTACGTCGGCCGTCGGTTGAAGCCGAACGGCGAGGACATCCCGCCGCCCAATCCCGACGACGCGCTGCCGGGTGAATACCTGAGCAATCCGAACCTCGATCTCTCGAACACGAGCTACACCGGCGGCGTGACGGTGCGGCTGACGAAGGACATCAACGCCTACGGCGTCTACTCGGAGTCGTTCCGCTTCCAGGATGCGCGCACCTTCGACCGGAAGCCGTTCGGGCCGATCGTGGGCGTGACGAAGGAGATCGGCCTGAAGGGCGACCTCCCCGGCAACTACGGCTCGTTCAATCTCGGTGTATTCAATATCGAGCGACAGAACGTGGAGTTCCGCTGGACGCCCTCCACCTTCAGCGCAGGCGACGTGGAGAATCTCTTCAACCCGAACGGGCTGGCCGAGAGCGACCCGCGGTATTTCCACCCGTGGAACGACGTGAACCAGTATCGCGACGTCGTCTCGACGGAGACCTCGAAGGGCTTCGACGTCACGCTGATGTTCCGGCCGTTCAAGGGACTGCAGACGCGGTTCACGCTCGGCCGGGCGGAGGTGCTGACGCGGCCGGATTTCTCGACGTTTCGCGCGATGTTCGATGCGGCGGTCGCCCGCGGCAACGAGTCGCCGGCGCTGATTGCCGAGGCGCGCGATGTGCTTGCGCAGAGCGATCTCGAGGACAAGCCGACGGGCGCGCGCGCGGCGCCGTGGTCGTATAGCTGGATCGTCGACTATGGTTTCCCGCGCGAGTCCTGGGCGCCGTTGCGTGGCGTGCGGCTTGGGATGAACGGCAACTGGCGCGACAACTACCTCCTCGCGATCATCGGCGGCCAGTCGATCATCGGCGGGCAACAGCACCTCGTGAACGCCTACGTGATGCGCGACCAGAAGATCTTCAACCGGCAGGTCCGCTTCCGGCTCGGGGTGAAGAACCTCGTCGACCTCGAGAACAGCACAACGCGGCGCGTCGGCACCACGACGATGAGCGACGGCAGCGTGCAGTATCGGCTCAGCTACGTGATGCCGCCGCAGTGGGATCTGACGGCGACGGTGAAGTTCTGAGAACCAAGGTGGAGCGGCTTGTCCCCAGGACGCTGGTTTGACGGCGCACGCAGATACCGAAGCGCGTTGGGGACAACGCGCTCCACCTCGAGCCTGATTACCCAAATGAAGCCATATTTCTCTCTGTTCGTTTTGCTGCTGGCGATGGCGACAGGGCGCAGCGCAGAAATCCCTTTGGACCTGCGCCCGTTCTTCGCGCCGCCGCCCGAGCACGCCGGCCAGTTCGGCCGCTACGCCTCGCCGTTGGCATTCTACGACGGTCGTCCGGTTAAATCGCCGGCGGAGTGGCCGGCGCGGCGGGCGGAGATTTTGAAGTATTGGCACGAGCAGATGGGCGCGTGGCCCGGGCTGATCGCGCGGCCGAAGGTGGTGTTGTCGGAAAAGCAGGAGCGGGGCGGTGGCGTGACGCAGCATCGAGTCGAGGTCGAGGTGGCGCCGGGGGCGATGCAGCATGGCTATCTGCTGGTGCCCGCGGGACCGGAGGGCGTGCGGCGTCCGGCGGTGCTGGTGGTTTTCTACGCCCCCGAGGTGAGCGTGGCCTATGACGGACCGCGGCCGCTGGAGGGCTCTGCGAAGCGGATGCTCACGACCGGCGAGCGCGGGGCGGAGCGGGATTTCGCCCTGCAACTGGCGCGGCGCGGTTTCGTCACGCTCTCGATCGGCACGCCTGGCGATGATGCCTATCAACCGGCGCAGCACGGCACGACGCTCCAGCCGCTCAGCCTGCTCGCCTACATCGCGGCGAATTGCCACACCGTGCTCGCCCAGCGGCCCGAGGTCGACCCGGCGCGGATCGGCGTGATGGGACATTCGTATGGCGGGAAGTGGGCGATGTTCGCCTCGTGCCTCTACGACAAGTTCGCGTGTGCCGTCTGGTCGGACGGTGGTGTGGTCTTTGATGAAACGCGGCAGGCGGTGAACTACTGGGAGCCGTGGTATCTGGGATTCGACGCGGCGGCGCGGCGCCCGAAGCGGGGGCTGGTCACGGCGGACAATCCGCGGACGGGGCCTTACCGAAGGATCTTCGAGAGCGGACATGATCTGCATGAGTTGCACGCGTTGATGGCGCCGCGGCCGTTCCTGGTCTCGGGCGGTTCGGAAGATGGCCCGGCCCGGTGGGTGCCGCTCAATCACGCGGTGGCGGTGAACCGTTTTCTCGGATACGAGCATCGCGTCGCGATGACCAATCGCGAGAAGCACTCGCCGAACGCGGAGTCGAACGGGCAGGCGTTCCGGTTTCTGGAGCATTTCCTGAAGAAGGAGTGATGGGGCGCGTGACGTCGCCGGTCGTGGGCCGCCCCGTGAGGGGCGGGATTGTGGGGTCCTCGCTTCGCGAACGGTTTCGGTTCGCACGAGCCGGGCTGCGGGGCGCGCGGGCGCTTGCAGCGCGTCCGTCGCCCGGCCATATCCACCGCGCATGATCACCACGCGGGCGCGCGGCCTCGCCAATCTCCATGTCGGAGTGACGACCCTGGGTGTGGCGGTCTTCTTCTGGGCCTACGCGGAGTTCATCCTGCGCTTCGTGCCGGTGGTGCGGCTGAGCCGGGAGGTGAACCTCCTGCCGTATTTCCTCTGCGTCGTCGGAGGGATGGTGCTCTCGGCGCGCGATCTGGCGCGGCTGGCGGCGCGGTTTCACCTGCTCGATCTCGGACGCGGCGCGCGGCTGGCGGCGAAGCAGGTGGGGCTGATGGCGGCGCTGACGTTTGCGATGATGTTCGCGACGCAGGATCGGAGCATCAGCCGCCTCTTCCTCGGCACGTTCCTGGTGTGGTGCTGGCTGGGGCTGACGGTGCTCAACGCGCGCCTGCCGCGGGCCCTCGCCCGCATCGTTTTCCAGCGCGGGCACCGCCTGCCGACGCTTTTCATCGGGCGGGTCAGCGCCCTGGCGCAGCTCAACGACTGGATTGCGCACAAGGAGCCGCTGGGCATCGATCCGGTCGGGTTGCTGTCGGACGATGCGGCGGCGGGCGCGGCGACGCCGTCGGTGCCGCTGCTCGGCGGGGTGCGCGACCTGTCACGCGTGCTCGCGGAGCGGCCGGTGGGGCAGGTGGTGCTGCTCGGGTTGCCGGCGAGCGACGAGGAGGCCCGCGCGGTGATCGACATCTGCCAGGAGCACGGCTGCCGGCTGCTGATTCAGAACGACCTGGCCGAGCGCTACACGCACCCGCTGGTGCCGACCCTGGAGGAGGGCCGGCACTTCTACACGCTGCAGGAGGAGCCGCTCGAGGATCCGCTCAACCGCCTGATCAAGCGCGCCTACGATCTCGCGGTGGCGCTGCCGGTGGTCGTGGTGGTGCTGCCGCCGCTCTGCGCCTGGGTGTGGGGGAAGCAGCGCGCGCAGGCGCCGGGCCCGCTCTTTCACGTGCGCGAGCGGCGCGGGCAGCGCGGGGAGGTCTTCCGCATGCTGAAGTTCCGCACGATGCGCGCCGGTCCCGACGACGCGGCGGCGGAGTCCCGCCAGGCCGTGGCCGGGGATGAGCGCGTGTTTCCGTTCGGGCGTTTCCTGCGCCGCCACAGCCTCGACGAGTTCCCCCAGTTCTGGAACGTGCTCGTGGGCGAGATGAGCATCGTGGGTCCGCGGCCCTACATGCCGCGGCTCGACGAGGAATTCCGCCAGCAGGCGCGCGGCTACCGCACCCGGCATCTCGTGAAGCCGGGCATCACCGGGCTGGCGCAGAGCCTCGGCTTCCGCGGGGAGATTCTCGAACGCGAGATGCTGAGCCGCCGGGTGTATTGGGATGTCTACTACATCACGCACTGGTCGGTCGGGCTGGACCTGCAGATCACCGGGCGGACGCTCTGGCAGATCGTGCGGCCGCCGGCGACGGCGTATTGACCGGCCGCGGCGGCAGGGCGGCTGCGGACTTGCGCGGCCCGGGGGCGGTCGGGCAGCGTCGGTCGCATATGCCTGAGATCGCCGCTCCTCTCTTCAACGTCGCCGGCCGCGTGATCGTGGTCACCGGCGCCACCGGCGTGCTCGCCGGTTCAGCCGCGCGCTATTTCGCCGCCCAGGGCGCGCACGTCGTGTTCCTCGGTCGCGACGAGGGCAAACTGCGGCAGGCGATGGTGGAGACGCAGGCGGGGCCGGGCGAGGTGGCGACGTTTGCGTGCGATGTGCTCGACCGGGCGGGGCTCGAGCGGACGCGCGACGCGGTGATGGCGCGGTTCGGCCGCATCGACGCGTTGATCAATGCCGCGGGTGGCAACCAGCCGGGCGCGGTCATCCCGCCGGACCGGTCCTTCTTCGACCTCGATCTCGCGGCGTATCGGCAGGTGCTGGCGCTGAATCTCGAGGGCACGGTGCTGCCGTCGCAGGTGTTCGCCACGGCGCTGGTGGGGCAGAAGCGGGGCGTCATCATCAATTTCTCCTCGATGGCGGCGGAGCGCGCGATCACGCGGGTGGTCGGCTACTCCAACGCGAAGGCGGCGGTGGACAACTTCACGCGCTGGCTGGCAGTGGAGTTCGCCACGAAATATGGCGACGGGCTGCGGGTGAACGCGATCGCGCCCGGTTTCTTCGTGGCGGACCAGAACCGGCGGCTGCTGCTGAACGAGGATGGGACGCCGACGGCGCGGGGGCAGTCGGTGCTGAACCAGACACCCTTCCGGCGCTTCGGCGTGGCGCACGAGTTGCACGGCGCGCTGCACTTTCTGGTGAGCGATGCCTCGGCGTTTGTCACCGGTGTCGTGATACCGGTGGACGGCGGGTTCTCGTGCTTCTCCGGAGTGTGAGCGGCGGGATGGCTTCGCCGGCCGGGTGCCGTCGGTTCCTGCGCTCACGCGCAGGGCTGCACGGCAGGCACGATCGAGTGACCGTTTGGTGTCGCTGCACTCGTGGAGTTCGCCGGAAATTGTAGAACCCAGCCTGAAGCGGCTGGGAGGTAGGGCGAGGCGTCCTCGCCGAGCCGTCGCGGCCCAAGGGTTACACGGCTCGGCGGGGACGCCTCGCCCTACCGGATAGGTCGTTAGGTGCCGGGATTCGAGGCGGATTGCACTACCGGCTGCCCTTGTCGGTCGGGACCTTGCCGCCGCTGCTGTTGATCAGGCCCGCGGCGGCTTCGCCGCTGAGGGTGCCGGTGGGCGATGTGCCGACGGTGGCCGTCTGGCCCTTGGGCACGCGGACGGCGATGTTGGAGCCGGTGGGAGTGACCCATTCGTATTCTCCGGCGTCGGCGGTGGCGGGCTTCGGCGCGCCGGCACAGCCGGCCAGCAGGGCGAGGGCGAGGACAGGCGGAAGCATGCGTTTCATGAGAGGGAACGGGGGAAGCCGGCGGCTCGCCGGCGCCGGTCAGCCCGAGGCCCAGCCGGTTGTCGACTGTTTCTCGGGGCCGTAGCCGACGACAAACTTGTCGGGAATCTCGAAGCCCACGAAATCGGCCTCGATCGGCACCTCGCGGCGAGCCTTTTTGTCGAGCAGCACGCAGGTGCGGAGGCTGGCGGGCTTGAGTTCGAGGACGAGGTCGCTGACGAGCTTGAGCGTCTTGCCGGTGTCGAGGATGTCGTCGATCAGGAGCACGTCGCGCTTGGCGATATCGAGCGTCAGGCTGTGGATGATCTGCGGCGTGCCGATCGATTTGGTCCGGGTGCCGTAGCTGGAAACACGGATGCAGTCGAGGCGCACGGGGTTGTCGATCTCGCGCATGAGATCGGAGGTGAACATGACGGCGCCGTTGATCAGCGAGATGATGGTAAACTCGCGGTCGCCGTAGACGGCCTTGATCTCGCGGGCGATGGTTTTGACGCGCCGCCGGATCTGAGCCTCCGTGAGCAGGACTTCAGCCAGATCAGGGTGCAGCACGGCGGGCGACTTGGAGGCGGGCATGGCGTGACCGCGAGGCAGACAAATCGCCGGGCGGGAGGCAATCTGTTCCTGAATCGCGGTGGAGCGGATGGCCGAGGGGCTGTTCCCAGAGGCGGCAACGTCGCGGGGCACCGGCCGGGGCGTTCGTCGCTTGCGCTTGGCGTCCCGACTGCTTGAAACGCTGGCGCGCCGCATGATTTCCATCCGCATCCAGCAACTCACAAAACGGTTCGGAGCGGTGACGGCGTTGCAGCATCTCGATCTCACGATCGAGCCGGGTGAGTTGTTTTTCCTTCTGGGGCCGAGCGGGTGCGGGAAGACGACGCTGTTGCGGAGCCTGGCGGGCTTCTACATCCCGGACGAGGGCAGCATCCGCTTCGGCGACGAGGACGTGACTCGGCTGGCGCCGCACAAGCGGAACACGGGAATGATGTTTCAGAGCTACGCGCTCTGGCCGCACATGACGGTGGCGGAGAACGTGGCCTTCGGCCTCGAGGAGCGGAAAGTGGCGAAGGACGAGATCAAGCGGCGCGTGGGCGAGGCGCTCGAATCGGTGCGGATGGGGCCGTATGCGGAGCGGCGGCCGAACCAGCTTTCCGGTGGCCAGCAGCAGCGCGTGGCGCTGGCGCGGGCGCTCGTGATCCGGCCGCGGTGTTTGCTGCTCGATGAGCCGCTGTCGAATCTCGATGCGAAATTGCGATTGGAGATGCGCGCGGAGATCCGGCGCGTGTGCAAGGAGTTCAAGCTGACGACGGTCTATGTGACCCACGATCAGAAGGAGGCGCTGTCGGTGTCGGATCGCATGGCGATCCTGGATCGCGGGCGGATCCTGCAGGTGGGATCTCCGCGGGAAGTTTACCGGCGGCCGACGTGCAAGGTCGTGGCCGATTTCATCGGCGAGACGGATTTCATTCCCGGCACGATCGCGAGCACGGCGGCGGGCGGGGCGGTCGTGACGACGGCGATCGGGACGTTCGAAGGCGTGCTGGGGGACGCGGCGGCGAAGCCGGCGGTGGGGGCGGCCGTGACGCTGTCGGTGCGGCCGGAGTGCTGGATGCTCAGCCGCGAGGCGCCGGCGCGGAACGCGGTGCGCGGCCGCATCGGCGAGGCGATCTACCTCGGCGAGATCGCGCAATACGATCTGCTCGCGGGCGGGCTGGACCTGAAAATCCTCGAACTGAACCCGCGGTTCATCGACCAGTCGGCGCGGGGCGAGGTATTCGCGAGCGCGGCGCCGGAGGATGTGGTGGTGCTATGCGAGTGAATGAAGCGATGAAGGCAGGAAGCAGGAAGCCAGGCGGCCGGGAACAAGGCGGAAGGCGGAATGATTAATTCAGAAGCCAGGAAACCAGGAATGAGCCACGGAAAACGCGAACGACACAGAATGAATTGGAGCGGGAAGCCATGAACAGGGCGGAGTCTCTTTCCTGAGTTTCTGATTTCCACATTGGTTTGTCCCGGGCTGCCCAAATTTTTTGAAACGGATTGTCCTCATTCTCACGCTGGTCGCGATCGTCGCGCTGCCGTTTGCGCTGCGGCCGAAGCGGGTGACCGCGCAGCGCGCGGACGACACGGTCGTGATCATCACGCCGCACAACGAGGCGATCCGCTACGAATACGCGCAGGGCTTTGCGGACTGGTATCGCGCGAAGACCGGGCGCACCGTGGCGATCGACTGGCGGATTGTCGGCGGCACGAGCGAGATCGCGCGGTTTCTCGAGGGCGAATACACGACGGCCTTTGAGAATCACTGGACGCGGCGGCTCGGGCGGCCGTGGAGCGCGGAGATTCAGGCGGGCTTTCAGAGCGCGCGGCTGGCAGCGGACGCGCCGGAACCGGTGCGGGCGGCGCGGGCGGCGTTCCTGGCGTCGGAGGTCGGGTGCGGCATCGACGTGTTTTTCGGCGGCGGCACCTACGATTTCGAGCGCCAGGCGCAGGCGGGCCGCCTGATCGACTCGGGGATGCGGACGCTGCATCCGGACTGGTTTTCCGAGAGCGTCATTCCGGAGCGTTTCGGCGGCGAGAACTACTGGCACCCGGACGGGCTTTGGATCGGCACGGTGTTGAGCGCCTACGGGATTATCTACAATCGCGAGGCGCTGCGGCGACTGGGTTTCACGCGCGAGCCGTCGCGCTGGGAGGATCTGGCGGATCCGCGGCTGATCGGCGAGGTGGGACTGGCGGATCCGACGAAGAGCGGGTCGGTCGCGAAGGCCTTTGAGAACATCATCCAGCAGCAGATGCAGCGGCGGGTGCGACGCCTGCCTGCCGGAGCGCCGCCCGAGGCGGAGGCGCAGGCGGTGCGGGACGGCTGGGCCGACGGCCTGCGGTTGATTCAACTGGTGGGGGCGAATGCGCGTTATTTCACGGACTCGTCGCAGAAGCCGCCGATCGACGTGGCAGCGGGCAACTGCGCGGCGGGGCTGTGCATCGATTTTTACGGGCGGCAGCAGCAGGAGGCGGTGCGCCGCCGGGATCGCTCGGATCGCATCGGCTACGTCTCGCCGGCGGGCGGGTCGGTGGCGTCGGTGGATCCGATCGCGCTGCTGCGCGGGGCGCGCAACCGCGCGGCGGCGACGGCGTTCATCGAATACGCGCTGTCGATGGAGGGGCAGCTCCTGTGGAATTTCAAGGTGGGCGAGCCGGGCGGGCCGCGGCGTTTCGTGCTGCGGCGCATGCCGGTGCGTCGGGATTTCTACACGCGAACCGAGTGGAAGGAACGGCGCAGCGACCCGGAGGAGCGGCCGTTCGAGCAGGAGGATCCGTTGGTCTACCGCGAGGCGTGGACCGGCCGGATCTTCCGCGAGATGGCTTTTGTGATCCGCGTGATGGGGCAGGACACGCATGGCGAGCTGCGCGAGGCGTGGCGCGCGATCAACGCGGCGCCGGAGCCGGCGAAGGCGCGCGCGCTGGCGGTGCTGCAGGATGTCGCGAGCGTCAGCTACGAACGCACCACCGGCGAAATCCGGCGGCGGCTCGGTTCGCGCGACAAGGTCGACGAGGTGCGGCTGGCGCGGGAACTCGCGGACACGTTTCGCGCGAACTACGCGCGGGCGGCGGCGATCGCCGGCGGCCGGGCGTAGGTGCGATGGCAACGGCGGGTGGGCCGCGCGGCGACTCCCCGTCGGCGCTACGAGCCCGGAGGATCCGTGTAGATCTCAATCAAGACCAGGCCGCGACTGACGTCGGCCGTCGTGGCGCGGAGCGTGTAGGCGCCAGGATCGAGCGTCATGAGCAACTCGGCGTCCTTGCTGCCGGTCGGGAGCGGAAACGCGCCGAGCGACGAGCGGACGCCGGCTTGCGCGGAGCCGTCGCCGGCGGCGTTCCAATTGTCGTTGCGGGCGAGCTCGACGCCGGCGCCGTTGAAGAGCGTGAGGATCGGGTCCGCGAGGACGGCTGCAACGGGGACGCCAACGGCGGCCAGGCCGGGACCGATCGCACGCAGCAGGACACGCTTCGGTCCGCCGGCGATCACGAAGCCGGTCGTGAGCGGCTCGGCGGCGCTGACCGTGCCCCGCGTGGAGAGATTGGTGAGCCGCGGGTTCGGCTGGGTCGTCGTGAGTTCGTAGACCTCGACGAGCGCGGAGCCAGGCGCGGGGTTGCCGGCGGCGGTGACCTGCGCGGTGTAATTGCCGGGCGGCAGCACGAGGACGAGCGCGGCGTCGCGGCTGCGCGCGGCGAGAGGAAACGCGCCCGAATCGCGGGCCGCGGCGGCGGCATCGCGCGGGTTGACGTAGCTGGCCTGCAAGGTCGTTGCGCCCGTGGTCGCGTCGAGTGCGAGCGCCTGGCTGGAGCCTTGCCAGTCGTCGTTCTGCCAGGTGCGCGTGCGGCTCGCGTTGAAGACGCGGAGGAAGGGATTGGCGAGGGCGTCGGTGACGCCGAAGGACTGGAGCGAGGGGCCGGCGGCGCGGATCAGGACCATTTTGGGTCCGCCGGGGCTGACGACGAAGCCGGTGGTGAGATCGCCGCCGGCGGGGACGATGCCGCAGGCGGAGAGGTTGATCAGATTCTCGCGGTCGTGCGACGGCGCGTGGGTGCGCGGGAGGCCGAAGGCGGCGGTGGTGGTGCGGAAGAACGCCGCGACGGTGACGTTCTCGCCGAGCGCGCCGAGGTCGACGCCGGTTTGACGGTGCGAGTGGAATTCCGCGGTGAACAGGATGCGCGGCGACTCATCCGCCGCCAGAGCGTAGGGCGGCACGGTGAATGAGATCACGGATGGCGACGCAGCGGGAAGCAGGGTTTCAATTTCCCGCTGCTCAGCGTAGCCGGGCTGTTCAATC
>CAZENI010000239.1:0-11779 GCA_964513055.1 uncultured Opitutus sp.
CGCGACGCGCGGCATGCGGCGATTTTCCAGGCGCTGGCGGAAACGTGGACGATGCTGGGCGAGATGGCGCCCGCCGGGGCCGGCCGGCGCCGGCGGAGCCGGTCGTGGCTGCCGGTGACGCTGGCGGCCGCGGCGGCGCTCGCGGTGGGATTTGCCGGGTGGACGCAATGGACGCGGCAGGCAGACGCGGCGAGAGGTGGGGCGTTTGCCTTGCAGGCCGCCACCGAGGTGGGTGCGCTGCGCAAGGTGGCGCTGCCCGACGGCTCGGTGATTCAGCTCAACACGGACAGCGCGGTGGACGTGCGGTTCGAGCCGGCCGAGCGCCGGGTGCGGCTGACGCGCGGCGAGGCGCATTTCACGGTGGCGAAGAACCAGGCGCGTCCGTTCATCGTGAGCGCGGCCGGCGTCGACGTGCGCGTGGTCGGCACGGTCTTCAACGTGCGGCTGCGGTCCGAATCGGTCGACGTGCTGGTGACGGAAGGCCGGGTGAGGGTGGGTTCGGGCGCGGCGGCCGAGTCGGACGCGCTCACCGCGGGGCAGAAAGTTTCTATCGCGCTCGGCGCTCCCGTGCCGGCGCCGATGGCCGCCCCGGTGGCGGTGGCGCCGACCGCGATCAAGCAGGCGCTCGCCTGGCAGGAGCACCGGCTGGATTTCGATGCGGCGCCGCTCGTGGAGATCGTGGCGGAGATCAACCGCTACAACCGGCACAAGCTGGCGATTGCGGACGCGCGGTTGAACGACCAGCGCTTCGGCGGGTCGTTTCCCGCGGGCGACTACGAGACGTTCGTGCGGATGCTCGAGGCGAATTTCGGGGTGGTGGCGGAGCGCGGCGGCGAGGTGACGCGGCTGCGGTTGAAGCGGCAGGGGCCGTGAGCCGTAACGGCCCTGGTTGCGTGCCTAAGATCTCCGAAAGGGACGGTTGAGGACAACCGTCCCGACCTAATTTCAGTTTGGGCTTAGAGAGTTTTCGCCGGCGGTGCGTTGTATCTGCGTGACCCCACAAACCCACACCCTCCTTCGGGCGGCGCGGCTCGCGCTGGCCTGTTTCGCTCTCGGCTGGACCGCGTCGGCGGCAGAAGCCGGACGCAAGGCGTTCGATGTGCCGACCGGCGCGGCCGCCACCACGCTCAAGCAATTCTCGACCCAGGCGGGCGGGCATCTGCTCTACTCGGCCGACGCCGTCGCGGGCGTGACGACCAACGCGGTCAAGGGCGAGTTCGTGCCACATGAGGCGCTCGACCAGATGCTCGAGGGCACGCGCCTCGTCGGGAAGCGTGATGCGGCGACGGGAGCGCTGAGTGTGACGCGGCGGTCGACCGCGGCCTCGACGGGGAACGGTGCGCCGGTGAACAGCGCGGCCCATGAAGCCGGCGGCAACGGCGGCAGCACGCCCTCCGCGGCATCGGGAAAAGATGTGGTCGAGCTCTCGCCGTTCACGGTGAACTCCGACCGCGACCGCGGCTTCGTCGCGGCGAGCGCGCTGGCGGGCGGGCGGCTTTCCACGGACCTGCGGGACACGCCGGCGGCGTATTCCGTGCTGACGCGCGATTTCATCGAGGCGCTGCAGATCACCAGTCTAACGATGGCGCAGCAGTGGACCACGGGGTTCAATGAGATCGAGGATGACGGCCGGCAGAACCAGTTCGGCGACGGCGAGCGCGGCCGGCGGACGTTTCGCGGCGTGAGCAGCAACCAGCAGCAGATCGAGTTTTTTCCCGCGTATTACGACTACGACAGCTACAACCTCGAGCGCTTCGACTTCGCGCGCGGCCCGAACTCCATCCTCTTTGGCAGCGGCTCGATGGGTGGCACAGCGAACGGCCTGTTCAAGCGCGCCAACACCGCCAAGGCGACCGGCGAGATTTCCCTGGCGCTCAGTTCCTGGGACAGTTTCCGCTCGACGATCGATCTGAACCAGCCGTTTTCGGACAAGTTTGCGGTGCGCTTCAACGGCCTGTGGGAGGACGCCAACACCTGGCGCGACACCGAATACTACAATCGCCGCGCCGCGACCCTCACGAGCACGTATCGCCCGTGGCGCGGAGGCAATTTCCGCGTGACGGCCGAGACTGGCAACAATCACCGCAACGCGTCGCTCTCCGGCATCGGCGACCGCGTGTCCGGCTGGGATGGCACCACCACGTTCACCGGCCGCATCCTCGCCACGCCACCCAACGCCAGCGCCACCGGCATCTCCGTCTTCGGTGTGAACAACTTCATTTATTCGCCCGGCCTGATGGGCGGAGGCATCGTCGATTGGAACGGTCACGCGTTCACGCTCGGCGGCAATGCGAACGCCGCCGTCCCCGTCGGCGGACGTCTGGTGGTGGGCCCCACGGCGAACATCGATGCGCAGCCGCTGCTCGGCACGCTCAATGTCCCGAGTTTCACGTTCGACAACGTCTTCCGCGGTTCGCCGAAGTTCTACATTCCCGGTCGCGAGAAATCCACGTCGCTCGGCGGCGATTCGTGGGAGACGCAGTTCGAAAACGTCCACTTCGGCTTCGACCAGCAATTCGGCAAGCACGTGTTCCTCGGCGCGTCGGCGAACTACTCCTACAGCAAGGTGCTCACGCACTTCACCGTGGCCCGCGGCCTGAACAACCTCTACATCGACATCAACCGGCTGCTCCCCACCGGTGAGGCGAATCCGTATTTCCTCACGCCTTACTCGGAGTCCACGCAGGACTTCGATCACGTGACGCGCCGCTCGCGCAACGCCCGCGGCAACGCGGCGTTCGTGTTCAACGACACCCGGTTCGGCAGCTTCCGGCTCAACCTCGAGACCGGCATCTCCGACGCGAATTTCTCCCGCATCAAGTTCCGCATGGTGGTGCAGGATCCCAACGTCCCAGCGCGCGACTGGATCAATCAGATCGCGCGCCTCCGCGTCTACTGGGGCGGCCCCCTCGACCAGATCACCCCGGGCACCTACAACGTCGTCAACCCGGCCACCGGCGTCACGCGCAGCCTGCCGCTCGGCTACGCCATCGATGCGAGCCGCCAGAATGACACGACCTCGATCGATGACGTGTTCACGTATCAGCAGGCGGCGTTCGGCGCGAAGTTCTTCAAGAACCGCGTGAACCTCCTCGCCGCCTACCGGCGCGACGACTTCGAGAGCATCACCAACAACATGGTGCTGCGCGGCGATCAGCCGAACGGCTGGAATGGCACGAAGGTCCACTTCCGGCCGCGTCCGCCAGCGGATTATTTCTCCCTCACCTACGTGCCGAAGGATGCCGCCGGCAATCCGACCGGGCCGCGCACCGAGGCGCTGGCCCGGCCGCGCACCGCCAACGTGGGCCAGCCGCAATACGCCAACGACCGTTTCCGTGACGACTACTCGCTTCCGACGCTGAAGGGCGAGGTCAACACCTACTCCACGGGCGGCGTCGTGCACGTGACGAAATGGGCGAGCGTCTACGGCAACTACGCGGAGACGTGGCTGCCGCCCGCGGGCGAGCTGCGGATCAACGGCGAGCGTTTCCTGCCGTCGGTCTCGGAAGGCTGGGACGTCGGGATGCGTTTTTCGCTGCTCGGCGACAAGGTGTCTTTCAGTGCCGCGAAATACGCCAGCAAGCAGGACAACATCGGCCGCGGCACGGGCACCAACGGCGGCCTGGCCAACGCGCTCGGCAATCTCTTCAACTCGATCGCGAACACCAACGTGCTCGGCGACCTGAGCGGGGCCGGCGTCAATGCGCGCGGCATGCTCAACGTGCCGGGCAATTATTTCGACACCGCGAGCCGCAAGTCGAAGGGCTACGAGTTCGAACTCACCGCGAACGTGACGCCGCAGTGGCGCATCTCCGCGAACTACGCGATCCAGAATGCGTTTGAGGTCGATGCCTACGCCGACACGCGGGCCTACATCGCGGCCAATGACCCGTTGTTCCGGCAGATTCTGGGCGATGCGGGCGTGGATGTCGTCAACGGCCAGGCGGTCCTGCGCGCGGGCACCTCCGGTCAAAACTCGCCGGACGCGGCAGGGGTCGTCTCCTCCTACAACCAGATGCACGAGATCGCGCGCAACCTCACCGCCGCGGAGCAAAAGGTCGCCCGTCTCGTCGAGGGCACCGGAAATCTGTTCACCGACTACACGATCCGCGAAGGCATGCTGAAGAACGTCCGCCTCGGCCTCGGCCTCAATCACCGTGGCAAGGAAGTGATCGGCTATCGCGGCGGTGACACCATCCGGACCGGCCCCACCACGGCGGTCGATGATCCGTCGGTCGATGCGACCAATCCAGTTTACCGCGATCCCTACAATCTCTGGACCGGCGTCGTGGGCTATTCCTTCCGGCTGAATCCGAAGGTCCGCGTGAAGCTGGATTTTCGCGTGAGCAACCTGCTCAACGAAGACATGCTGCTCTACTACACGACGGCGCAGCGTCCGCCCGGCGGCGACATCACCAATCCCCAGCGCATCGCGACGCCGAGCTCGTTCTCGTTCATCGTGCCGCGGAACTACTCGCTGACGGCGACGTTCAGCTTCTGAGCGCGGGCCCGACGGACTGAGGTGGAGCGCGTTGTCCCCAACGCGCTTTCAGGGAGTCTTCGAGCGCTTTCAAACCAGCGGCATGGGGACAAGCCGCTCCACCTCGGAAACAAAAAACCGGAGCACGCGATGCGTGCTCCGGCTTTTGTTTCGAGATTCGAACGAAGTGAACGAGAGCGCTTACTTCGCGACGCCGAACACTTCGACTTCGCAGTAGTGGTTCAGCTCGTCGGAGGTGTTGCCGTTGCTGGTGAGGCGGACGTAGCGGCCGGTGGCGCCCTTCGCGTCGATGACGCGGCCGTGGTTCGTCTCAACGTAGGCCTTGTCGGCGCCCTTGCCGAGCTTGGCGGAGTTGTCGTCGTCGTTGTTGAAGATCGTAGTGACGCCCTTCTTGAAGTCCTTGTCGTCGGAAATCTGGATGACGACGTCGTGATAGACGCGGGCCTGCGAGTGGAAGTGCCACACCGCGACGGCCGCGATCTTCGCCGAGGCGCCGAGATCGACCTGCACCCATTGCACGCCCGGCCCGAGCTCCACGTAGGCGCCGTCGATGCCGGTCTTGTCACCGTCGGTGAGGAACGTGAGCTCGCCGATGACGGGGAGCGCGTCGCTGCTGGTGACGGTCTTGCCCTTGGAGAGGAGCTTAACATCGGGCGCGACCAGAATGTCGGCGCGCTTGGTGTTGGCGGGCTCGAGATTGGCGAGCGAGATGGGGCGCGGGGTGCCGGCGAAGAGGGGCTTCGGGTATTCCACCTTCAGCGGGGCGTTGGCAGCGCCGGCGGAGGCCGCAAGCGCGAGGGCGGAGAGGGCGAGGACGAATGTGCGTGGGAGCATGGTGAGCGTTGGTCGGAGATTCAGAGGATTGAGGAGTCGATGGATTCAGGAGAAACCGCTGATGTCCGCTCATGGACGCGGATGAGTGAAGCAGAATTCAGGTCATCAACGGCCAGCGGCGAATAACGGCGGTTCTCCTGTCGGTTGGTCAGGCGGTGAAATCGCCCGGAGCGAAGGTGAGCATCTTCTGGGCGGCGATCGCCTCGTTGATCTTGAGCACGGTGACGGCGGTGGCAAACGCGTCTTCGCCGGGACAGTTGAGGGTCGCGCCCTTGCGCATGGCGTCGAAGAAATTTTCCAGGTGCGGCTGGTGGATCGCCTTGTCGAGCGTGACGGGGATGTCCCACGCGGAGAGCTGCGCGGTCTCGCGGACGTCGACCTTGGCCGGGCCTTCGGCACTGGCGCCTTCGGGAACCTTGGAGGGCATGGCCATGCGCTTGCGGGGCTTGTCCCAGGGCTTCAAGCCGACGGTGGCGCCCTCGCCGGTCTCGGGCCGCGAGATGAGTTTCTGCGTGACGAACTGGTCCCATTCCGGGGCGCGGGCCTCGCGGTAGATCTTCGTGAACTTGGGGTTCTCGGACATCTTCAGCGCGCCCTCGTCGCCCATGAAGTATTCGTGGTAGCCGCCGCCGGCGCTCGTGGTGGTGAGCACCTCGTAGGTGGCGCGGACGATGCCTTCCTTGGTGGGATACTCGTAGATGCCGATGGCGTTGTCATACCACTCGTGCGTCTTGTAATAGTCGACGCCGCCGCTGGCGATGCACATGCGGGGATTGGCGCCGAGCATCCAGTTGTAGATGTCGATCTGGTGCGCGCCGAGGTCGGAGATGACGCCGCCGGCGTATTTCTTGAACCAGCGCCAATTCCGGAACTCGTGCATGTTGGCGTAGCCGTATTGGGCGAGCTTCGCGGGCGGGATTTCCTGGCCCTTGGGCGTGCCGAAATCGTCGGTCACGGCGCGGTGCCACTGGCCG
This sequence comes from uncultured Opitutus sp., assembly GCA_964513055.1. Classification (GTDB taxonomy): domain Bacteria; phylum Verrucomicrobiota; class Verrucomicrobiia; order Opitutales; family Opitutaceae; genus ER46. The sequence goes on from CAZENI010000239.1 coordinate 6,310, forward strand.
GAGATGTTGGTGATGCGGCCGAGCAGGCGGGCGTCCTTGACGATCTTGTCGCGCGCGTGCTGGTAGCGCGGGTTGCTGCGGCGCTGGTGGCCGATCTGGAGGAGCTTCTTCGTCTCGCGCGCGGTCTGGACCATCGAGCGGGCGCCCTCGACGGTGTTGGACATGAGCTTCTCGCAGTAGACGTGCTTGCCGGCCTTGAGCGACGCGTTGGTGTGCTCGGCGTGCATGAAGTCCGGCGAGGCGACGATGACGGCGTCGATCTCCTTCACCGTGGCGAGCATCTCCTTGTAGTCCTCGAAGGGCTTCGGCGTGTGATTGTATTTCTGGAGGCGGCGGTCGGAGCTGCGGAGATTGTAGTTCCAGATGTCGCAGAGGGCGACGAAGCGGATGCCGGGGATGGCGAGGGCGGCGTTGGTGAGGATGCTGCCCTCGACGCCGCAGCCGATGAGGGCGACGTTGACGGTGTCGGCCCCCTTGGCGGCGCCGACCTCGGCGCCGCGGGCGATGTAGGGGGCGGCGGCGATGACGGCGCCGAGCTTGGCGCTGGTGCTCAGGAAATCGCGGCGCGTGAAGAGCGGGGAGGAAATTGGATCAGGCATGGTCTCGAGTGTTCATTCTGCGCTTCGCGCGGATTGACGCGCCGAAGGGGAAGAGGGTTGTGCGGGACGGCTCACTCGGACTTGTCGCGGAGGAGGGCGAGGCGGTCGTGGCGGACGAGGACGAGGGCCACGGCGAACATCAGGACCTGCATGCCGATCCAGGCGACGCCTTCGCCTTCCTGCACGGCCATGAGGCCGAAGCCGAGGCTGACGTAGAGAAGGCCGCCGGCGAAGAGGGAGATGCGCGACTTGATGCCGAGCAGGATGGCGGCGCCGATGCCGACGAGGAGGAAGCCGAGGGAGAGCGCGAACATCTTCGCGGCCCACAGGGGAATCAGCGAGTAGTTGCTGATGCCCGTCGCCATGCGGGTCATGTTCTCCGTGTAGTTGGAGAGCGAGAAACTCTTGTTGGCCTCGAATTTCTCGAGTCCGGCGAGGAACGTGCGCAACCCGAGGAAGAGCCGCAACAGCAGGAAGGCCGCGGTGTAGTCGCAGCGCGATGAGGTCGAGGAGGAGGAGGAGTTATCGTTCATTAACGGATAGGGAAAAGGTGCGACGGGGCGGAGTGCGGAGGAACGTGGAGGAAATCAGGAAGCGGATGGGAACGCGCGCGACACTGCGGCAACGCGCGAGTGGCTTTTCTGGATTCCTGCTTTCCACATTTTCATCGGGGATTGGAAGGGACGGGAGGAGTAGTTGTGCATCACGGCGACCCTGAAAGGCAAGCCGGAGGGCGCTTTTAATACCGGGGAAAATCGAGCGTGGTCGAGCCTTACCTGCCGCGCTGCCAAGAAATGCGCCCGAATGGAAAAGAAGTGCACAGGGAACAGGATGGTCTGGCGTGGCGGGGTGCAGCTAGCTTGGCTTCCGACACTTTCCTACCATGGCTGAAAAATCCCCCGCCAAGGGCGCCCGCGCCCCCCGAGAGAACGATCCGTTCCGCGCCTACGAAGAACGCTTCATCGCCAGCCCCGACCCTTGGACCGAGATCGCCCGGCTCGACCATGGCACCGATCGCACCTTCGGCTCGACCGTCCGCGCGATGGTGATGAACGCCGAGCCCGCCCAGCGGCCGGCGATGGAGACGAAGCTCCTCGCCTTGCTCGCCCGGGCCGATGCGACCGACGTCGCGCGGCTCTTCGCCTGCCGGATGCTCGCCCTCATCGGCAGCGCCAAGGCCGTGCCCGCGCTCGCGGCGCTCCTCGCCGAGGCGAAGACCGCCGACGCCGCGCGCTACGCGCTCGACGCCATCGACGATCCGTCGGTCGACGACGCCTATCGCGGCGCCCTCGAGAAACTCACCGGGCCGGCGAAGGCCGGGCTCATCGGTTCCATCGCGCTGCGCGGCGACGCCAAGGCGATTCCGGCGCTCACCGCCATCAAGGGACGCACCGCGGAGCCGGAACTGGTCCGCACCGCCGCCACCCGCGCCCTCGAGCGTCTCCAAGCCAAAGCCTGATCCCTATGAATCCCCTTTCCGCTTCCGCGCTCACGCGCCGCACCTTCCTGAAGAATTCCGCCGTCGCCGCCGTAGCCGCGTCGCTCCCCGCGATCCTGCCGTCGCGTCTCTTCGGCCAGACCGCGCCGAGCAAGCAGATCACGGTCGGCTTCATCGGCGTCGGCAACATCGCGCAAGGCCACCTGGACACGCTGCTGCGTTTCCCGGAGGCGAAGATCCTCGCCGTGTGCGACGTGGACCAGGCGCACCGCGACGCCGCCGTGAACAAGGTGAACGCCGGCTACGAGGCGAAGGGCTGTGCCGGCTACAACGATTTCCGCGAGATGCTGGCTCGTCCGGATCTCGACACGATTTTCGTCTGCACGCCCGACCACTGGCATGCGCTCGGCGCGATCGAGGCGATGCGGCGCGGCAAGGATGTCTACGTCGAAAAGCCGCTCACGCTCACGATCCGCGAGGGGCGCGAGCTGGTGAACGCGGCGCGCAAATACGGCCGCGTCGCCCAGACGGGCACGCAGCAGCGGTCGTCCAAGCGTTTCCATGACACCGCCGAGTTCATCCGCAACGGCGGCCTCGGCAAACTCGAGCGCATCGAGATCCTGATTCCAGCGAACAACAAGTATTGCGGCGCGACCTGGACGCCCGAGGCGGTGCCGGCGGGGCTCGACTGGGATCTGTGGCTCGGGCCGGCGCCGTGGGCGCCGTTCACGCGGCAGGGCTGCCACTACAACTTCCGCTTCAACCTCGATTACGCCGCCGGCCAGGTGACGAACTGGGGCGTGCACTACATCGACATCGCGCAGTGGGCGCTCGGGATGGACGAGTCGGGTCCGGTCGAGGTCGAGGGGCGCGGCGAGTTCCCGAGCACGGGGCTGTTCACGACGGCGACGAAGGTCGACTTCACCTGCCGCTATGCGAACGGCGTCACGCTCCGTTGCCACACGCGCTACGACGGCGTGGGCGACGGCAACGTGCGCTTCTTCGGCGAGCGCGGCTGGGTGGACGTGTCGCGCAGCAACAGCACGGCGTCGGATCCCGCGCTGTTGAAGGAGATCACGGCGCGCGCCGGCGCGATCAAGCTGCCGCTCAGCATCAATCACCATGACAACTTCCTCACCGCCGTGCGCACGCGCGAGCGGCCGGTGTCGGATGTCGAGTTCGGCCACCGCACGACGACGGTCTGCAACCTCGGCAACATCGCGATGCAACTCGGCCGGAAACTGAAGTGGGATCCGGTGAAGGAGGCGTTCGTCGACGATTCGATCGCGAACCGGATGCGCGATCGGTCGATGCGGGCGCCCTGGTCGCTGGCGTGAGGGGAGGCGGGAGGCGGGCGGAGTCGAGAGGGGGCCAAGCCCTGCGCTCACGCGCAGGGCGACGGGACGCGGGTCACCACACGCTCTTCACCGCGAACGTCCAGTTGGTCCCGTTCACCTCGTAGAACTGCACGGCGGGCGCGTTGGTGCCGGCCTGCTCCATGATGCGATACGGCTCGTTGAAGAGGTTGCGGGCGGAGACGGTGAGGCTGATCTTCGGCGTGAGCCGGTAGCCGCCGCCGATGTCGAGGTTGGCGCGGTGCCGGTAGAAGCGCGGGTTGCCGGTGATGTTGGTGCGGTAGTTGTCGCGCCAGTTGAGGTTGGTGTAGAGGTTGAGCCGGCGGTAGGCGTAGCTCAGGCCGGCGTTGATCGAGTGCGGCACCATATTCGCCTTCAGGATACTGGCGTAGCTGCGGGTGTAGCTCGCGCGGACGTTGAGGCCCTTGAAGGGCGACGGCAGGAAGGAGAGGCTCTGGCTGTATTCCAGCTCCATGCCGCGGACGGTGACGTCGTTGGCGCTCGAGGTCGTGGTGATGAAGTCGTAGCCGGAGAGATCGAGTTCGCCGCGGTAGCCGAATTCCTGGGCGGTGAGGGTGTTGGTGATGAAGAGGCCGCGGACGTTGTTCTGATAGACGTTGGCGGCGAGGATGCCGACGGGCTCGAAGTAGTAGGCGATGCGGCCGGCGTAGTTGCGCGAGGTCTCGGGATTGAGCGAGGGGTTGGGCGTGCGCACGGTGAGGGCCTCGTCGTTGACGTCCCAGACGCCGGAGATGTCGCGGAAGGTGGGCCGGCGGATGGTCGAGCTGAAGCCGAACTGCACGTCGAAGTTCGGGTTGATTTTGTATTTCAGCGAGGCGCTGGGGAAGTAGTTGTGGTAGCTGCCCTCGCGGTGGATCTTCGGCTTGCTGAAGAACTGATACTTGAGGCCGTCGATGGTCGTCGCGCGGCCGTTGGTCTCGGGGAAGCGTGCGGCGGCGAGTTCGGCGGGCGAGCGGGGATCGAATTCCAGCGAGTCGCTGTGCGTATCCTCGCGGCGGACACCGGCGCGGACGATGACGCGGCCGATGGTGGTCGTGCCCATGAGGAAGCCGGCGTCGATCGTCTCCTCGTAGTTGCGCCGGTTGCCGATGAAGGCGTTGTAGAAATTGGCCGCGGTGATCGTCTGGGTGAAGCTGCCCGGGTTGTCGCGGTAGAGGCCGCCGAGGCGGACGAGGTCGGGCATCCAGATCGTGCCGTTGGCGATGGAGCGGATGCTGGAGTCGGTGTTGGTGGCGCCCATGTCGAAGTCGAAGGGCGACTTGTAGCCGGCCCAGGCGCCGCGCGCCGGGGCGCCGTTGAGGTTGTAGCGGAGCGACTCGGTATCGAGGCGGAAGTCGCGGATCTCGTAGCGGCGTTTCGCGCCGGCCTTCCAGACCACGGGCAGCAGCGTCTTGGTGCGCAGGGTGCCGATGAGCTCGCCGCTGTAGACATCGGTCATGGCGTAGCGGCCGTCGTCGATCGTGATCGTGGGGTTGGTGAAGTTGGCACCGTCGGCCATGTCGGGTCCGGCGGTCTGGACGATCTTCCAGTCGGCGCTCTTCAGCGAGGAACGCTGCGCCGTGTAGGCGAGGCCGGTGAGGGTGGGGCCGCCGGCGTCGCGGATCGAGCCGCGGCGGTTGCGGGGATCATACCAACTGATGGAATTGGAGCCGGCGAACTTGCCCTCGAGCGTGAGGTTGCCCGCGCGGTATTCAAACTTTGGGACAGCCGTCATGGTCTGGCCCTGCTTCACGATGGCAGCGGGGTTCGAGTTGACGTTGGCGGCGGCGGCGGTGGTCGTGAAGCTCAGCATCGGATCGGCGCCGGCGACGGTGTTGCGCGCGCCGGTGTTGAACGTGAGCGAGCGCTGCGGGTTGTTCAGATCGGCGTAGTTGTAGAGGAGGGTGAGCGAGAGGACGAGTCGCTCGGTGGCCTTGAAGTCGGCGGTGAGGTTGACGGTCGAGCGGCGGTTGGTGCGCGGCGCGTGCAGGAAGTTGATCGCGGTCGGCACGGCCGGGCGCGGGTCGGCGGGCACGGTGGCGGTGGCGGCGGCGGGCGTGTAGTTGTAGGTGACGGTG
>CAZENI010000240.1:0-11121 GCA_964513055.1 uncultured Opitutus sp.
CCACCCCCGCCCAGCGCGAACTCTTCGGCCCCAAACGCCGCCGCGTGCCGCGCATGATGGATCTGAAAAACCCGATCCTCCTCGGGCCCGTGCAGAACCAGGAGCACCACATGAACGGCGTCGTCGCGCGCCGGAATAACTTCAACGAGCCCATCCTCGGCATGCTCCAGGAGGCGATGGCCGAATTCGGCGCGCTCACCGGCCGCCACTACGGCTTCATCCAGGAATACAAGACCGCGGATGCCGACACCGTTTTCGTCTCCCTCGGCTGCGCCGCCGACAACATCGAGGCCGCCTGCGACTACCTCCGCGAGCAGCGCAACGCCCGGGTCGGCTCCATCCACGTCAACGTCATCCGCCCCTTCCCCGAGGCCGCCGTGATCGAGGCCCTCCGCGGCAAGAAGAACGTCATCATCCTCGAGCGCACCGACGAGGGCCTCGCCGGCGACAACCCCCTCGCGCGCGATATCCGCGTCGCCCTCGGCAAGGCCAACGAAAACGCGCGCTTCCTCGCCGCCAATGCCGGGCACCCTCACGGACACCCGGTGTTGCCCGCACTCACGCCGGGCGAGACGCCCCGCCTCTTCCGCGGCGCCTACGGCATCGGCTCGCGCGACTTCCGCCCCGAGCACTCCATCGGCGCCTACGAGTTCGCCACCGGCGCCACCGCCCGCAAGGACGGCCGCCGCGCAGCCGACGGCGAGTCGTTCTTCGTCCTCGGCGTCGACCATCCCTACGCCGTCATCAGCAAGGACACGCCGTCGCTCCTCCCCGAGGGCGCGATCGCGGTGCGGTTCCACTCCATCGGCGGCTGGGGCATGATCACCACGGGCAAGAATCTCGGCTCCATCATCGGCGACTTCGGCCAGTTCATCTCCGAGCAGAACCCCGCCTACGACGCCGACGGCTTCCTCGTCGACAAGCTCTTCGTCATGGCGAACCCGAAATACGGTTCGGAGAAAAAAGGCGCGCCCACCAACTACTATCTCACCGTCGCGCCCTCGCAGATCAAAGTGAACTGCGAGCTGAACCACGTCGACGTCGTCCTCTGCTGCGACCCGAAGGCCTTCACGCACACCAATCCGCTCGACGGCATCAAGAAGGGCGGCGCCCTCGTGTGGGAATCCAGCGAATCCCCTGAGGTCGCCTGGCAGCGCGTCCCTGCGAAATACCGCCAGTGGATCATCGAGAACAACATTCGCATCTACATCCTTCCGGGTTTCGACATCGCGAAAAAAGCGACGAACCAAACGGAGCTGCAGCTCCGCATGCAGGGAAATTCCTTCCTCGGCGCCTTCTTCCGCGTCTCGCCCTTCCTGAAAACCTTCGGGATATCCGAGGAGCAGTTCCAGAGCGTCGTCCACAAGCAGTATGTGAAGAAGTTCGGCCGCTTCGGTGACGCCGTCGTCCAGTCGAACATGACCGTCATGAACGAGGGCTGGGCGCGCGTGCAGGAGATCAAGATCGGCCGCGGCGATGACGAGGATCGCTCCTCGATGCGCAATCCGCTGCTCAAGCCGCAGGGCGATCACCAGTTTCCGCCGACCGCCGGCTGCGGCTCGTCCGGCTGCGGCAGCGTGCCGATGCCCGCCGCGCAGGCCGCCCGCGCGCCGTTCCAGACGCTGACGAAATTCGACTCCGAGTTCCGCGCCGGCCTCGGCTATCACCAGCCCGCGGGCGCGTTCGCCTCCGTCGGCGTCATGGGCGCCGGCTCCGGCGCCACGCAGTCCAAATACGTCGCGCGCCGCGAGACGCCCGTCTACATCGCGGAGAATTGCACGCAGTGCATGGAGTGCATCACCGCCTGCCCCGACACCGCGCTCCCCAACACGTCACAGGATGTCGCCACCGTCCTCCGCACCGCCGTCAACAACTACGTCACCGATCTCGCCGACCGCCGCGCGTTCGGCGAGGCGCTCGCCGGCCTCGAGCAGCGCGCCCGCGTGAAGATGAACGAGTCCGTGAAGGCCAAGACCAACGTGCCCTTCAAGGACATCATCGGCGCCGAGGTCAACGCCCTCACCACGGTCTCGGAGCGCGGCCGCGCCGAGTTCGTCAACATCATCGGCAAGCTCCCGCTCGCCTACTCCAACGTCCCCGCGATCTTCCGCTCGATCGAGGCGAAGAGCCCCGGCGCCGGCGGCCTGTTCTCCATCTTCGTCTCCGATCTCTGCAAGGGCTGCGGCGAGTGCGTGCAGGTCTGCGGCGATCACGACGCGCTGCGCATGACGCGCGAGACCGAGGACCTCAACGCCGAGCTCACCACCGCGCAGGTCTTCTCGCGCCTGCTCCCCGACACCCCGCAGAAATACCTCGGCCTCTACAACGATGCCGACGCCGCCAACTCCCGCGAGGCCGCGCTCCGCAATCACCTCATGGTCCGCCGCAATTACGAGGCACTCGTCTCGGGTGACGGCGCGTGCGCCGGCTGCGGCGAGAAGAGCATCCTCCGCTCCGCCGCCTCCGTCACCGAAGCCTACATGCGGCCGATCTATCACAAGAAGGCCGACCGCCTCCGCGCCAAGGCCGCGCGCCTCCAGGCCGAGGGCGCCGAAAAACTCGCCGCGCTCAAGGCCCGCAGCGAGACGGAATACGCGCTCTTCCGGCGCTCCTTCGCCCACGTCATCGTCGGCCTCGGCGGTGAGAACGACGCGGACACCGCGAAGCGCATCGCCGACTACGAGGCGAAGCACGGCGCCCTCACCGACGCCCAGCTCCTCGGCGGCCTCGCCGCCGTGCTCGAGCAGGACGCCTTCAACCACAAGGATCTCCAGGCCATCGACGGCCGCCGCGCGAACGGCATGTCCGTGATGATGATGGGCGCCAGCACCGGCTGTAACACCGTCTACGGCTCCACCCCGCCCGCGAACCCGCACCCCTATCCCTGGATGAATTCACTTTTCCAGGACGGCGCCACCATCTCCTGGCTCATGGCCGAGTCGATCATCGTCGACCACGCCCGCCGCTCGGTCGCACCCGAGCGCATGGCCGACGCGCTGCTCGACCGCACGGAGGGTGTCTCGAGCGAGGCCGAGTATTTCACGCTCACCCGCCTCGACGACGCGCTCATGACCGAGCAGGAAATCCGCGAACTCCCGAAGGTCTGGGTCATCGGCGGCGACGGCGCCCTCGGCGACATCGGCTTCCAGAACGTCTCCAAGGTGATTCTCCAGAATCGCCCGAACGTGAAGATGCTGATGCTCGACACGCAGGTGTATTCAAATACCGGAGGCCAGAACTCCGACTCCTCGACGATGCTCGGCGGCTACGACATGAACCAGTTCGGCGCCGCGTCGCAGGGCAAGTTGATCGAAAAGAAAAACGTCTCTGAGGCGTTCACCAGCGGCCACGGCTCGCCCTTCGTCGCGCAGGTCTCGATGGCCAACGCCGCCAAGCTCTACAAGGCGATGCTCGACGGCCTCGAGTATCGCGGCACCGCGTTCTTCCAGGCCTACACGACCTGCCAGCCCGAGCACGGCGTCGCCGACAACATGAGCGCCGACCAGGCGAAGATGGTGCGCGACGCCCGCGGCATGCCCGAGTTCGTCTTCAACCCGCGCAAGGGCGAGACCGCGCAGGAGGCCTTCGATCTCAAGGGCAACCCGAGCCTGGACCGCGACTGGTGGCGCACGAAGTATTCGACCACGGGCGAGGAATACAGCTTCGGCGTCGGCCACTGGGCCATCACCGAGGCCCGCTTCCGCAAGCACGTGAAGGCGATCAAGGAGGAGGACGCCGCGAAGCTCACGCTGCTGGACGACCAGTTGTATTTCATCACGCAGGACGACGTGATCCACCGCCGCGTGTTCGACCCGAAGCACCGCAGCTTCGTGAAAAACTTCGGCTGCTACATCAAGGCCGAGGAGCACGGCAAGATGCGCTACTACGCCGTCACGCGGCAAATGGTGCTCTTCGCCGTCGAGCGCCGCAAAGCCTGGCGTATGCTCCAGAGCAAGGCCGGCGTGGTGAACAAGGACTACCTCGCCCAAAAAGCCTTCCTCGCCAAACTCGACAAAGGCGAACTTCCCCTCGCCGACGCCAAGTCGCGCGTGAAGGACCTCCTGGCCGCCGAACTCGCGGGGGTGAAGTAAACCGCTGATCTTCGCTGATGGTGCTCGGCCAATGGGCCTGCGCCATCATCGCATCGGCGCTCCATTGAGCGCCGAAATATCAGCGTGTATCCGCGGTTAAACGACCGTCTTCCTCCGCTCCCGCTCCTCGCACAACTCCTCAAACCGCCGCCGCAGCGCTCCCGCACTCGGCCGGTCGTAGTGGCCTGGCACGATCCAGCGCGCGCCGATCGCCCGCGCCTTTCGCATGCTCGCCGGCACCAGGCTCACGTCGTCACTGAAAATTCGCGGCGAAGTCTGCGTGCGCATCCAGAATCTCACCCAAAGATCTCCGCTGAACAGCACCTCGTGTTTCGCGGAATAAAACCCGCAGTGCCCCAGCGTGTGCCCCGGCAGGTGCACCACCCGCAGTCCGCCCCAGAGCGGCAGCTCGTCGCCGTCCGCGATCGGCACATCGATTTTCACGGGCCGGTAACCCGTCACCGCCCGGCCCGCCGCCTCCGCCATCCCGGTGATCCGCGCGAGTCCGCGATACGGATACACGCCGTCGATGTGCGCCTGCTCCAGCGGGTGCGCATACACCGGCGCCCCGCTCCACGCCTTCAGCTCGGCGGCACAGCCCGCGTGGTCGATGTGCCCGTGCGTCAGCAGAATCGCCCGCACATCGCGCGGCCCGCGCCCCGCCGCCGCCAGCACGCGCCGGATCCGCCGGGCATCGCCCGGAAATCCCGTGTCGAGCAGCACCGCGCCGTCCGCATCGCAGAGCACGTGCGGCACGCTCATGATCCCGCGGACCATGTGCAGCCCTGGTGGCCAGATGCGCGCGGAATCGAGTGCCATGATGGCGGCCTGGATGCGGAGACGGGCGGTCCGCCCGTCCACTCCGGCCCTCAGCTCCCCGCCGGCACTGCGAGCCGCGCATGGAGCACTGTCAGCAGCGGCCCCCAATGGTCGCCCGCCGGGTCCTCGCGCCCCGGGAAATGCGTCTCACGCCGCGTCGTCAGCCGGTCGTGCCCTTCCACGCTGTTCCAGAATTTCACCGTTCGCGTCACTTCCCACTCGGCCGGGACACCGCCCGGCCCGCCGGTCACCTCGAGCGTCTGCACGCTGACACCGAAACCGGCGAAATGCCCCTCGAGCCGCGCGCCGATCTGCGCGAGGATCTCCGCCGCGTTGGCCTCGCCAAGCTGTTCGCGCAGGCCCGCGTGAAACCGCGCCCGCAACGCATCGCCCGCCGCCGCGTAAGCCGGAATCTCGATTCTCCCCCGCCCGGGCTCGCGCCACGTCGCCACCGCGATCGACGCCTCATACGCGTGCCGGACCGCCTGAATCTCCGCCGTCACCGCCGCCAGCGCCGCCCACTGCTGCGCGCCCAGCTCAAGCTCCGTCCCTTGGGCGAGCAGTTGCAGCGCGACCATTTCGGCAACGTGAGCCGACACCCCGGACGACGCCTCCACGACCGGCACCGTGACCGCTGAGGGAGTTGCGGGCATCGGCTGGAAAAACTCCACGACGCGCCCGGCCGGGATCGAAGCCACCGTCGGCAGCGCGGCCGTCCGACGCATCCCGGCGTCTCCCACCGGCTCACTCCGCTCCGCCTCCGACCGCCAGCCGATCACCGCTCCGGCGATGACGACTGCGATCAGCCCAAGGGAAGTTACCCGGCGCAAGGACATGGTCCCCACTCCAATCCAAACCGCGCGCCCTCGCGATAAAAATTCCCGGAATTTTCCTCAAGTTCCGCCCGCCCCGGCCGACCGCCGGCCTAGACGAGGCTCCAGGCCACCCCGAGCGCCCCGCTCGCCAGCACCACCGTGACCACTCCCGCCTTGCCCCACTGCAACGCGACGAACGTCACCGCCGCGACCACCACCGCAAACCCGTCGACCCCGCCCGCCCCCGCGCCCTCCGCGGGGAAGAACACCTGCCCGCCGAACCACACCGCGAGATTCAGCACCACGCCCACCACTGCGGCGGTCACCGCCGTCACCGCGCCCGTCAGCTTTCGGTTGCTGCGCAACTGCTCGAGATGCGGCGCCCCGAGGAACACCCACAGGAAGCACGGCACAAACGTCGTCCACGTCGTCATCGCCGCACCGAGGGTCGCCATCGCAAGCGGGCTCAGCGTGCCCGGCTGGTTCCAGCCGCCCAGAAACCCCACGAACTGCACCACCATGATCAACGGCCCCGGCGTCGTCTCCGCCAGCCCGAGCCCATCCAGCATCTGCGTCGCCGTCAGCCACCCGTGCGTCTCGACCGCCTGCTGGCCGACGTAGGGAAGAACCGCATACGCTCCGCCAAAGGTCACCATCGCCGCCTTGCTGAAGAAAACGCCCTCGCTCACCAGCACGCCGTCCCACCCCTGCCACACCCCCGCCGCGATCACCGGCGTCCACCAGAGCGCCAGCGAGATCCCCAGCACCTTCGCCGCGCGCCTAAGGGTGGAGCGGCTTGACCCCAAGCCGTTTGGTTCGGCCGTAACCTCATGCCCGTCCGCCACGCGGGTTGGGGTCAACCCGCCCCACCTCGATCCCACCCATCCCACGATCGCCGCGCCGACCACTATCGCCGGAAACGGCACCCGGAAAAAATAGATCGCCACGAACGCCGCGCCCGCGAGCGCCCAATGCCCGCGCCCTTTCAGCGCCCGCCCGCCGATCTTGATCACCGCCGCCGCCACGATCGCCGTGACCGCCGGTTTCAACCCGTAAAAGACCGCCGCGATCCAGGCGACGTTGCCGTGCGCGACATAGACCCAGCTCAGCACCCACAGCAGCACCGCCGCCGGCAGGACGAACAACCCGCCCGCCACGATTCCGCCCCACGTGCCATGCAGCCGCCAGCCGCAGTAGGTCGCGAGCTGCGTCGCCTCCGGCCCCGGCAGCAGCATGCAGTAGTTCAGCGCATGCAGGAACCGCTCCTCGTCTATCCACTTCTTCCGCTCGACCAGCTCCGTGTGCATGATCGCAATCTGCCCCGTCGGTCCGCCAAAGCTGATGAACCCCAGCTTCAGCCAGAAACGCAGGGCCTCGCGGAAGGTGGGTTGGCCGGACATCGCGCGAGGGAAAAGCTCCAGGCTCCAACATCCAAGCTCCAATGAATCACCACGCTTCAACCACGAAAACTGGTGCTGCAGGTTTGGAGCTTCTCTGGAGCTTGGAGCTTGGTCCTTGGAGCTTCCCCTCCTAACTTCCCCGCCGCATGAAGCTGACCCACGTCATCGCCGCGCTCGCCTCCACCCTCCCGTTCTCCGGATTCGCCCAGGACTTCGACCTCGTCATCCGCGGCGGCCGCGTGATCGATGGCACCGGCCGGCCGGGCATCACCGATGTCGGGATCCGCGGCGATCGCATCGTCACCGTCGGCCCGATCGTCTCCCGGGGCCGCACCGAGATCGACGCCGCCGGCCGCGTCGTCGCGCCCGGCTTCATCGACGTTCACACCCACGCCGAAGACATCACCGAACTGCCCGTCGGCGAGAACTTCATCCGGATGGGCGTCACCACCATCGTCACCGGCAACTGCGGCGGCTCGAAACTGGATGTCGGCGCCTTCTTCGCCGACATCACCCGCACCGGCGTCGCGCTCAACGTCGCCACCCTCGTCGGCCACAACACCGTCCGCGGCCAGGTCATGGGCGGCAGTTTCGCCCGCCCTCCCACCGCCGACGAGCTCGCGAAAATGTGCGACCTCGTCGACCGCGGCATGCGCGACGGCGCCGTCGGGCTGAGCACGGGGCTCATCTATCTCCCGGGCACCTTCGCAAAGACCGACGAGATCGTCGCCCTCGCCAAGGTCGCCTCCGCCCACGGCGGCGTCTACGCGAGCCACATGCGCTACGAAAACACGCGCATCCTCGAGGCGCTCGACGAGCTCACGACCATCGCGCGCGAGGCGAAGATCCCCGCCGAAGTCTCGCACCTCAAGCTCTCCGGCCCCAACGCCTGGGGTCGCGCCGACGAGATCGCCGCCTACCTCGACCGCGCGCGCGCCGCCGGCCTCGCCATCACGCACGATCAATACGCCTACACCGCCTCCAGCACCGGCATCAGCTCGCTGATCGCGGCCGAGTTTCGCGAAGGCGGCCCGAAACAGTATCGCGACCGCCTCGCCGATCCCGCGACCAAGGCGAAGATGATCGCCGAGATGAAGCAGTCGATCGCGACGGGCAAACGCGGCGACTACACCTACGCCGTCATCGCCAGCTACGAGAAAAATCCCGCCCTCAACGGCAAGACCGTCCCGCAGGCCGCGAAGCTCGTCCGCGGGGCCGACACCCTCGACGACCAGATCGAGCTGATTCTCGAGATCAACGCCAACGGCGGCGCCCAGGGCGTCTTTCACGGCATGAGCGAGCCCGACCTCCAGAAGTTCCTCGCGCTCCCGCACACGATGATCGCCTCCGATGCCGGCCCCCGCCGCTTCGGCAAAGCCGTGCCCCACCCGCGCGGCTACGGCAACAACGCCCGCGTCCTCGGCCGCTACGTGCGCGACCTCAAGGTGCTCACGCTCGAGGACGCCGTGCGCAAGATGTCCTCGCTGCCGGCGCAGGCGTTCCGCCTGAAGGACCGCGGCGAACTGCGGTCCGGCGCCGTCGCCGACGTCGTGATCTTCGATCCCGCCACCGTCTCGGATCCCTCGACCTTCGCCGACCCGCACCACTACGCCGTCGGCTTCAGCGACATCGTCGTCAACGGCGTCCCGGTCATCCGCGCCGGAAAACTCACCGACGCCCGCCCCGGCCGCCCGGCGAAGCGCGGAGAATAAAAAGCTCCACGCACCAACCTCCAAGCTCCCGAGAAGCTCCAAACCATCGAAACCTGAAGCAGCCCCTGTCTGGCTGAATGTTTGTCGTTGGGTGTTTCACTGGAGCTTGGTGATTGGCACTTGGAGCTTTTCCTCAATGCGCATCGTCCTCGCCGTCTTCGGCTCCCTCGGCGACCTGCATCCCGCGCTGGCCCTCGCCCTCGCGCTGCGCGCCCGCGGCCACGAGGCCGTCATCGCCACCAGCGAGCCCTACCGCGCGCGCGTCACGGCCCTGGGCCTGCCCTTCGCGCCCGTCCGCCCCGATCTCTCGCTGTCCAATCCGGAGCTGGTCCGCCGCGTGATGGATGGTGCGCGCGGCTCGGAGTTTCTTCTCCGCCGGCTCGTGTATCCCAATGTCCGCGACATGCACGCCGACCTCCTCGCGGCGGCCGAGGGCGCCGACGGCCTGCTCGCCGGTGAGCTGGCCTGCGTCGCGCCCCTGGTCGCCGCCCGGCTCCGCCTGCCCTGGGCCTTTTTCGCCTTGTCGCCGATCTCCTTCCTCTCGGCGCACGACCCCGTGGTGCTGCCCGGACCGGCCTTTCTACCCCGCCTGCAGCGGATCGGGCCGCGGACCAACCGGCTCATCCTCCGGATCGCGCGGGCGGTGTCGTATTCCTGGTGGGCCCCTCTCCGCCGGCTCCGGCGCGAACTCGGCCTCCCCGCCGGCGACTCGCCGCTCTTCGACGGCAAATACTCGCCGCACCTCAACCTCGCGCTGTTCTCCTCCGTGCTCCAGGCGCCGCAGCGCGACTGGCCCGCCGCCACCCGCCAGCCGGGCTTCTGCTTCTTCGACGAAACGGAGTCCGCCGCGCCGTCGCCGCCCCTGCCCGACGCCGTCGCATCCTTCCTGCGGGCCGGCCCGCCGCCGATCGTCTTCACCCTCGGCTCCGCCGCCGTGCAGCTCGCGGAGGATTTCTATCTGCACAGCGCCCGCGCCGCCGCCCGGCTCAACCGTCGCGCCGTGCTGCTCCTCGGCCAGAACGCGCCGCCGCCCGATCTTCCGCCGTCGATCCTGCCGTGGGACTACCTGCCCTATGCGCGGATCTTTCCGCACGCCGCGGCGGTCGTGCACCAGGGCGGGGTCGGCACCACCGCGCAGGTCCTGCGCGCCGGCCGTCCGATGCTCGTCGTCCCCTTCGCCCACGATCAGTTCGACAATGCCGCCCGCGTCGCGCGGCTCGGCGTCGCCCGGCTCGTCCAACGCGAGCGCTACCGCCCCGACTCCGCCGCCACCGCCCTCGCGGCCCTGCTCTCCGATCCGGCCGTGGCCACGCGCGCCGCCGACCTCGGCGAACGCGTCCGCGCGGAGCGCGGCCTCGACCGCGCGTGCGAGGAGATCGAGCAACTGCGTTGATTTCAGCGCAGTATCACGACGCCCAGGAGCAGGCACCCGGTGATCGTCACCGCCGGCCCGAACCACGCCATGAAGCGGATTTTCCGGCGCGCTTCGTCCTCGGTGTAAAGCCCGTCCTTCGCCCGCTCCTCGATCGACATCCGGTAGCGGGGCGCGCCCCAGCACAACCAGACGCCCGCGAGCGTGACCACGACCGCCCCCGCGGCCGCGATCTCCTTCCAGGCCAGCGACGAGAGCTCGGCGAACCCCGCCGCTCCCCACGCCTCCGCCAGCGGCAGCAGTTCGCCGCTCACGGGGCCACCCGCCCCTCTCCCGCGGCGATCCACGCGATCGCCTTGTCCGCCAGCCGGTCGAACGCCGCGACGCACAGCTCGAGGTGCTCCTCCTTCGTATCCTCAATCTTGTTATGGCTGATGCCGTGGAGGCTCTGGACGAACATCATCACCGTCGGCACGCCCGCGCCGCACATCTCCGCGGCATCGTGCAGCGGCCCCGACGGCAGCCGGTGCGAGACGCCCGCCGTCTCCCGGATCGCCTGGTCGCAGAGCTCGATCAGCCCGGCATGAAACGGCCGCGGCTCGATCTGCCAGAGCCGCTCCCACGCCACTTCGACGCGGCCCTCCCGCGCGAAGCGCTCGCTCGCCGCCCGCGCGTCGGTCAGCATCCGCGCCAGCGCCGACGGATCGAGGTGCCGCTGATCGAGCGTGATCCGGCATTCCTCGACCACGCTCGTGACGATGCCCGGCTTCGTCGTGCACGAGCCGATGGTGCAGACGCCGCCGCCGCTGCGCTCGGCGATCGCATAAATCTCCGGACTCATCCGCGCCGCGGCGAGAAACGCGTCCCGGCGCCGGTGCATCGGCGTGCTGCCGAATGCGCCGCCTGGCCGCG
>CAZENI010000240.1:11131-11692 GCA_964513055.1 uncultured Opitutus sp.
GTGATCGCATGCCGCTCCACGCCAAACGTCCCGAGCACCGCGCCCAGCGGCAGATCGAGATCGAGCAGCACCGGCCCCTGCTCGATGTGCAGCTCGATATAGGCCGCGGCCTGGCGCCGTTCGCCGCCGCTCTCCTTCACGCGCTCGAAGTCGATCCCGACGTTGCGCAGTGCCGCCGGCAGCGTGATGCCCTCGCGATCCTTCAGCCCTCGCGCCTCCTCCATGTTGAGCGTGCCGGCACAGGCGGAGGAACCGAAGAGGCTCTTCCCGAAACGCGCGCCCTCTTCGTCCGCCCAGTCGACGAGCCGCACCGTGACGGGCGGGCGACCCCGGTAGTGGGCGTTGATCCGCCGCAGGATTTCCAAACCCGCCAGCACGTTCAGGCAGCCGTCGAGCCAGCCGCCGTTGGGCACCGAGTCCAGGTGCCCGCCGATCACGAGCGTCCGCTCGCTCTCGCCGCGCAGCGTGGCCCAGAGATTGCCCGCGGCATCGGGCGCGATTTCAACCGGCAGGCCCTGCAGTTTCTCGCGCAACCACGCGCGCGCGTTGAGCCAGTTGGCC
>CAZENI010000241.1:0-11626 GCA_964513055.1 uncultured Opitutus sp.
CGCAAGAGCGCCGCGGACGCTGCCGGAACCTTGCCCAGCGGATCGATCATCCCGTGGCACGTCGCGCACGAGGCGGGCGGTGCTTTCGTTCACGCCCAGCTGGGGCGCGCGGAGAATGCGGGGAGCGGGGTTCATGGGTCAGCCGAGCATCGTGCGGATCTTCCGCTGAATCTTCTCCGCCGTCGGCAGGACCTCGCGCTCCAGCGCGATGCCGCTCGGGATCGGGCTGTCGGCGGCGCCGAGGCGCTGCACCGGTCCGTCGAGGAGCTTGAACAGTTTCTCGTGCAGCAGCGCGGACACCTCCCCGCCCCAGCCGCCCGTCAGGCAGCCTTCCTCGACGACGAGCACGCGACCGGCGCGCGCCGCCGCCGGGAACAGGTCCGCGGCCGGCACCGGCCGGATTCGCGCCGGCACGATCACCTCGATGTTCCACTCGCAGTCCATGAAAAGCTCATACGCCGCCACGAGTGCGGGCGGCAGCATCCCGCCGTAACAGATCAGCGTGAGGTCGGGCTTCGCCCCGGGCACGATCGCGAGCGACATCGTCGGCAGCGGCTCCGCCGGCGCGGACACCCGGCGCAGGTGAAACGCCTCGTGGCGCCCCGTGGCCGCCGCGAAGATCTCCCGGGGATAAAGCAGCTTGTGTTCGAGGAACAGGCACACCCCCGGCAGATCCAGCACCGCGGCGCGCAGGAGTTCGCCGGGATCGTGGCACAGGCTCGGCGCCGCGATCGTAAGGCCCGGCACGCCGAGGAACGCGCTCTCCGGCGACTGGCTGTGCGTGGGCCCATAGCCGCGCCCGCCGCCGACGGGCGTGCGGATCACGAGCGGCACCTCGACCTGCCCGGCATACATCCAGGGAAACTTCGTCGCGTGATTCACGATCTGGTCGGCCGCCAGATGGAGAAAGTCGGCGAACATGATCTCGGCGATCGGCCGCAGCCCACGCATCGCGAGCCCGGTCGCCGTCCCGACGATCGCCGACTCGCTGATCGGCGTGGACAGGACGCGGTCGGGAAACGCCGTCGACAGTCCCCGCGCGACCTTGAACGCGCCGCCATACGGATCGAGCAGGTCTTCGCCGATCAGGTGCACGCGCTCGTCCTCGGCGAAGAGCCGGTGCAGCGACTGGTTGAGGGAGTCGACGTAGCGCATGGCGTTTAGGCAGGCACCGACGCGAGCGGCCGCGCCGTCACGTCGTCCTCGGCTTGTTGCAGTTCCTCCCGGACCTCGGACTCGAGGCGCGCGCACTCGGTGGAGTCCATCCGCCCGCGCAGCAGCACGAGCGGATCGAGAGCCCGGGCGCCGGCAATCTCGGCCGCGGGCCGGAAGTCGTCGCCCTTGCTGTGCGGGCCGAGCCGGTAGTTGCGGACGATCTCGACGCGCGGGGACTGGGTCGCGCGCACCTCGGCCGCGAGGCCGCGGAAGCGCGCGTGCAGCTCGACGACATCGGTGCTGGCGATTTCGCCGCAGGGCAGGCCGAACGCCTCGAACCGCGCGCGCATCGAGCCGGCGAGATTCGCCGTCACCGGCGTGGTCTGCGCGTAGCCGTTGTCCTCGACCACGAGCAGCAGCGGCACGCGCCAGAGCGACGCCAAGTTGAGGGCCTCGTAAACGGCGCCTTCGCCGAGCGTGCCGTCGCCAATGAAAACCGTGACCACCGCGCCGGTGCGTTTGCGCTTCTCCGCCAGCGCCATGCCGACCGCGATGCCGAGGTAGCCGCCCTGCACGCCGTTCGTAAAGAACCCGTCGCGACACAAGTGCTGGCTGCCCCCGCGCCCGCCGCACACGCCATCGGCACGACCCATGATCTCCGCGAGCAGGCCGCGCACATCGCCGAAACGCGCGAGGTAATGTCCGTGGCAGCGGTGGCTGGAAAAAATCAAATCGCGCGGCTCGAGATTCGCGATGACGCCCACCGCCGTCGCCTCCTGCCCGATGCCGGTGTGCGTGGTGCCGTTGAGCTTTCCCTCGCTGAAAAGCTCGAGCAGCCGCTCCTCGAACGCGCGGATGCGATACACCGCCGTGTAGAACTCGCGCAGCTCAACCATGACACGCCTCCTCCAGCAGCACGCGGTTCAGCCGCGACTGCATCGCCGCGACGACGCGATGCGCGCCTTGCGCATCCACGAGCGGGACGGCATCCGCGGTCACGGTTACCGCGCCGGTGCGCAGCCAGCGCGCGATCGGCGCGCACCAGTCCGCGGCCTGACGATTCCCCGTGGGCGCCAGCACCACCGCCCGGCCCTGGGCCTGCAGCCAGCGGGCGTTCGACACCTGGTTGTCGGCAACCGCGACGACCAGCGCCGGCAGCCCGAAGTAAAGCCATTCGTAGCACGTGCTCCCGGCGGCGGAGATCACGCCGTCAGCCCAGCGATACATGGCCGGCATGTCGGTGCAGTCGCGCACGACCTCGATCGCGTGCCGGGACGCGCGGGCGCGCAACGCGACCTCGGCCGCATGCGGATTGCCCGCGCCGAGGAGGACGCGCACCTCCAGCGGCGAAACGGCCGCGGCCTCCAGACCGGAGAGGAAACGGCCGGAGACGTTGTCCGCATCAACTCCGCCAAGCGTGACCAAAATCCGGCGGAGGGGCCCACCCTGCCCGGCCCGGGCCACGTCGCCGCCGGCGGCGTCCCAGAATTCCCGTCGCAGCAGCGCAAATACGGGACCGAGGAGCTGTTCGCCGCCACTGAGGCGATTGACGTAGCAGCGCTGCCCGGCGTCGAAGTTCTGGTTGAGGATCAGGTCGGCGCACCAGACGTCGGCGTGACCGTAGTCGTCGACGGCCAGCACCCGGAAGCCGGCCTCCGAGAGCGCTGATTGTGCGGCGAGCCCGTGGTGATAGCCGTCGAGCGCAACCCAAGCCGCGCCGCAGTCCCGGGCCAGCCGCACCGTTTGCGCGCCATCGTCGCTCGAGCCGGGTTCGCACGCAATCAGGGCGTGAAACTGCACGCCCTCGCACCCAAGTCGCACCGTCAGCGCGGGCGGGCACTGCACGCTCGCGAAGTGCGCCACGCCGCCGTGTGCGATCCACGCCTGTGCGAGGGCCAGCATCCGCATGACATGACCGGCGCCCATCGCGCCGCCGGCGTCGGCGCGGATCAGCAGCGTCGGAGACAGCGGAGAGGAAGGTGCGGAGTGTGGCATGACGGTCGGATCTCAGGCCGTGCGTCGCGCCGGCGCGGCGTTCGCAGCCGGCGCGTGTTCGAGATGAAGCGCGAGGACCTGGGCGCGGGCCCAGTCCTCCTCGGTGTCGATGTCCTGCACGCGCTCGGGCGGCACGATGACCATCCGGCTGCGCGCGCCGTAGATGCCGTTGCGCTCGTGGAGCGCGGGCCGCGTCGCCCAGAAAAATTGTCCCGCCTCGTGATAGGCCGCCGGCAGATCCTGCGAACGCGTCAGCTCGTGCTCCGGCCAGAACATCCGGACCGTCCCCTCCGGCTGCAGCCGCACCGCGCGGAAAATCGGAAACGAGAACCGCGCCGCCGTGAAAACGAAATCCGTGTCCGGATGCGCGACCAGGGTGTCGTGGCCTTCGCGCAGCAACGCGGCCGTCACGAACGGCGCCGTTGCAAAGAGACAGCACACGTGGCGGCCGTCCCAGCCGTCTTCCGTGGCCCACGTCATCGCGTGCCGCACGACTGGCACGATGGGCGTGTGATCGTCCGACAGTTCCGGCGGACGCACGAACGGCGCCTCGGCGCCGTGTTCCCGGGCGATGGCGGCGATGCGCGCATCGTCGGTCGACACGAGGATGCGCCCGAACAGGCCCGATTCACGCGCCGCCGCGATCGACCAGGCAATCATCGGCCGGCCGCAGAACGGTTTCCCGTTCTTGAAGGGGATGCGCTTGCTGCCGCCGCGCGCGGGAATGATGCAGAGGGCGTTCATGCGACGGTGACGGGAGCGAGCGCGTGGACGGCGGCGACGACCCGCGCCACGTCGGCGTCGCTCATTGACGGATACAGGGGCAGGCTAAGGGTGCGCGCGTAGCCGGCCTCCGCGACCGGGCACTTGCCGGGGCCGTAGCCATACGTGCGGCGATACCACGGCTGGAGATGGACCGGGATGTAATGCACCTGCGTGCCGACGCCGGCGGCGCGCAACTCGGCCATCACCTCGGCCCGAGTCTTGCCGATACCGGCGAAATCGATCTGCGCGACGTAGAGGTGCCACGAGGTCGTCGCGGCGTCGGCGGCCACGCGCAATCCGGGAGTCGCGAACCAGTCGAGGCCCGCGAAGGCGTCGTTGTAGCCCGCGACGATCGCGCGCCGCCGGATCAGCGCGGCGTCGAGCCGGGAGAGTTGCGAGAGGCCGAGTGCGCTCTGGATGTCCGTCAGCCGGTAGTTGTAGCCCAGTTCCTGCATCTCGTGCAGCCAGGGGCCCTGCTCGCCGGTGAATTCAGTGAACCGCGCCGCCTCGCGCTCGATGCCGTGCGAGCGCAACCGGCGCGCGTGTGCGGCCCAGTCCGCCCGGTCGGTCACGAGCATGCCGCCCTCCCCGGTCGTCAGGGTCTTGACCGGATGAAAACTGAAGACCGCCAGATCCGCCCAGGGATTGCCGCCGATGTTCCACGCGCGCCCGGGCTGCACATCGACGAAGAACTTTCCGCCGATCGCATGGCACGCGTCCTCGATCACCACCGCGCCGCGCGCGCGCGCGACCCGGGCGATCGCCGGCAGATCGGCCGCCTGCCCGGCGAAATCCACCGCGACCACCGCGCGCGTGTCGTCGCGCCAGCCAGCCTCGAGCGCGACCGGGTCGAGCGTGAAACTCACCGGATCGATGTCGGCGAAATCAGGCGTCGCGCCCACGTAGGCGGCGGCGTTGGCCGAAGCGAGAAACGTGTTCGGCGAAGTCACGACACGATCGCCCGGCCCCACGCCCGCGACGCGCAGGGCGAGATGCAGCGCGGCGGTCGCGTTGCACACGGCCACGGCATGCTTTGCACCGACGCGTGCGGCGAAGCGCCGCTCGAATTCCTCCACGATCGGTCCCTGCGTCAGGTAGTCCGAGCGCAACGCCGCGGCCACGGCGGCGATGTCTTCCTCAGTGATGTCTTGTCGTCCGTAGGGCAGCATGGCGCGGCGACCGGGCGGTCAGGCGGGATCCTGCCACAGGATCGGCTTGCCGCCCGGACCGTAGGTCGGGCTCTTGAGGCAGCCGCGGATCAGGTTGGCGTCGGCGGCGTGGCGCCGGACGTCGAGCTTCTGGAGAATTTTCGCGGCGGCCGGCTTGCGGCCGAGCGTCACGAGCGCCGCGACGTGGTGCAGTTGCGCGATCAACTCGCCCCGCCGATCGTCGGCGCGGCGGCTGCGTTCGAAGAGCGCCGCCGCGGAAGCGCGGAAGAACTCCACGCCCATCGCCGCGGGCGTGCGCGCGAAGCGGCGCGCGACTTCCTCGGCTGTGATCGACCGAGTCAGCCGGAACGCATAGGTCGCGTCGACCCAGCTCTCCAGCGTGAGGACGTCGCGCAGCGCATGGGTGCACGCGGAGATCCAGAAACACGTATACCAGCCGAAATCCTGGAAGATCACGGGCGCGCCCACGCGCGTGCGCGGGAGCAGGAACTGCATCGCGTAGTGCGTCGAGGCCCAGGACTTGCAGCCGTCGATGAAGAGCGCGCCGAGAGCGTCCTCCGCGGCGAGGCACGTCAGCGAGGTCGAGGCGTCGATCTCCTCCGGGCGATCCGGCAGCGGCGAGTTGTGCAGCCGCACCCGCTGCGCGTAGGCGTGCGGCGCATGGATGGCATGGAAGAGCCGCTCGAAATCACTCGCCCGGCACAGGTCATCGGCCTCCGCCGCCAGGAAAATCCCGTCGCGCACCATCGGCTCGATGGTCTGCCGGAGCCGCTCCGCCGAATAGTAGTCGTCGAAGCGATCGAACGTGTGCAGCAGCGCGTCCGGCGCGAGCCGCGGATGGTGCAGCATGCCCCACGCGATCGCTCGCGTGGTGCCGCCGAGAAACGGGCCGATCTCGACGACGTGCCCCTCGCCACCCCACTGGTGCTGGAAGAAGTCGGCGAGAAACCTCCGCTCCGCCGGCGTGGTCTCGGAGGGAATCTCGCGGAAGAACGCGTCGCGGTCCGGCGCGGCCGGCCCGGCGCCCGGGCGCACTCCGCCGGCGGACGGCACCGTTTCGAGCGTGGCGGGGGGATTCATGGCGCGAGCGAGTTGCGAGGTGAGACGCGAGGGGCGCGACGCGGCGGCGGTGCGTCAGGCGACGGTCTTCAGCGGCTGAAACTCCGACACGCGGCTGTCGTGGCCGGGGTCCCGCTCCGCGCCGACGGTCTCGCCGAGTTGCTCCGAGATCAGTTCGCGCAGTTCGGCGATGGACAGGAAATGATCGTTGGTGCCGCTGTTGTAGCAGAAGCCGGGCGTCACGCGCTGCACATCGGGCTGCAGGCAGTAGTCATCCACGTTGTATTCCGCGGCGCTCGGCAGAATCGCGTAGTAGCGGCCGAGGTCGACCGTGTGGAGACTGTCGCTCGCCGTGATCATCTCCTCGTGGATCTTTTCGCCCGGCCGCACGCCTACCACGGGATGCTCGCAGTCCGGGCCGATCGCCTGCGCGAGATCGCCGATGCGATACGAGGGGATCTTCGGCACGAGAATCTCGCCGCCCCACGCGCGCTGGAGGCTCCACAGCACCATCTCCACGCCCTCCTGCAGGCTGATGTTGAAACGCGTCATCGCCGGGTCGGTGATCGGCAGCACGCCCGTCTTTCGCTTCTCGAGGAAGAACGGGATG
This sequence comes from uncultured Opitutus sp., assembly GCA_964513055.1. Classification (GTDB taxonomy): domain Bacteria; phylum Verrucomicrobiota; class Verrucomicrobiia; order Opitutales; family Opitutaceae; genus ER46. The sequence continues at coordinate 6,754 of CAZENI010000241.1, forward strand.
ACCGAGCCACGGCTGCCCATGACGTTGCCGTAGCGCACGACGCTGAACCGCAGGTCGCGCGTGCCCTTGATGTTGTTCGCCGCCACGAAGAGCTTGTCGGAGCAGAGCTTCGTCGCGCCGTAGAGGTTGATCGGCGCCGCGGCCTTGTCGGTGGAAAGCGCCACGACGCGCCGCACGCCGCTGTCGAGGCACGCCTCGATCAGATTCTGCGCGCCGAGGACGTTGGTCTTGATGCACTCGAAGGGATTGTATTCCGCCGCGGGCACCTGTTTGAGCGCCGCCGCGTGCACCACCACATCGATGCCCTCGAGCGCGCGCCGCAGCCGCTTCTCGTCGCGCATGTCGCCGATGAAATAGCGGATGGCGTCGTAGCGGCGCTTCGGGAACTGCTGCGCCATCTCGAACTGCTTCAACTCGTCGCGCGAAAAGATCACCAGCCGGCGCACCGACGGATAGCGATCGAGCACGGTTCGGACAAAGGCCTTGCCAAACGAGCCGGTGCCGCCCGTCACCAGGATGCTCGCGTTTTCCAAATCGAAGGGCCGGGGCGGGGTCGGGCAGGAAAGAGGAACGGGAGTCATGCGGCGGCGTTGTTCGCATGTCCGATGCCAGCGATTCCGCGACTCGCCTAACTCACTTGCCCGCAAACAAGCAGGAAACTTTTCGCGCCACGCCCACCCGCGCGCGGCAAAACTTGCCGGGACGTTTTTGCCTCAACCGACCGCCGCGCGGACCGGCCCGAACGCTTCCAGCGCCGCGCGCGTGCCCTCGTCGACCTGCTCCGCGTCGACCCCCGCGAGCGCGAACTGCTCCGGCGTCACCTGCCAGTAGGCATGCTCGCCCGGCCAGCCGTGTCCGCAGCGCTCCACCGCCCCGGCCGCGACGTGCAGGAGGTTCGCCAGGCGCGACGCCGTCGCCGGCTCGTAGTGATGCCGGATCGCCTCGATCGTGTGCGCGGGAAAAAGCCACTCGCTCAGAATCATCTCCGCCGTTTCGCCGTTGTTCATCCCCGCGTGCGCGGTTTCCCAGTCCCCCAGCGGACCGCCACCGCTGGCATCGTAGCCTTCGATCCCGGGCCGCAGGCCGACCCAGCGATCCAGCGCGATCTTCCCGATCGAGCGCAGGAGCCCGGCGGTGTAGGCGGTCGGCTGATCGAGTTCCGCCGGTCCGGCGAGCCGCTCCATCACCAACGCGCACAGCAGGGCGTTCTCGCGGAACTGCGCGGCCGTGACGCCGTAGAACGGCAGGGTCCGCTCCACGATCTGCGCCGTGGCCGCGAAGCCGGTCAACCGGTGCGTCTCCCGAAAGCCCAGCCGCAGGACCGCCTCCTCGAGCGAGCCGCACGGCTCGCCGGAACTATACATCACACTATTGGCGATGCGCAGGATGCGTGCCGTGAGCGCCGCATCGCATTTCAGGAGCGCCGTCAGATCCTCGATCGGCGCATCCATGTCGGCGAGCATCCGGCCGACGCGCGCCAGGATCATCGGCGCGGCAGGAAAGTTCCTCACCGCGCGCAGCAGCGATTCACGGGACGGCGGTGCGGCGATCATGGTGTCACGGCCACATCGGCACGTCCCCGCCGCGACTGAAGCACTAGCCGGCCCGTCGTCATGACGCCCGGCCCGCGCACCATTCGCCCCAGCACTGCCGCAGCGCCGCGCCGAACCGCTCCGCCTGACCCGCGTGATCCAGCAGCGGCCCGCGCCGCAGATCGTCGCGCAGGCCCGCGCGCAGGCCGGCGAGCCGCGCCGGCTCCGCCGCCAGTCCAGCCGCGATCCGCACATAGGCGTCCTCGTCGGTCGCGACCCATTCCGGATGGCCGGCCGCCGCGAGCAGGCTCACGCCCACCCGGGCCGCGTGGCGATCGCCGGCGCACGTCACCACCGGCACCCCCATCCAGAGCGCCTCGCACGTCGTGGTCGTGCCGTGGTAGGGAAACGTGTCGAGCGCGATGTCCACGCCGTGATACAGCGCGAGATGCGAACGCGTGTCCTCGGTGCGCTCGATCAGATCAAGGCGCGCCGGCTCCACGCCGAAGCGCTCGAACCACGCCTCATAATGCGCCCGCGTCGCCGGGTCCGCGAAGCCCCGGCCCTTGAGCTGCAGCCGCGATCCGGGAACCGCCGCCAGCACGCGCGACCACAGCGCGACCGCCCGATCGGTGAATTTGCCGGCGTTGTTGAAACAGCCAAACGTCACGTGCCCCCGCGCCAGGCAGGGAGCGGGCGCCACCTCCGGTGCGTCCTCCGGCGTCTGATACGCCCACGCCGTCGGCGCAAACCGCACCAGCCGTTCCGTGGCCAGCGCGTCCGCCGCGCCCGGCGGGTCCGCAAGCGCGTCGGTGAAGCGATAGTCCATCGCGGGAACGCCCGTCGTGTTGGGATAGCCGAGATACGTGATCTGCACCGGGGCCACGCGCCGCGCCAGGACCGGCAGCCGGTTGGTCATACCCGTGTGGCCGGCCAGATCGATCAGGATGTCAGGCGCGTCGGCGCGGATCGTCTGCTCCAGCACGGCGCCCGGCTGGCCGACGAAGTTGCGCCAGACCGCGGCCAGAGCCCGCAGGCGCTCCGACACCGCATCGGTGCGGAAATGGTCGTGGTAGAGATGGAGCTCGAACTTTTCCGGATCGAGGTGCTGCAGCAGCGGTTCCAGGAAATACGCGCACGAGTGCGTGCGGAGATCCGGCGAGAGCACCGCGACCCGCAGGCGCTTCGCCGGCTCGCGCGCGTTCGGAAACTCCCGCGCCGGCGCCGCGCCGACCGCGCGGCCATACGCGACGTGCTCCGCGAACAGCGCCTCGCGCGAGATCGTCTCGAGGTTGTTCAACGCGAAGAGCCGGTTGCTCCGCGCCTCGAGCGACTGCGGCCGCAGCGCGAGAAACGCGTCGTAGTCCGCCACCGCCTCCGCGATCCGGTGCGCCTGGTGCAGCGCCTGCGCGCGGCCGTAGCGGGCATTGGCGTAGTTTGGATCGGCCGCGAGTGCGCGCTCGTGGCACGCGATCGCCGGCGCGATCCGGCCCAGCAGGCCCTGCGTCAGGCCGAAGTTATACCAGCCGAGCGCGTAGTCCGGCTTCAGCGCGACCGCTTTCTCGTGGCAGCCGATCGCCTCCATCAGCCGGTCCTGCGTCTTCAGGCAATACGCGAGATTGTCCCAGCCCTCGGCCAGCTCCGGCTTCAACGCGACGGCGTGGCGCAACAGCGCCTCCGCCTCCTTCGCCCGCCGCGCCGCCAGCAGCGCGAGCGCCAGCCGCATCGCGCACACGGCGTGCCGTGGATCGAGCTTGTGCGCGCGGGAGAGCAGGTCGATCGCCTCGGGGATCCGGTCCTGCTGGAACGCGGCGAGCCCCGAGAGTTGCAGCACCTCGAAGCTCCGCGGCGCCGCCGCCCGCGCCTGCCGATACAGCGTCTCCGCCTGCGCGAGGCGGCCGGCGCGATGATGGCTGATCGCGATCTGGAGGAGGGACTGGATTTTCGCGGGCGACAATCAGCGGGGTGACACCCGCAGAATTCGGCGCGCGGCGTGGAAACTTTAATCCATTCGCCCTCAAGGCGGCTGCGCTCGCGCCGATGTCTTGCGCAACGCCTTTACTTTTCGCCGCATGCTCACCCTGAACTCCGCGCCGCCGCCGCTCCGCGCGATCCCTTTTGCCGAGGACGAGATCGTCCGCCGGATCAACGCCTGCCCCAAGCTGGCGTCCCTCCAGAGCATCAATCGCGCCCTGGGGGATCTCGTGCGTTCCGAGGGCAGCCTGAATTCGCAGATCGCCGAAGTCATCCGCCGCGATCCTTCCCTCTCCGCGCGGCTGCTGCGCATGGTCAACTCGGTCTACTTCGGCCTGTCGACGCGCGTGAACAACATCGAGGAGGCCGTGTTCTTCCTCGGCCTGCGCCAGATCCGCGAACTCTCGATGGCCACGCCGGTCATCGAGGAACTCGAGCAGCTCCAGCAGCACACCTCGGCCTCGCTGCCCTGGAAGGATCTCTGGACGCACAGCATCGCCACCGCGATCCTCACGCGCGAGATCCTCGCCTCGACGCCGCTGCACATCGACGACGACACCGACTATCTCATCGGCCTGCTGCACAACGTCGGCAAGGTCGTCATGGCCTATGCGTTTCCCGATGAGTTGCGCGCGCTCATCATCACGCCGGCGGACACGCCGGACGAGTTCTGCCGCCTCGAACGCGAGCTCATCGGCTGGGACCACGCGCGCATCGGCGCCCACTACATCGCGCGCCACCAGCTCGGCGACGAGATCGTCTTCGCCGTCCGCTATCACAACGATCCCGATCGCGCGCCGCGGCACCGGCTCTTCGCCGCGGCCGTGCAGATCGCCGATCATCTCGTCCGGCACGCCGGGATCTCCGGCGGCTTCGAGCAGGTCCAGCCGATCGAGGCGGACACGTGGCTGACGCTTCCCGGCTGGCACATCCTCTACGGCGCCGATGGTCCGGAATCCATGCTCGCGCGCGCCTCCCTCGCCAACTCGCTCCAGCGGCTGCCCTCGATGCTGCAAGGCCTGTTGTAACCCGACCCGCTGCCGCCGTCCGGCTCCCGTCCGGGCCATCGCCGACGCTCCCCTTCTCCACCATGTCCGCCGTCAGCAGCGAGCCGTTCGTGACCATCGACCACAAGTCGCCCTTCGAGGGCTGGCTCGGCGCGTGGGAAACCAGCGCCGACTCGGCGTATTGCCGCGATCTCAACGGGCGCATGCTCGCCGCCAACCTCACCTTCGCGCGCAAGTTCGGCCGCGCCATCACGCGGCTCATGGACGTGCGCGTCGCGGACTTCGTGCATGCCGACGATCTCGTGGCGCTCGACGCCACCCGCGCCGAGCTCGCTCGCCCGCCCTACCGCGCGGTGGCCG
>CAZENI010000242.1:0-11622 GCA_964513055.1 uncultured Opitutus sp.
GTTTGCCTCCGAGAATCAGGGCGAGTGGGTCGGCTCCGGCCGGCTCACGCACCTCGCGCCCGGAGACTTCGCCGGCCACCCCGCCGGGCTCGCGTGGAGCCGGCTGCCGGGGTCGACCGTCACGCTGCGACCCGACGACATCAAGGACTTCGAGGAGCCGATGCATGAGGTCGCGAAACGCCTCCCCGCCGTGAAGCCGCCCGCAATCTGGCTGCCGCACACCATTCACGGCATCTCGAACGCCGGCGTGATCGAGGATCTCACCGGCGGGAAGTTCGGTCCGTTCGCCGGCCAGCTCTTTCTCGCGGACCAAGGCCAGAGCAAGATCGTCCGCCTCACGCTCGAGCAGGTGAAGGGCGTGTGGCAGGGCGCGGCGTATGCGTTTCGCGAAGGCTTCGACTGCGGCATCATCCGCCTGGCGCACGGCGAGGACGGCGTGCTCTTCGCCGGCGAGACGGCGCGCGGCTGGGGCGCCGTCGGCTCGAAGCAGTTCGGCCTCGAGCGGCTGGTGTGGACGGGGAAAACTCCGTTCGAGATTAAGGAGGTCCGCGCGCAGCCCGACGGCTTCGTGCTCACCTTCACGCAGCCCGTGGATCGCGCGACCGCGGAAAAGCCCGAGAGCTACAGCATCGGCGGCTTCACCTATCTCTACCACCGCGCCTACGGCAGCGCGCCGGTCAACCGCCTCGCCTGCCCCGTGCGCAAAGTCGTGGTCGCGCCGGACGGTCTGAGCGTGCGCCTCGCCGCCGGCTGCCTGCGCGAGGGCTACATCCACGAGATCAAGGCGCCCGGCCTGCGCGCCGCCGGCGGCACCGAGCCGCTGCTGCATCCAACGACCTACTACACGCTGAACCGCTTTCCCGACGGCCACCGGATCATTCCGCTCGACCCGAAGGACGCCGAACTCTGCGTCGCCGCCGTGCCGACCATCGCCACCGCCAACACGAAGAAGCACCCGAGCAAGGTGCCGTCCGACTGGCCCGGTGACGAGGGCGACCGGACCATCCTCCTCGGCACGCAGCCCGGCCTGAAGTTCGACACGACGCTGCTCACCGTGAAGGCCGGCGCCCGCGTGCGCCTCGTCTTCCGCAACTCCGACGACATGCTGCACAACTTCGTCCTCTGCGCGCCCGGCCGCGGCCAGGCCGTCGGCGAGGCCGCGCTCGCGCTCGGCATCGACGGCAACGCGAAGAACTTCGTGCCCGAGAGCGACGATGTGCTCTACCACACCGCGCTGACCCTGCCCGAGTCGAGCGACACTATCTTCTTCACCGCGCCGTCCAAGCCCGGCGACTACGACTACCTCTGCACCTTCCCCGGTCACGCCACGCTGATGAAGGGCATCCTGCGGGTGGAGTGAAACCACCGCCGGCGTCTCGCCCGATGAACGACGATCCCCTCCCGCCTCTGCCCGCCGAGCCGCGCCCCGGCCGTTACCGTCACTACAAGGGCAACGAGTATCGCGTCGTCGGCCTCGCCCGGCATTCCGAGACGCTCGCGCCCCTCGTCGTCTACGAACCGCTCTACGGCGACCGCGGCCTCTGGGTGCGCCCCGCGGCGATGTTCACCGAGACCATCGAGTTCAACGGCGTCCGCCAGCCGCGCTTCGCGTTCATCGCCGATCGCTAGGCCCGCCGGGTGATCTTGGCCCCGCGCATGCGCTCAGGGAGGGCCGCGACCTTCTGCGCCCGTCGGCTCCCTGCGCTCACGCGCCGGGCAGCCAACGACCAGCGCTCCGCCGCATCGCCACCGCCGGATCGCTTAACGATGTAACGTTTCCGCCGCTTTTCCGCGCCCGGTGCAGAGGCAAGTTACTCCATGCCGGCTGCCCCATACCCCGTGGTGAAAGATCTCCATCCGTGTTGATTTTGTCCATCCCCGCGGAGTCGGAGCGGCCGACTGACCCACCATGCCCACGCCCACCTCCCCGACCACAGTCACCGTCGCGCGCCCCCGCGCGTTCGCCTGGCTCCGCCTCCTCGTCGTCTCGCTCCTCCCCGCGATCGCCTTCGCCCAATCCGGCACCGGCACGCTGCAGGGCCGCGTGCTCAACCCCGCCACCAACGAATACGTCCGCAACGCCGAGGTGCGCCTCGAGGGCAGCAACCAGGTCGTCAACACCGAGGACGGCGGCTACTACCAGTTTCTCAACGTCCCCGCCGGCCAGGCATCCATCGTCGTCACCTATCCCGGCGCCGAGGCCATGAAGGCCACGGTCGCCGTCACCGCCGGCGCCGTCGCCACGAAGGACTTCGACCTCGCCCTCACCAGCGCCCGCCGCACCGGCGAGGACGTGATCAAGCTCGGCGCCTTCGTCGTCGAGGTGGAGCGCGAGGGCCAGTCCAAGGCCGTCGCCGAGCAGAAGCAGTCGATGAACGTGAAGACCGTCATGTCCGCCGACAACTTCGGCGACATGTCCGAGGGCAACATCGGCGAGTTCCTCAAATACATGCCCGGCATCTCACTGGAGTATGTCGAAACGGATACGCGCGCCGCCCGCTTCGGCGGCATGGATCCGCGCTACGGCTACGTCACCCTCGACGGCAACACCCAGGCCAGCGGCAACAGCGGCGGCTTCGGCGGCGACACGCGCCAGTTCGAATTCGAGTCCGTCTCGATGAACAACATCGAGTCGATCGAGGTGAACAAGACCCTCAGCGCCGACATGTCCGGCGACGCCCCCGGCGGCACCGTCAATCTCCGCACCCGCAGCGCGCTCGACCTGAAGCGCGCGCGCTTCGGCTACTCCGCCGGCGTGATCTGGAATTCGCTGGAGAACGGCCTCAAGCGCACGCCCCGCCACGACGACGGCCTCCACGCCAAGACCCGCCCGCGCTTCTCCTTCGATTACACCAACGCCTTCTTCGACCGGAAACTCGGCCTCACCCTCAACGGCGCGTTCACCAACATCTACAAGGAACAGTTCCGCCACGCCCTCAGCTACGACTACACCTCCGCGCAGGCCCAGGCCGCCGGCACGCCGCTGATCACGAGCGTGAATTTCAAGGACGGCCCCAAGATCGTCGAGAAATCCGCCGGTGGCATCAAACTCGACTACGAGCCCTTCCGCGGCCTGCGCCTCACCGGCGCCGTCAGCTACAGTTGGTTCAACGATTTCTTCGCCAACCGGAACCTCAACTTCGTCACCAACGCCGCCAACCTCGGCGCCGGCTCGTCCCTTCTCCGCGTCGTCGCCACCAACAACCCCGCCAACACCAACACCAGCGTCCAGCAGTCCGGCGAGTCCACCGGCAAGTTCAAGGACAACACCAACCTGTCCTTGATCGCCAAATACAAGCGCGGCCCCTGGGGCGTCGACACCTCGCTCCTCTACTCCCGCGCCCGCGAGACCCGCGGCGGCCTCGCCTACGGCACCATCGGCACGACCAACGTCCGCCTCGACCGCGTCGGCTGGACCGCCGTCCGCACCAGCGTCGATTCGCCGTCCTGGTATTTCACGCAGGACTCCGGCCCGAACTGGTATGACTACAACAGCTGGGGCAAGACCACCGTCCAGGGACTCAGCAGCAACGAGGCCTACGGCAAGACCGAGGAATACACCGCGCGCATCGACGTCCGTCGCTCGCTCGCGTGGGAGAAGCCCACGACCGTCAAGTTCGGCTTCAGTGACCGCGTCACCTTCCGCCACCGCTGGGTCAATGACTCCTACAACGCCACCTACGTCGGCCCCACTGGCAACGCGCTCACCTCTTCCATGCCGCAGTCGAAGGCGACCTTCCTGATCGACAAGGGCTGGGGTGGCGGCATCCAGCCGCTCCCCGTGCCCGACAAGGAAGCGATGTATGCGCTCTCCAAGTCGAACCCGGCCTACTTCACCCGCACCGAGGCCAACCTCGCCACCGATCTCGGCAACCTCATCGGCAGCTACCAGGGCAACCAGGAGGACATCCGCGCCGGCTACCTCATGCAGGAGACGCGCCTCGGCCGCTGGCAGCTCCAGGCCGGTATCCGCAATGAAAACACGCGCACCACCAGCCGCGTGCCCGACGAGGTGCCCGTCAACCGCAACCCCTTCGCCACCCGCGGCACCGTCACCGTCGGCGGCGTCGTGCGCCCGACCTTCACCGCCGCCAACACCCAGAACTACGTCGCCTACCGCTACTCGCAGGGCCTCGTCACCTCCTGGGGCAACTACGACGACTGGCTCCCCAGCGCCGCCGCCAAATACCAAATCAATCCCGACCTGTTCCTGAAGTTCGGCTACAACAAGGCCATCAAGCGGCCCAACCTGAACAACATCGCCGGCCCCTGGGCCATCTCGCTCAACAACAACACCGGCGACATGGAGGTCACGATCCCCAATCCCAACCTCAAGCCCGAGCGCTCCAACAAGTATTCCGCGATGGTCGAATACTACTTCAAACCCGCCGGCACCGTCAGTTTCCATGTCTTCCAGACCGACATCACCGGCGCCGCCGACGAGACCGATCCGCTCCCCGCCTCCGCCTTCGGCCTTGAGAACGATCCCGAATACGGCAGCGCCTTCTTCGTCAGCTTCGAGAACCTCAACGAAAGCCGCCGCGTCCGCGGCCTCGAAATCAACTACTCGCAGCAGCTCTCGTTCTTCCGCAACGAACTCCTCCGCGGCCTCGGTTTCTACGCGAACTACTCGCAATACACCGCCACGCCGCGCCCGCGCAACGGCCGCTTCACGCCGCGCGTCGCCTCCGGCGGCGTCACCTGGAAATTCCGCAAGTTCTTCCTCTCCGTCAACGGCACCTGGACCGACGAGATGTATACCGGCTCCAACACCGTCTCGGCCAACTCGAGGTATTTTCCCAACGACAACGAGTTTCTCAAGGACCGCGTGATCCTCTTCACCAACGTCCGCTACCAGTTCACGCGCAACCTCAGCGTCTTCGTCTCCGGCGACCGCGCCTACGACTCCGGCAAGATCTGGTATTTCAAGTCCGACGGCCGTATCCGCCAGACCGAGCGCTACGGCAGCCAGTGGAGCATCGGCGTCAAGGGCGACTACTGAGCCCGTCCTGGCAACCCGATGGAGCCCGAAGCGTGACAGATTTTGTGAAAGACAATCTACCGACTTGTCATTCTGAGAGCGGAAACCAACGCCGGGCCGCGGCGTGGTCACCGCCCATGTGCCCCCTCGCGTGTCATTCTGAAGCTTGGCGAAGAATCCAACCGGATGTTCGCTTGCGGTCGCGCTGTTGGATTCTTCGGCGGCCCTCAGAATGACAGGTTTTGAGAGTGGTGATGTGTTTCCACTCAGACTGGCACGCACCGGGCCCCATCAATCCGGTTGAAACGCCCGCCGCCTCCCCGCAGCGTCCCCGGCGATGCGCGTTCTCCTGGCGTTCGACAAGTTCAAGGATTCCCTCAGCGCGCGCGATGCGTGCACGTTCGCGACGGCCGCCCTCGCCGAGCGCCACGGCGACTGGATCGTCGACGCCTGCCCGCTCTCCGACGGCGGCGAGGGTTTCGCGGAGATCCTCACCGCCTCCGTCCGCGGCCAGGTGATCGGCACCTCGGTCATGGGACCGCGCGGCGACGAGGTGCAGGCCACCATCGGCATCGTGCCTTTCGATCGGATTCCCCCGGCCGCCCGCGCGCTCCTGCCCGCGCCGCCGGAGCGCACCCGCGCCGCGCCCACCATCGCCGTCATCGACATGGCATCCGCCTCCGGCCTCGCCCTCCTCGAACCCGAGGATCGCGACGTCTGGGAAACCACCACCGTCGGCACCGGCGAACTCATCCGCACCGCCACCGAACTCGGCGCCGCCGCCATCCTCCTCGGCGTCGGCGGTAGCGCCACCCACGACCTCGGCCTCGGCGCGCTCGCCGCGCTCGGCCTGGAGTGTCGCACCGCGCGCGGCGAGGCCATCTTCCCGCCCGTGCCCGCCCGCTGGCGCGAGATTAGCCGCCTCGACGGCTCGGTCCATCCGCCCGTGCCCCCGATCCGCATCGCCTGCGACGTGAGCAACCCGCTCCTCGGTCCGCGCGGTGCCGCCGCCACGTATGGTCCCCAGAAGGGACTGCGCCCCGGCGATCTCGCCCGGCTCGATCACGAGAGCGCCCGCCTCGCGATCATGCTCTGCGCCCACTGCGGCCGGCCCGACACCCTCATGGACACGCCCGGCGCGGGCGCGGCCGGCGGCATTTCGTTCGGCTTCATGACCGCGGCCGGCGCGGAACTGGTCCCCGGCTACGAACTCGTTTCCGCCTGGCTCGATCTCGAAACACGTCTCGCCGCCGCCGATCTCGTCATCACCGGCGAAGGCCGCTTCGACGACAGCTCGCTCAACGGCAAGGGCCCCGGCGCCGTCGCCGCCCGCGCGCTCGCCCTCGGCAAACGCGTCCATGTCTTCGCCGGCAGCGCCACCGTCGCGCACCCGCCCGCGAACCTCGCGCTGCACTCCATCACGCCCCCCGGCATGCCGCTCGATCAAGCCCTGCGCCTCGCCTCGCTCAATCTCACGAAAGCCGTCCGCGAGGCATTCTGATCCGCCGCCGTGGCGACGAGCGCCAGCGCGTCGTTCTTCCGCCCGTCGCTCACGCCCGCCAGGGCCCGCCGCCCGCTCTCATGACCCCGCCATGACTTTGGTCATGTTCCCCCCGCCGCCCGCACCTGCTACAGTGCCGCCCCGATGAAGTGGTTTCCCGCCGAACGCTCCACGCTCTACGCCCTCCTCGCCTACGCGAGCGTGGTGCTCACGACGTTCGCGCAGTTCACCTTCAACGACCGCCTGCAGGGCGAGCCGTGGCAGGTCGTTGTCACCTTCCTCCTCGGCGGCCTTGTCATCATCCTCGCCACGTTCTGCGACTGGCTCGTCGAGAACCGCGCCCCCTGGCGCCGGCCCGCCTACTTCGCACTGCAGACGCTCCTCGTCGCCGCCGCCATCATCCTCAGCCCCTCGCGCGGCTTCTTCGCCATCCTCGCGATGCCGATTGTGAGCCACGCGATCTTCGATCTGGGCTGGCGCGGCGCCCTCCTCGTCGGCCTCACCCTCTTCTCCGTCTCCCTCGGCATCTGGGCCGTGCCCTTCGGTTTCGCCGGCGTGGTCCGCGCCTTCGTCTCCTACCTGTCCGGCTACCTGTTCACGATCGTGTTCTCCCTCCTCGCGCGCGAGGCCTTCGCCGCGCGAAAGAAATCCGAGAAACTCGCCGCCGAACTCTCCGTCGCCAACGACCTCCTCCGCGCCCAGGCCGCCCAGGCCGCGGAGCTCGCCACCACCCGCGAGCGCAACCGCCTCGCCCGCGAGATCCACGACGGCGTCGGCCACTACCTCACCGTGATCAAGACCCAGCTCGACGCCGCGTCGGCCCTCCTCCCCGCCGCGCCGCAGCGCGCCGCCGACTCGGTCGGCAAGGCCGCACGCCTCGCCGGCGAGGCCCTCGACGACGTGCGCCGCTCCGTCGGCTCCCTCGCGGCCGACGCCGAGCGTCCTCCCTTGATCGATACGATCCGCCGGCTCGCGCAGGACTGCGATGGCACCGCCACCGTGCAGATCGAGGGCCAGCCCCGCCCGCTCACCGCCGCGGCGGAGCACGCGCTGTTCCGCACCGCCCAGGAGGGCCTGACCAACGTCCGCAAGCACGCCGGCGCCACGGCCGCCACGCTCACGCTCGACTTCCGCGATCCCCGCCGCGTCCGCCTGACGCTCGTCGACAACGGCCGCGGTGACGCCGCCGCGCTCGCCGCCGGCAACGGCAGCGCCAGCGGCTTCGGCCTGCGCGGCCTGCGCGAGCGCGTCGCGCTCCTCGGCGGCGAAATCAGCACCGGCCGCGCGCCCGCGGGCGGCTTCGCCCTCACCGCCGAACTGCCCGCCTGAGCGTGAAGAAGATCCGCATCCTCCTCGTCGACGACCAGTCGCTCTTCCGCGAGGCGCTCCGCACGCTCCTCTCGCTGCAGCCCGACTTCGACATCGTCGGCGAGGCGCCCGACGGTGAACAGGCCGTCACGCTCGCCGCCCGGCTCCAGCCCGACGTCATCCTGATGGATCTGCGCATGCCTGTGCTCAATGGCGTCGAGGCCACGCGCCGCATCGTCGCGGCGCGCCCCGCCGCCCGCGTGATCGTGCTCACCACCTTCGACGAGGACGCCGAGGTCTTCGAGGCCCTCCGCGCCGGCGCCGTGGGCTACCTGCTCAAGGCCAGCCCCGCGGAGAAACTCTGCGGCTCGCTCCGCGCCGCCACCCAGGGCGCCTCCGTCCTCGAGCCCAGCATCGCCGCGAAACTCATGGCCGGCGTCGACCGCGCGAGCGCCCACGACGCGCGCCGCGCCACCTCCGCCGCCGCGCTCGCCGCCCCGCTCTCCGCCCGCGAACTCGAGGTGCTGCAGTTCCTCGCCAGCGGCTGCAGCAACAAGGAGATTGGCGCGAAGCTCCGCATCTCCGAGGGCACGGTGAAAAACCACATGACCAACGTCCTCGGCAAACTCGGCGTCCTCGACCGCACCCAGGCCGCCCTCCGCGCCCGCGAACTCGGGCTGATGTAGCCATCTTTCTCTTTCCTCTTTCTCTTTATCTTTCTCCCTGGTCGGGCCCCAGCACAGGGCGTTCAGCCGAACGACAGAACGACAGAACGAGAGAAAGAGTAAGAGAGAGAAATTGGGAACATGACCCCGCGCATGACTTCCGCGCGATGCGCCATGACCCCGCTCCCTGCTATCGTGCGGCATGTCCCCGCTCTTCGCGCCGCTCCCCCACGAGCTCGCCGCCGCCCTACGCTCCCTGCGCCGCGCGCCCGGCTTCTCGTGCCTCGCGCTCACCCTGCTGACCCTCGGCATCGGCGCCAACGTCGCGATCTTCTCCCTCTTCCACTCCATCGTCCTCGCGCCGCTGCCGTATCCGGATTCCACCCACCTCGTCGGCCTCAACTCCGTCCACGCCGCCAAGGCCCTCACCCAGCCCGCCCTCTCCGCCGCCGACTTCCGCGACCTCCGCGCGCAGGCGAAAAGCTACTCGGCCCTCGCCGCCTACCGCCCGAACTTTCTCGGCTACGCCCCGGCGGGCGGCGATCCCGTGCAGCTCGTCGGCGCCCTCGTGACCGAGGAGTTCTTCGCCGTCTTCGGCCTCGCCCCGCGCGCCGGCCGCACTTTCCGGGCCGACGAGTTCGGCGCCGCCGCCCCGCGCACCGCCGTCATCTCCGCCGCCTGCTGGCGCCGCCACTTCGCCTCGCGCCCCGAGGTCATCGGCGCCACGGTCACGATTGAAAACCAGCCGACGACCATCGTCGGCGTGATGCCCGACACCTTTCGCGAACCCGAGTTCGCCGAGGTGTGGCTGCCCTTTGCCCCCGAGTCCGCCGAGAACCTCGCCCGCGACTCGCGTTTCTGGACGACCGTCGGCCGCCTCGCCCCCGGCGCCACGCCCGCCCGCGCGCAGGCCGAGGCCGCCGCCATCGCCGCCGCCCTCGGACAGGAGTATCCGGCCGTGAACAAGGGCTGGACGTTCACGCTCCAGCCGCTGCTCGAACAACGCGTCGGCTCCCTCCGCGCGTCGCTGCTGCTCCTCATCGGCGCGGTCGGCCTCGTGCTGCTGGTCGCCTGCGTCAACCTCGCGAACCTCCTCCTCGCCCGCGGCCTCGTGCGCCTCCCGCAGCTTGCGCTGCGCCTCGCCCTCGGTGCCACGCCCGGCGCACTCGCCCGCGGCGTGCTGCTCGAGAGCCTCCTGCTCGCGGCCGGTGGCGGCCTCGCCGGCGTCGCGCTCGCGGCCGCCGCGCTGCCGGTGATCGCGAGCCGCCTGCCCGCCGGCCTCATCCCGCGCTCGCATGCCATCGCCCTCGACCCCGCCGCGCTCGCGTTCGCCGTCGTCGTGTCCGCGCTCACCGGCATTGCGTGCGGGCTGCTGCCCGCCTGGCAGGTCCGCCGCGCAAACGTCAACGAGTTGCTCAAGTCCGCCGGCTCCCGCGGCACGCCCGGCCGCTTCACCGGCCGTCTCCAGGCCGGTCTCGTCGCCGCCCAGATCGCCCTCACGCTCGTCGTCCTCTCCGGCGCCGCCCTGCTCGTGCAGAGCCTGCTGCGCCTCCAGCGCACCGCCCCAGGCTTCGTCGCCGCCGGCGTATCCGCCATCCGGATCGCTCCCGGCCAGGAACGCTGGTCGCGTCCGGTCGAGCTTGCGCAGTATTACGACCGCCTGCTCGCCGAGCTCGCGCGCACCCCGGGCGTCACCGCCGCCGCCCTCGATTCCAGCGCGCCGCTCTGCGGCATCACACTCCGCTATCCGTTCTGGGTCCAGGGCCGGCCGCGCACCGAGGGCAACGCCGACGAGGCCGTCTTCAACAGCGTCGGCGGCGACCTCCTCGCCACGCTCCAGATCCCACTCCGCCGCGGCCGATTCCTCGACGCCCGCGACGACGCGAAGGCGCCGCGCGTGTGCGTGATCAACGAGTCGCTCGCCCGCCGGTTGTTTCCCGCGCAGGATCCGCTCGGTCAGCGCCTCCAAACCGTGCCCTGGCTCACGCGCGAGTATCGCGAGATCGTCGGCATCATCGCCGACACGCAGCAGGCCTCGCTCGCGGAGCCACCACCGCCGCAGATCTACGTGCCCTCGGCGCAGTCGCCGTGGTTCTTCACCACGTTGCTCGTGCGCGGCAGCGGGAGCGTGACCGCGGCGACCCTCCAGGCCGCCCTCCGCCGCGCCGATCCTACCCTCACGATGAGCGTGCGTTCCCTCGAGGAGAACATTGCCCTCACCACCACGCAGCCGCGGTTGCGCGCCTGGCTGTTCGGCCTCTTCGGCGCCAGCGCGCTCCTGCTCTCGGCGTTCGGTATCTACGCCAGCATGGCGTTCACCGTCAGCCAGCGCGGCCGCGAGGTCGGCGTGCGTCTCGCGCTCGGCGCGAGACCCGCGCAGATCCTGGGCCTGATCCTCGCCCGCGCCGCGCGCATCACGGCGGCCGGCCTCGCCGTCGGTGTCGCCACCGCCCTCGCCTTCGCGCAACTGCTCCGCGGCGCGCTCCCCGGCCTCGAATCCGCCGACCCCGCCATCCTCGGCGCCCTCGTGCTCGGCCTGCCGCTCGTCGCCCTGCTCGCCAGCGCCCATCCCGCCCTCGTCGCCGCCCGCTCCGATCCCACCCGCGCCCTCCAGGAATCCTGAGCCCCGCATCGCCCGCCGCGGGTGTCGCCCACCGCGTCAGCAGCGGGACCACCCCGCCCTTCCCCGCCTCTCCATATTCCGTGCGCTCCGCGCTCCTCGCTTCCCCACCGCCCTTTTTCCTCCCATGAAACCACACCACCTCCTCCTGTTCGTCCTCCCGTTCCTCACTCTCGCCGCTCCCGCCCCCGCAGCCGAACCCGCCGCTGCGTCCACCGCCTCATCCTCCACCGCCGTCGCCCAGGCCAAGGCCGCTCTCCAAAAGGGCGACCTCGCCGCCGCCGAGGCGCTGCTCACGCCCTTCACGGCAGCCGAAGCCACCGATGCCGCCGCGCTTCACCAACTCGCCCTTGTGCGCCAGCGCCAGCGTCGCGCCGCCGAAGCCGTCGCGCTCCTCGAGCGCGCCACAGCCCTCGACGCCACTCAACCCGACTACTTCTCCGCGCTCGGCGCGGCGATCTCCGAACGGATGCGCGAGGTGCCGTTCATGCAGCAGGCCGTGCTCGCCGGGAAACTGAAAAAGGCCTTCGCCCAGTCCGTGGCGCTC
>CAZENI010000243.1:0-11611 GCA_964513055.1 uncultured Opitutus sp.
GGCGCTCGACAAGGGGGCCAAGCTGCTTGGCCTCGGCTATCCCGGCGGCCCGCTGATTGAAAAGATCGCGGTGGGCGGACGGACCGACGCCTTCGATTTCCCGCGCGGCATTGGCCGGCGTGACGAGCTCGATTTCAGTTTCTCCGGCTTGAAGACGAGCCTGCGCTATCTGCTGGAGAAAATGGCGCCGGCGGAGATCGAGGCGCGCCGCGCGGACCTCTGCGCGAGCTACCAGCAGGCGGTGATCGATGCGCTCGTGCGCAAGACCCGCGCGGCCCTCCGCCTCGGTGCGGAGCGCGAGGGAGGGGGCTACCGGAGCCTCGGGCTTTCCGGCGGCGTGGCGAACAACCGTCCGTTGCGCGCGGCGCTGGAGGCCGAGGCGCAGCGCGCCGGGCTGCCCTTTTTCGCGGCGCAGCCGAAGCACACCGGCGACAACGCGGGGATGATCGCGTTTGCCGCGTGGGCGGACGCCGCGGGATCCGACGGCGCCTCCGGTCTCGCGCTGCGGATCGAGCCGGGCGCCGCGCTCGGGTAGCCGGAGCTACTTGTAGTCCCGCCGCAGATTGCTCGGCAGGATGCCGAGTTCCTCGCGGTATTTCGCGACGGTGCGCCGTGCGATCGTGATGCCCTTTTCCTGCAGCCTGGCGACGAGTTCCTGATCGCTGAGCGGGCTGGCCTTGTCCTCCATGTTGATCAGGTCGGCGATCATCTCCTTGACGCTCGTGTTCGAGACCGAGGCGCCGCTTTCGGCCTGGTAGCCCGGGGTGAAGAAATATTTGAAGTCGAAGACCCCGTGCGGCGTGCGGATGAACTTGTTGGCGATCGCGCGGCTGACCGTGGTCTCGTGCACGCCCACCACGTCGGCGATTTGCGTCATCGTCAGCGGCTTGAGCGCGGAGACGCCGGTTTCGAAAAACTCCTTCTGCGCGTTGATGATCTCGCGGGTGATCCGCTCGATTGTTCGCTGGCGCTGCTCGATCGAGTCGATCAGGAACTTGCCGGAGCGCATGCGCTCGCGCAGGTAGTCGCGCTCGTCCTTCGTCAGCGTGCCCTTTGCGATCAGATCCCGATACGTGCTGGAAATCCGGAGACGCGGGATGTAGTCGCTGTTGAGCATGATCTTCCACTCGTCGCCGTCGCGCTCGACGGTCACGTCCGGCACGACGACGCGGTTGTTGTCCTCGGCGAAGCGCCGGCCCGGCGCGGGGTCGAGCTTGCCGATTTCCTCGATGGCGGACTGCACGTCGTCGGCGTCGGCGCCGAGCTTGCGGGCGAGCTCCGGGATGCGGCGCCGGGTCAGGAGATCGAAGTAGTCGCGGATCATGCGCGACGCGAGCGAGCCGCCGCGGCCTTTCGCCACGAGCTGGGACAGCAGGCAGTCCGGGAGGTCCTTGGCTCCAATGCCGGCGGGATCGAAGGTCTTCAGGAGCTTCAGGGCCTCCTGCACCGCGTCGAGGGGCAGGCCGGTCTGCAACGCGACGTCCGGCGGGGTCTGCGTCAGGAAGCCGCGGTCGTCGAGCCCCCCCACCAGGTGCTTCATCGCTTCCAGCGCGGGCGCGGAAAGGTCGGCCATCTCCGCCTGCTGCATCAGGTGCTCCTGCAGCGACGTCTCGCTGACGAGGGAGTCGAAGAAGTGCTGGCGGCGCTCGGCGTCCTCCGAGGTGTAGGGCTGCGTGCCGCCGACGCTCGCCATGTGGTCGCGCCAGTCCTCGTCCATCTTGCCGAGAATCTCGAACTCCTTGTCCTTGGAGAAATCCATCTCCTCGCGCTTCGGTTCGCCGATCGACTGATCGGCCGGCGCGTTGGCTTCCGAATTGTGGTGGGCGTCGCCGGCGCCCTCGGCGGTGCCGCCGTCCTCGCCGTGCTCCTCGGCCGGCTTGTCGAGGCTCTCGCCTTCCATCGGCAGCTCCTCGAGCGTCGGGTTGCTCTGCAGTTCCTCCTGGATGACCGAGCGCAGATCGAGCGCGGCGACCTGGAGGATTTTCAGCGAATGGCGCAGTTGCGGTGCAAGCACCAGCGACTGCGTCTGCCGCTGTCGAAGTTCGTGACTAAATCCGGGCCCGCTCATGTGGATGAAGTGAAGACGGGTTCATCTCAGATGGGGGGACGGGAAGAAAGCGAAGGGATGACAGGGTCGCGCACGCCGAAGAGATCTTTCAGGTAAACAGCCAGTTTCTCGTTCGTGGGGCCGTAGCGGTCGCTGTAGAGGTAAAGTTCGAGATCGGTCAGCATGTCCGCGGCGGACTGGTAGCGCTTGTCGCGATCGCGAAGCAGGGCGCGCTGGATGATCGCCTCGAGGCGCGGTTCGATGTCGGCGCGGAGGGTCGAGAACTTCGGAATCGTCATCGTCAGGATGTTGCGCCGCGATTGCGCGCGATCCGCCGAGCGAAAGAGGTTTTTGCCGAGGAGGAGCTCGGTCAGCACGATTCCGAGGGGAAACAGATCCGCGCGCGCATCCGTGATCGCGTAGCTGGCCTGCTCGGGCGAGAGGTATTCGTCCTTCCCGGCGATCACCTTGCCCTCCTCGTTATACATCAGGTCGAGGGCCTTCGCGATGCCGAAGCCCGTCAGCTTCACGTCGCCTTCGAAGCCGATCATGACGTTCTTCGGGCCGATGTCGCGGTGAACGATGTTGAGGTGCCGGCCCTCGCGATCGCATTTCGAATGCGCGTAGGCCAGGCCGCGCGCCACGCGGGAGACGATGAAGGCCGCGAGATCGACCGGGATGGCCTTGTTGAGCTTGCGGTGTTGCTCGAGGAACTGCTCGAGGTTCACCCCGCGCACGAATTCCATCACCATGAAATACTGCCCGCCCACCTGCCCGAGGTGATAGGTCTGGACGATGTTGGTGTGGATCAGATCGGCGACGAGCCGCGCCTCGCCGATGAAGTTGTTCTGGAACTCCTCGATCGCCGAATACTCCTCCCGAATCAGTTTTACGGCGACGACCTTGCGGAAATTCCCCGCCCCGAGCTGCTGCGCCTCGAAGACGACGCCCATGCCGCCGTCGGCAATCTTGCGCATCATCTCATAGTGGAGCTCGTTGAAAATATGTTTGATCGACGCCACCGGGCGGTGAGGAAAGGTGCGGCCCGCATGGCTGGCAAGAACGCATTCCGGATTCGGCGCGATATTTGCTGTGGCACCGTTTGACAGCGGCGCGCGCGGTCCTACGGTCCCACCACGATGATCACGTTGACGCCGCGCGCGGCAAAGCAGGTGCGCACGATGCAGGCCGAACTGAATGCGCCGGGGAAGCGTCTCCGGGTGCTGGTCGAGTCGGGCGGATGCTCGGGCTTCCAATACGGCATGTCCTTCGACGAGCCCAAGCCGGATGATTCCCATTTGGAAAGCGAGGGTGTCGCCTTTGTGATCGATCCGACGAGCCTCGCCTACCTCGACGGCTCGGCGATCGATTTCGACGACGGCCTGCACGGCAAGGGCTTCGAGATCAAGAATCCCAACGCGCAGAGCACCTGCGGTTGCGGCAAGTCGTTCAGTTGAGCGCACCGGGGCGCACCGACTGGCGCGGGCCGGTCGGTTCTGGCGGCCGCTATTTGGCGGCTTCGTGCAACGCGACCACGCCCAAGGTCAGCGCCTTGGCGTTGGCCGTGGCGAATCCTGCAGTGCGGATCTCGGCGCTCAGGGCCGCGCGATCGGGAAACTGGCCGATCGTGCGGTTGAGGTAATCGTAGGCTTCGCGATCGCCCGTGACCACACCGGCGATACGCGGCAGGACGCGTTGCAGGTAGAAATAGTAGAGCGGCCGGAACCACGCATAAGGCTGCGAGAACTCGAGCACGAACAAGTGCCCGCCCGGCCGCAGAACGCGGCGCATCTCGCGCAACCCTCGGTCGCGATCGGCGAGATTGCGGAGTCCGAAGGAAATCGTCACCGCATCGAAGCTCTCGTCCGGCACGGGCAGCGCCAGTCCGTCGCCCTGGCGAAACGTGATGTTGGCGTAGCGGGCGGACTTGGCTGCCGCCTGTTTCGCGACCGCCTCATCGAGCATCGGCTGACAAAAATCCATGCCGACGATCCGCGTGGCGGGAGCGAGTCCCCGGCCCAGCGCGAATGCGACGTCGCCGCTGCCCGTGGCCAAATCCAGCACATCGCGGACAGGATATTGCCGCACCGCCGCCACCAGTTTTCGCCGCCACCACGTGTCGATGCCACCACACAAGATGAAGTTGGCGAGGTCGTAACGTCGCGCGATGCGCCCGAACATGGAATTGACGGCGGCGGGATCAGGCATGGCTCGGAAAGGGATCGGGCAGGAAGGGTCTTAACGCAAACTGGTCATAAGAGTTGACGCAATGTGAAGGACGTAAATAATTTAAGCCGCTTCAGAACGAAGGGCCTCAGCAAAAGGAACCCCCATGTCAAACCTGACCAAACGTGAAATTGTGCTGGAGATTTACCGGAAGTCCGGTTTCCCGCAAAAGCAGATCGTTGATACCGTGCAACAAACGCTCGATATCATCCAAAAGGCACTGGCCAACGGCCGCAACGTCGAGTTGCGCAACTTTGGCGTGCTGGAAGTCCAGGTGCGCAAGCAGCGCATCGGCCGCAACCCCAACAAACCCGAGGCCGAGGTGGTGATCCCGCAGCGCGCCGTGGTGAAATTCAAGTCGGGCAAGATCCTCAAGCAGCAGCTGAAGAAGCTCGATCTCGCCAAGCTGCAGGGCAATCCGCCCACCAGCCCGCCGGCATGAAGCATGGCGGCGGAACGTAAGCACGTTTCGCCAGAGTTCGCGGTCCCGCATCCGCCCTTCTCGCCGCCCACCCGGTGGTGGGCGTTGTTTTTAGTCGCCGTGCATGCGGGCGCTTCGCCACGATTCGGCCTTCATGGCCACGTTCCAGACTCTGCCCGGTTTTCGCGAGTTCTATCCGGAGGATCTCGCCCGCCGGAATCACATTTTCCGGCTCTGGCGGCAGACGGCGCATACGTTTGGCTTCGCCGAATACGACGCGCCTGTGCTCGAGGCGCTCGACCTCTACAAGGCCAAGTCGGGTGACGAGATCGAGGCGCAGCTCTTCAGCTTCGTCGACAAAGGGGGCCGCGAGGTCGCGTTGCGGCCGGAGATGACGCCGACGGTGTGCCGGCTGGTGGGCGCTAAGGCCAACGCGCTCAAGCGACCGATCAAGTGGTTCAGCATCGGGGAATTTTACCGCTACGAGCGGGCCCAGAAGGGCCGGTTGCGGGCGTTCTTTCAGTTCAACGCGGATATCTTTGGCGAGCCCGGACCGGAGGCGGAGATCGAACTGATTGCGCAGATGGTGCAGTGCTTTCGCGTGTTCGGGCTCACGGACGAGGATTTCTACGTGCGGCTCAGCGATCGGAACCTGTGGTTTTATTATCTCGAGGCACTGGGGCTCGATGATCGCCGGGTGCGCGCGATGCTGAGTGCGATCGATAAACAGGATTACGCGCGTTACGAGGAGGAGTTCGGTCCGCGCGACGAGAAATTGAAGAACGCGGTCGAGGCGTTCCTGCAGGTGCGCTCACTGGCCGCCTTGGAAACCGCGCTCGCGGGATTTGCGGAGCCGCGGCTGATGGCGCGCCTGGCGGACTGGAAGAAACTGCTGGGCGGGCTCGAGGCGATGGGGCTCGCGTCGTATCTCGGCGTCGATCTCAGCGTGGTGCGCGGCCTGGCCTACTACACGGGCTTCGTGTTTGAGGCGTTCGATCGGAAGGGCGAGTTGCGCGCGCTGGCGGGTGGCGGCCGCTACGACGACCTCGTCGCCAAGCTCGGCGGGCCGGCGCTGCCGGCGGTGGGCTTCGCGATCGGTGATGTGACGACGGCGCTGCTGCTCGAGGCGCGCGGGCTCACGCCGACGTTTGTGCAGGCGCCGGACGTGTATTGCGTGGTGGGCGGGGAGAACGAACGGCGCGCGGCGTTCGCCGACATCCACGCCCTGCGCGCGGCGGGGTTCCGCGTCGATTATCCGATGAAGGAGATCGCGTTCGGCAAGCAGTTCAAGGCGGCGGCGGAGTCGGGGGCAAAGCTGGCGCTGATCTACGGCGGCGACGAGCTGGCCAAGGGCGTGGTGAAGCTGCGCGATCTCACGCAGCGCACGGAGCTGGAGGTGCCGCGCGCGCAGGTTGCCTCGCAGGTGCGGGATTTTCTTTCGGGGGCATGAGTGCGAAGGCCCAGAGCCAGCGGTTTCGCGCGCTGCCGGGGCGCTACGCCGTGTGCCGGCTCTCGCCGGAGACGGCGGTGCCGGCCTGGGCGGCAGGTCCGTTCGTGAACATCACGCTCACGGCGGACGAACTCGCCATCATCTGTCCGGCCGAACGCGTGCCGGGGGCGGTGCGCGCGGAGCGCGACTGGCGCGTGCTGAAGCTGGTCGGGCCGTTTCCCTTCACGGCGGTCGGCGTGCTTGCCTCGGTCGCCGCGCCGCTCGCGCGCGCGGGCATCAGCCTGCTGTCGATCGCGACCTACGACACGGATTATTTCCTGGTGAAGGGGGAGGCGTTCGACGACGCGGTGCGCGTCCTGACCGCGGCCGGGCACACGAAGATCAGGTGAGCGGCGACTTTGCGATCATGACCGCGGCGAGCATGGCGTGGAAACTGGTCGGAATTCCGCTGGCGCTCCTCGCCGTCGGCTACGTCCTGCTCGTCCTTTCGGCCTGCACGATGGTGGACCGGGCGCTCTACCATCCCGACCTCGCTTCGCGCCGCGCGCCGGCGGGGATGCAGACGGTGCGCGCCGCCGACGGCACGGAGATCGCGCTGCTGCACCTGCCGAATCCGGCGGCCCGATACACGCTGTGGTTCTTCCATGGCAACGCGGAGGATCTCGGGGACCTCGAGCCGTTCCTGCACGTGCTGCGCGACCGGGGCTTCGCGGTGCTGGCGTTCGACTACCCGGGCTACGGGCGCAGCGGCGGGCAGCCGTCGGAGGCGGGTTTCTATGCCGCGGCCCGGGCGGTGCGGGCGCACCTGCGCGACGGGCTCAAGGTGCCCGCGGCGCGGACGCTGATCTACGGACGCTCGCTCGGGGGCGGACCGGCGGTGCAGATGGCGCTCGAAGAGGCGCCGGCCGGACTGGTGCTGCAGGCCGCGTTTACGAGCGTGTTTCGCGTCGTCACGCGCCGGCGGGTGCTACCTTTCGACCAATTTGAGAACCTGGAGAAGATTCCGCGCGTGAACTGTCCCGTGCTGGTGATGCACGGGCAGGCCGACGAGGTGATTCCGTTCAGCCACGGGGAGGCGCTGCATGCGGCGGCGCGCGAACCGCGGCGGGCGCTCTGGGTGCCAGGCGCCGGGCACAACGACTTCATCGGCGCCGCGGGCGCGCGCTACTGGGAGGCGCTGCGCGAGTTCAGCGCCGTGTGCGGGGAGCCGCGCGGCGCGAAGCCTTGAGCAGATTCCCGGGGCCGAACGCCTCCGGCAGCAGCCGCGGGAGCGTCGTCTCCATGCGCCGGGCCGAATCGCAGATGCTGATGACCTCGGCCTGCGGGCCGAATTCGTTGATCACCTGGCGGCAGGCGCCGCAGGGCATGGTGGGCGCCGGCGTCGGCGTGTAGACGACGACGGCGGTGATTGTGCGCTCGCCGGCGGTGGCGGCGGTGAAGAGGGCGGTGCGCTCGGCGCAGTTGCAGAGGCCGTAGGAGGCGTTCTCGACGTTGCAGCCGGCGTAGATTTTGCCGGAGCTGGCGAGCACGGCCGCGCCGACTCGGAATTTCGAATACGGGGAATAGGAGGCGCCGGCGGCGGCGCGCGCCGCCGTCTCGAGCTGGCGAAGCGTGGCGGCGGGAATCGAGGAGGGCATGCGGTTAGACCTGGAGTTCCCGTTTCACGTCGGCAAAGGCCCGGATGGCAAACTCCAAATCCCCGCGCGTGTGCGCCGCGCTCACCTGCGTGCGGATGCGCGCCGCGCCCTGCGGCACGACGGGAAAGAAGAAGCCGACGACATACACGCCGCGCTCCAGCATGCGCGCGGCGAACGTCTGCGAGAGCGCCGCGTCGCCGAGCATCACCGGCACGATCGGGTGGGCGCCGGGCTGCAGGGCGAGGTCGGCGGTGGCGAGGCCGGCGCGGAAGAAGGCGGTGTTTGCCGCAAGGCGGTCGCGCAGCTCCGTCGTGCGGGTGATCACGTCGAGGGCCGCGAGCGACGCGGCGGCGATGACGGGGGCGAGCGTATTGGAAAACAGATACGGCCGGGAGCGCTGGCGGAGCAGGTCGACGATCTCGCGGCGGGCGGCAATGTAGCCGCCGCTCGCGCCGCCGAGCGCCTTGCCGAGCGTGCCGCTGAGGATGTCGATCCGGCCCAGGACGTCGCAGTGCTCGTGGGTGCCGCGGCCGGTGCGGCCCATGAAGCCGACGGCGTGGCTGTCGTCGACCATGACGAGCGCGCCGTAGCGGTCGGCGAGATCGCAGATCTCGCGCAGCGGCGCGATAGAGCCATCCATCGAGAACACGCCGTCGGTCACGATGAGTTTGAAGCGCGCCTTCGCCGCGTCGGCCTCGCGCAGCTTCGCCTCGAGGTCGGCGAGGTCGCGATTCCGGTAGCGGAAGCGCTGCGCTTTGCAGAGCCGGATGCCGTCGATGATCGACGCGTGGTTCAGCTCGTCGCTGATCACGGCGTCGTCGGCGGTGAGGAGCGTTTCGAAGACGCCGCCGTTGGCGTCGAAGCAGGAGCCGTAAAGGATCGTGTCGTCGGTGCCGAGGAAGGCGCTGAGCTTCGACTCGAGCTCGCGGTGGATTTCCTGCGTGCCGCAGATGAAGCGCACGGAGGAGAGGCCGTAGCCCCAGCGATCGAGGGCGGCGTGGGCGGCCTGGACGACCGCGGGGTGGTTGGCGAGGCCGAGGTAGTTGTTGGCGCAGAAGTTCAGCACCTCGCGACCACCGGCGACGGTCACGTGCGCGCCTTGCGGCGTCGCGAGGACGCGTTCGCGTTTATAGAGTCCGGCCGACTCGAGGGCGGACAGCGTCTGCGCGAGGTGGGTGCGATAGGCCGGCGTCATGTCGCGTCCCAGGTGAGCACGATTTTGCCGCTTTTCCCGGTGCGCATGAGTTCGAAGCCGTGCGCGAAGTCGGTGAAGGGCAGGCGGTGCGTGATGACGGGCGAGATGTCGAGGCCGCTCTGGATCAGGGCGGTCATCTTATACCAGGTCTCATACATCTCGCGGCCGTAGACGCCGCGGATCGTGAGCATGCTGAAGACGACCTTGTTCCAGTCGATGGCGGCCGCGCCCGGCATGATGCCGAGGAGCGCGATGCGGCCGCCGTGAAACATGTTGTCGATCATGTCGCTCAAGGCGCGGGGATTGCCCGACATCTCGAGGCCGACGTCGAAGCCCTCCTTCATGCCGAGTTCGCGCTGGACGTCGGGTAGTTTCTCTTTGGAGACGTCGACGACGCGGGTGGCGCCCATGCGTTTGGCGAGGGCGAGGCGGTCGGGGTTCACGTCGGTCACGACGATGTTGCGCGCCCCGGCCTGCTTCGCGACCGCGGTGGCCATGCAGCCGATCGGGCCGGCGCCGGTGATCAACACGTCCTCGCCGACGAGGTCGTATTGGAGCGCGGTGTGCACGGCGTTGCCGAGCGGATCGAAGCAGGAGAGCACGTCGAGCGGGATGGCGGGGTCGACGTGCACGGCGTTGGACGCGGGGATGCAGAGATACTCGGCGAACGCGCCGTCGCGGTTCACGCCGACGCCCTGCGTGTCCTTGCAGAGGTGGCGGCGGCCGGCGAGGCAGTTGCGGCAGCGGCCGCAAACGATGTGGCCCTCGCCATCGACTAGGTCGCCGGGCTTGAAGCCGCGGACGTTGGAGCCGACCTCGGCGATGACGCCGACGAACTCGTGCCCGACCACCATGGGCGGCTTGATCGTCTTTGCGGCCCAGGCGTCCCAATTGAAGATGTGGACGTCGGTGCCGCAGATCGACGTCTTCTTCACTTTGATGAGGACATCGTTGATGCCCGGGACCGGGACGGGCACGTCGATCAGATCGAGGCCGGGGCCGGGCCGGAGTTTCGCAATCGCACGCATCGTTGGGGGGCGCATGTGACGGGACACGATAGACAGCCGGGGCTGTGAAACAACCTCAGGCTGGCCGGGAGGGTGCGGTGACCACCGTCATAAGCTGCCGCGGTGCCCGGTATCACCAATCACTCGCGTTGAGGCTGAGGGACAATCGGACGGGTCGCCGGCGAGAATGGGCGTGAAATTTTTATGGCAGTGATTTTGCTTTGCGTTCCCACCGATGGCGACTTTCGCGGAAACCTATTGCGAGCGCTATGGCGTCACCCCGGATCGCTTCGTGGATTCCATGTTCTGGCGGTGCCTGCATCGGAGGACCTGGGGCCTGGTGCCTCTCCTGAAGCTGGTGTGGCCCGACTACTTCAACGCCGATTATGAGTTGATTCGCGAGGTGGGACGACTGACGCGCGCCCAGGGCTTGACGGAGGAACTGGCGAGCTATCACACGCACCCGCTCAACGGCGGCTTTGCGCGGCAACGTCTGCGCCTGCGGGTCTCCGTGCGGCGCGTCACCCGCGAGGTGCACCGGCTCCTACCGGGGCGCGCACCGGTGACGTTCTACGACTCCGTGAAGCCGTTCACGGCCGAGGCCGGGCGCCCGGCTGCCGGCGAGGAACGGCCGCCTCACTCCGCGAGCAGTTGAGCGCCCTCAAGGGCGAGGAGCCGGACCTTGGTGGCGACGCCGCCGGGGCCGGAGAAACCGGTCATCTTGCCGGTCGCGGCGACGATGCGGTGGCACGGGATCAGGAGCGGAAAAGGGTTGTCGCCGAGGGCGGTGCCGACGGCCCGGCTGGCGGCGAGGGGCTGGCCGATCGCGGTGGCGAGTTCGCCGTAGGTGGCGGTGTGCCCGGCCTTCACGTTGAGCGTGGCGTGGAGCACGGACCGCACGAACTCGGGCACGCGCGTGAAATCGTAGCGCACGTCGGCGAAGTCCTGCGCCTCTCCGGCGAGGTGGCGCTTCACGCGCTCGATGACGTCGCGCACCCACGACGGCGGATCAGCCTCCGTGCTGCCGCCGCTGCGGCGCTCGGGATCGGGGAGCAGGAAGCGCGTGATGCCGGCATCGTTCCACGCGATCGCGCAGGTGCCGAACGGGGTGCTGAACGTGGCATGGGGCATGCGAAAGGGGCGGGAGAGGGCCCGGACGGCCCTACTCAGACGTTGCATCGTGTGCAGCGAGGCGTTCGTGTCGAAATGTTTTGCGATGCAAAATCGGTTCTACAACGCGTTCGACAGCGAGTGCCTCGGTGGCGGGCGCAAGCGCGACTACCGCACGCCGTTCCAGATGGACCGCGACCGCATCATCCACGCGCACGCGTTCCGGAAGCTGCAGTCGAAGACGCAGGTCTTCCTTTCGGGCGAATACGATTTCTACCGCACGCGGCTGACGCACTCGATGGAGGTCGCGCAGATCGGCCGCTCGATCTGCGCCTATCTCGTGTCGCGCGGGGCGCCGCTGCGGGCCGATTTCACGATCGACAGCGATCTGGTGGAGGCGGTCTGTCTCGCGCACGACCTCGGGCATCCGCCGTTTGGCCACTCGGGCGAACGCACGCTGCAGGAACTCATGGCGAAGTGGGGCGGCTTCGAGGGCAACGCCCAGACCCTGCACCTGC
>CAZENI010000244.1:0-11551 GCA_964513055.1 uncultured Opitutus sp.
ACCACCGACTCCTCTCGACAGTGGCCAGCGTTGTTTTCGGTGTGGTCCTGGTCGCGCTGGCGATCCCGGTCCGGGCGCAAACCCCGCCCAATGTCATCCTGATTCTTGCCGACGACATGGCGGTCGGCGATCTGGCCTGCTTCAACGGCGGGCGCACGCGCACGCCGCATCTCGACCGGCTCATCGCCGGTGGTGTCTGGTTCAACGCGGCGTATTCGGCCTCGGCGGTCTGTGCGCCGGCGCGTGCTGCCCTGCTGACCGGACGCTACCCGCACCGCACCGGCGTCGTCTCGCTCGATCTTAATCGCGAGCCCGAGCTCACGCGGTTGCACCGCGACGAGGTGACGATCGCCGAGGTGTTCACGGCGAATGGTTACACCACCGGTCTCGTCGGCAAGTGGCACGTCGGCGCGGGCGACGACTGGCATCCGCTGAAGCGCGGCTTCGCGGAGTTCGAAGGCTTTTCCGGCTCCCAGCAGATGACCTACCAGCGCTACGTCTTCGACGTGCAGGGCGTGACGCGCGAGGTCAGCGACAAATATCTCACGGACGATCTCTCGGAACGCGCGATCGCGTTTGTGCGGCGCCATCGGAACCGCCCGTTCTTCCTCCATCTCGCGCACTACGCTCCGCACCGGCCGCTCGGCGCGCCGGAGGAGGTGATTGCGCCGTATCTGAAAGCGGGATTCGAAAGAAACGTCGCGACGATCTACGCGATGATCGAGATCATGGATCGCGGGATCGGCGCGCTCATGGCCGAACTCGACGCGCTGGATTTGCGGCGCAACACGCTCGTGATCTTCGCGAGCGACAACGGCCCCGACCCGATTCCCGGGCCGCGTTTCAACCACGGGCTGCGCGGGATGAAATACGAGATCAACGAGGGCGGGCTCCGCGTGCCGCTCGTGTTCAACTGGCCGGCCAAATCCGCGGGCGGCGAGCGTCAGGCGCTCGCGCATTTCACAGATGTCTTTCCGACGCTGGTCGAGATTGCCGGGTTGAAGCTGCCGGCGAACATGAAGCCGCTCGACGGCGTGAGTCTCGTGCCGGTGCTGGCGGGGCGGAGCGATCGCACCGACGCCGTGCGTTTCTGGCAATGGAATCGCGCCGTGCCCAATTATACGCACAACGCCGCGATGCGCGACGGGCCGTGGAAGCTCGTCCGGCCGTTTGTCGCGCGCGGTGTGCTGCCGGGCGACTCCACCACCGCACCCGTTCTCTTCCACCTCGCGACCGATCCACTGGAAGCCACCGATGTGTCGGCGCAGCATCCCGAACGATTCCAGCAGATGCAGGCCGCGCTGGCGAAGTGGAGCACCGAGGTGGAGCGGGAGCGGACGCGGCGTTGAGCCCTGGCTGGGCAGGGATGATCCCGCGATCTTCGGAGCACGCAAAAGTCCGTCGTTATTTCACCCACTCCGTTCGTGGTATCTGGCGCCGGCTCGCTTTCCGTCGGCCCCGCATGAACCCCATTCCCCCGCTGTCTTTGCGGCGCCGAGCATTGCTCGCACGCGCCGTTCTTCGACGCAGAACTGATTCGCGCGTCGCTGAGCGAGGCCAGTGTGTTGAAGCGGAGTGATGATGAATTGAACGAAGTGGCGGCCGTCGGCGAAATCCCGGTGAAAGCCGATCCGGGCGCGGCGTTGCGCGCGCTGCTCGGGCGCTTCCAGTTTGAGCTCGTGGCCATGACCCGCGGGCCGCGCGGTGCACCGCTCGTCTCCGCGAGCGAGAGCATTGATCAGCCGGGTATTCCGGGCGAGGTGCGCGCCGCCGTCGGCGCGGGCGATGCGCTTACGGCGGCCCTGGTCATGGGTTGGCTCAAGGGCGAGCCGCTGGCGACGATCGCGCATGGCGCCTGCACGCGCGCGGCCGCGGTGTGCGCGCAAGCCGGCGCGGTGCCGAACGAGTCGTGGCGGCGGCGCGACGGACACACGCGATTTCCCTTGCAGCCTAAATCGATTTAGCCTTTGCAGTCGAACCGGCAAAATCCACCCCGGCCGTGAACGCTTCCCCGACTGTGCCCGATTCCGATTCGCTGCCTGTGCCCGCGCCAGCGCACGGCAGCGATGGCGGCGCCGTGGCATATGAACAGACGCGGTGGTTTCGCGATGAGGTCCATCCGCACGATGCGGCGCTGCGGGCGTATCTGCGCGGGTCGTTCCCGAAGGTGCGCGATGTCGAGGATGTCGTGCAGGAATCGTATCTGCGCATCTGGAAGGCGCGGATGGTGCGGCCGATCACGTCGACGAAGTCGTTTCTCTTTCAGATCGCGCGGCATTTTGCGATCGATGGGGTGCGGCGCGCGCAGACGGCGCGAACGGAGAGTTTAGGGGATTTGTCCGTGCTGCCCGTCTTGGTAGAGGCACCGGATGCACTCGAGGCGCTCAGTCACACGGAGAAAGTGGAGTTCCTCGTCGAGGCGCTGGCGGGCCTGCCGGCGCGCTGCCGCGAGATCATGATTCTCCGCAAATTCCAGCATGTGCCCCAGCGCGAGATCGCGGCACGCCTCGGCATCTCCGAGCGCACGGTGGAGAGCCAGGTCACGCGCGGGATGAAGTTGATCGAAGAACGGCTGCGCGCGCGCGGACTGCGGGGATTTTCCACCGATGCACTCTGAAGAAACGCCAGTCGATCCCGGCCGGGGCGGTGTGCTGCATCCGGTGGAGTGGGCGACGCAGTCAGGCGTGACGACGGAAGTGCTGGCGCGGTTGGAGCGCCGCCTGCAACAGCGTCGCCGGCGGCGCTGGCAGCTCGCGTTCAGCAGTGTGGCGGTGCTGATGCTGGCCGGGACCGTGGCCTGGCAGGTGCGGGGCCGGGCTCCAGTCAACGCGGGGGCGCCGGCCTCGACAATTGTGGTGAACGCTCCCGCGCGCCAGGTGCTGGCCGACGGCTCGGTCGTGGAACTGCGCCCCGGGGCATCGTTGCGCGTGGAGTTCAGCGAGACGCTGCGGCGCGTCGTGCTGGAGCGGGGCGAGGCCCACTTCGCCGTCGCGAAGAATCCGCTGCGGCCCTTCATCGTGCAGGCCGGTGGGGTCGACGCGCGAGCGGTCGGCACGGCCTTCTCCGTGCAGCTGCGAGCGTCCGCCACCGAGGTAGTGGTGACGGAAGGGCAAGTCGCGGTGCAACGCACCGGCCTCGTGCCTTCCTCGCTCCCGACTCCCGTGGCACCGGCAAGCGCGGAGCCGCCCTTGGCGTTGCTGGTCGCCGGCCACCGGGCAGTCGTGGAGACGACGGCGGCGACGAAGGGCGTCGTTCGGGAAATCGAGGCACTTTCGCCGACCGTGTTGAGCGAGCGCCTCGCATGGCGCGTGCCGATTGTGGAGTTTTCGGGAACGCCGCTGGCGGAGGCGGTCGCGATGCTCAATCGCCACGGGAGCGTCCGCCTCGTGCTGGCCGAACGCGGTATCGGAACGGTGCGGCTGAGCGGAGTCATTCGCGCGGACAGCACAGACACCCTGCTGCGGCTGCTGCGTGAAGAGCACGGCATCGGCGCGGAGCGTCGCGCCGACGGCACGGTGGTGCTGGCGCGCGCCCGTTGAGCGCGCCGCGCGGACCGTGCGCCGATTTTTTTTCGCGAACATTTGCGGGTTCTGCGTCCCCGCGCCGTCTCGGTTAGTATGGTTACCCCTTCCATGCTTGGTGTGCGTTCCGGCCTGCGTTCCCTGCTGCGCGCCGGCGTGACGTTCTGGTGCCTCACGGCGCTCGCGCTCGCGGCCGACCCGGGCAAGCGCGCGTTCGATCTGCCGAAGGATGCTGCGGAGCGTTCGCTGCGGAGATTCGCGACGCAGTCCGGCCAGGAGGTGTTGTTCACGACGGAGGTGACGGCGGGCGTCGAGACCAACGCCGTGCAGGGCGAGCACACGCCGCGGGAGGCGATGGATCGACTCATCGCGGGCACCGGCCTCGTGTCGCACCAGGCGCCAGGCGGCGCGTGGCGCGTCCTCCGGAGCGCGCGGGAGAAAGCGGAGGAGGCCGTGCCGCCGGCGTCGCGCCGGGCGGGCGCGGCGGCCGGCGCGACGAACGGCTCGATTCTCGGCGCGGTCAGCAATGCCGCGACGGGCGCGTATCTCGAGGGCGCCGAAGTGACACTCGATGGGCAGACCCTGCCGACGCTCACGTCGCGCGACGGCACGTTTCACTTCGGCCAGGTCGCCGCGGGAGCGCATACCCTGCGCGTGCGTTACGCGGGCCTCGATGTGTCGGAGCGCGCGGTGGAGGTCGCACCCGGCCAGTCGGTCACGATCGGCATCGCACTCACGTCGGGCGTGTATCAGTTGCAGGCGTTCAACGTCTCCGCCGAACGCGAGGGCAACGCCGCGTCGATCACGCGCCAGCGCAACGCGGGCAACATCATCAACGTCGTCGCGATCGACGCCTACGGCGACATCGCCGACGGCAACGTCGCGAATTTCATGCAGAAGCTCCCGGGCGTCGCCGTGCACAGCGCCGAGGGCGACAACGTCGGCGTGATGCTGCGGGGCGCGCCGCCGGGCATGAGCATGGTGTCGCTCGACGGCACGCAGATGACGGCGGCGGCATCGATGAACACCGGCACGCTCGGCGATCGCGCGCCGACGCTCGACCGGATCCCGGCGGAATTCATCAAGGAAGTGGAAGTCACCAAGGCTTCGACGCCCGACATGGATGCGAACGGCCTCGGCGGCGCGGCAAAGCTGATCACGAAATCGGCCTTCGATTTCAAGGAGCGTGGCCTGACGACGTATCGCGCGGCGATGAATCGAAACACCTATCGCGGCCAGAATCCGTGGACCTCGAACAGCGCGTTTACCGTCATGCGCAAACTCGGCGCCGAGGATCGCCTGGCGCTCACGTTTTCCGGCAGCTACACCAAGACGCTCGTGACGCGCGACCGCGTGCAGATGGTGCGCAACGACGCGGCGGACATCACGACGGGCCTGCGCTTCCTCGACGACGCCTACGATCGCGAGCGCATGGGCGGGGGGCTGAAAGTCGAATACAAGCTTAACGACACGACGAGCCTCTATCTCGACACGCTCTACTCGCTCTACACCTCGGACACGACGCGCTTCGACCACCAGGGCGCCGACGCCGGCGGCCGGCGTTTCGTGGACTACAACATCGTGAGCCGCGCCGCGATCGAGGCGGGCACGCAGCCGTTGAATTCCGCGCGGCAGGCGGCGAGCATCGCGCCCGGCTACACGGCGGACTATCTGGAACTGCTGCACTCGAACTGGCTCAATCGCGCTGCCTACGACCTGCGACAGGAACCGCAGTATTTCGCGGCGCTCGGCGGGAGGACGAAACTGGGCGCCTTCGAGATCACGGGCCGCACGACGCTGGGGCGTGACCGCTATGACCGGACGTTCGAGCAGTTCACGATCACGACACCGCGCATCGGTTTCGTCACCGACCAGCGCCAGTCGCGTCTGCGGCCGATATTCCGCCAGACCTACGGTCCTTCGCTTGCCGACTACTCGGCCGGCACCGGCCAGCTGAACAAGAGCGTCATCAAGATCAACGAGGTCGTCGCCGCGACGAATCTCGACGTGAAACGGGCCTTCGAGCGCGGAACCGTGCAAGGTTTCCTCAAGGCTGGCGGCAAGTATCAGTATCAAAACCGGGACACCGCGCAATGGAGTCCCGTGTGGGATTTCACCGGTGCGGACGGCGTGATCGGTCGCGTGGCGGCGACGGGGGTGAACGACGACAATCTCGAGCAGTTCAAGCTGAACGGGACGGCGTATGGCCTGTTTGACTATTTCTATCCGAGCTTCCCGTCGATCGACTATTGGGCGGCGGACCGGTTGTTCGAGAGTCAGCGCAACCTCTTTCGTCCGAATGGCACCAGCGTTTCCAATCGCGCTCCGCCGAGCGAGGCGACCGAGGAAGTCGTCGCGGGTTACGCGATGGCACAGGCCCGCCGGGGACGCCTGACGGGCGTCGGCGGTATCCGCGCCGAGGAGACGACGGTGAAGGCGAAAGGCGTGCTCACGCAGGGAAGCAACATCCGGCTAACCGAGCGCGCGGGCGATTACTTGAAATACTTCCCGAGCGCGCACCTGCGCTACGAACTGCGGCGCAACTGGGTCCTCCGGAGCTCCTATTCGACGACGATGGCGCGCCCATCGATCACCGACATCACGCCGACGACCACGATCACCACCAACGCGACGACCGGGCTCGGCACCGTGAGCCAGAACAACACCGACCTCGGCCCGCAGACTTCGCGCAACTACGACGTGATGATGGAGTATTACTTCAACCCCGTCGGTGTGCTGACCGCGGGAGTGTTTCGCAAGAACATCGACGGCTTCATCGCAAGCTACACGACCCCGATCGACGACGGACGCGACAACGGCTTCGACGGCCAGTTCGCCGGCTACAACCTCGTCACGAAGCGCAACCTCTCGACCGCGCGCCTCGAGGGCTACGAGCTGAGTTACGACCAGCAGTTGCGCATGCTGCCGAAGCCGTTCAACACGCTCTCGCTCTTCGCGAACTACACGCGCGTGAAGGCGACGGGCACCTACGACAATGGGATCAGCGATTTGCCGAGCTTTGTCCCGGAGATGTATAATTGCGGCCTGAGCTACAGTCTTTGGCGCCTGCAGGTTCGCGTGTCCTACAACTACACCGGCCCCTACCTCCTCAGCTACAACGCGAATCCCATCCTCTCGACGTGGCAGACGGACAACGACACGCTAGGGTTAAATGTGCAGTTCAGAATCGGCGCCCGGTTGAACGCGTCGTTCAACTGGGAAAACGTCGCCAATCACTGGGCCCGTAATTACACCGTCAATCCCAGTCGCGTGACCGTGTCGGAGGTCTATGGGTCGCGCGTCACGGTGGGTGTGAACGGGCGTTTCTGAGCGGACGCGAACCCGGGTCGATTCAAGCGACGCACCGATGCGAACGGCATTCCGACGATTGGGCGCGGTCATGCTTGCGGCCGTCGTCGCGCGCGCCGACGTGTCGTTGCCGGCGATTTTCTCCGAGCACGTGGTGCTGCAGCGCGCTGCCGACGTGCCGATTTGGGGTCGCGCCCTGCCGGGTGAAGATGTGACGGTGGAATTTGCCGCCGCTCGCGCCTCGACCCGCGCCGACACGGGGGGGAGGTGGCGCGTGACCCTCGATCTCAGCCGGGCGCCGGAGACGCCGGGCGAACTGCACGTGACCGGGAAGAACCGCGTGACGGTGGCCGATGTGATCGTGGGCGAAGTGTGGCTCTGCGCGGGCCAATCGAACATGGAGTGGTCGCTCGCGGCCTCAGTCGGCGCGGAGGAGGCGATGACACGGCCGCCGAATCCGCGCCTGCGGCAGTTTCTTGTGCAACGCAGCGGACCCGCCAAGCCGTTGGAAGCGTGCGAGGGACGCTGGATGATCGCGGCGCCGGACACGGTGGGAAAGTTCTCCGGCGTGGCGTATTATTTCGGCCGCCGTGTCGCCGAGGCTACCGGGCGGTCGGTGGGGGTGATCAACGCATCGGCGGGCGGCACGCCGATCGAGTCGTGGTTGAGTGCGGAAGCGATCGGCCGCGACGCCGCGTGGCTGGCGGGCGAGGCGGCGTCGGCGCGCGCCGAGCGCGAGTATCCGGAACGTCTGAAACAGCACGTCGCGGCCGTCGAGGCTTGGTTGGAAAAACACCGGCGACGGGATCGACCGACCAACGATGCGGGCAAGTTGGCGGGGGAAAACACGGGTGACGAAGAGGGCTGGCGGCGCACGGAGATTTTCGAGGCGTTGGACCGGACCGGATTGCCGGACGGCGGTGCGATCTGGTTGCGCAAGAGAGTGCGGGTGCCGGAGCGCGAGGCGGCGGGGCTTGAGCGGGGGTTTCAACTTTCCCTTGGCGTGATGCAAGGGGCGGACACGGTGTATTGGAACGGCCGCAAGATCGGCGGCACGGAGATCACCGCGCCAGGTGCGCATAGTCTGCGACGTTACCAGGTGCCGCCGGAGCTGCTGGAGAGGGGGCGTGATGCGACGCTGACGATCCGGCTCTTTTACCCGACGGGCGGGCCGACGCTCACCGTGCCGAACGATCCGCCGCTGGTGGCGAACACGGTGCGCCTGGAGGGCGCGTGGGACGTGCGTGTGGAATATGCGTTCGAGCCGCCGGCGAAGCCGGAGGCGTTTCCCGTGGCGCCGGCGCGCGGGCGGTCGGCGCCGTCGCGGTCGTTCAACGGCATGATCGCGCCGCTGGCGTCGTATGGGTTACGGGGAGCGATCTGGTATCAAGGCGAATCGAATGTGGCGAGCACCGAGCACTATGCGGCGAGATTCGCGCTGATGATCGGCGACTGGCGTGCGCGCTGGGGCCGGGGAGACTTCCCAGTCTACTTTGTCCAGTTGCCGAACTACAACGCGAAGGATGCGAAGCCGCGCGACAGCGGGTGGGCGGCGTTTCGCGAACAGCAGTCAAACTGTCTCACGGTGCCGAACACAGCGCTGGCGGTGACGATCGATCTCGGAGCCGAGCGTGAACTGCATCCGCGCAACAAACGCGAGGTCGGGGAGCGGCTCGCGCGCCTGGCGCTCGCGCGGGACTATGGGCAGGCGGTCGTTTCGAGCGGGCCGGTCTATCGCGGCGCGACGCGCGACGGACGGGCGCTGCGCCTCGGGTTCAGCGAGACGGCCGGCGGCCTGCTGGCGCGGCCGCTACCGGCCACGCATACGCCGGACTCGTTGCTGCCGGAGCGCACGCGACCGCTGGTGGCCCGGCGGCCCTTCGGCGAACTCGAGGGATTTGCGATCTGCGGGGCGGATCGGCGCTGGCACTGGGCAGGCGCGGTGATCGACGGTGAGACCGTCGTGGTGTCTTCGCCGGCAGTCGAGAAGCCGGTGGCGGTGCGCTATGCGTGGTCCGACAACCCGACCGGCAATCTCTACAACGGCGCCGGACTGCCCGCCGCGCCGTTCCGCACGGATGCGTTTCCGCCGAGCGTCGCGCGCTCACAGCCATGATTTCGAGTTCGCGCATGAAACGGTTCCTGAATCTCGCTTCGACCTCGCGTTGGGGCATCACGCGACGCTGGTCATGCGCGGAGCCGCGTTTCCCTTCCCACCAAAACTCATGAATGCTCTCGTAACTTTGTCCCGCGTTTCTCTCGTTCGTTGGTATTTCGTGGCCGCCGTGTCGGTCGCGGCAGGTCTGGGCTTGTCGGCGGCGACACCGAACGTGGTGTCTGCTTCGACCGACGCGCTCGCCAAGCAGCCGGGCATCGTTTTGAGCACGCCGATTTATACGCAGGCGCCGTTTCCGCAGTGCCACGCCTCGACGATCGTCGAGACGAAGTCGGGCCTCGTGGCTGCCTGGTTCGGGGGCACGAAAGAGGGCGCACCCGATGTCGGCATCTGGCTCTCGCGCCACGTCGGCGGCCGCTGGACCCCCGTCGTCGAAGTGGCGAGCGCACTCGAGACCGAACGCGAGCCGACGAACTGCCTGAATCCCGTGCTGTTCCAGGTGCCGGGCGGGCGGTTGCTGCTGTTCTACAAGACCGACAAGTGGTGGGCTTACGTGAAATCGTCTACTGACGATGGCGTGACGTGGTCGAGGTCCGAGCGGCTCTACAACGGACTGTTCGGTCCGGTGAAGAACAAGCCGGTGCTGCTTTCCGACGGTTCGATTCTCAGTCCAACCAGCACGGAACATACGGGGATCGAGCCGGGCAAGATGTGGCGCACGCATTTCGAGCGCAGCACGGACGGAGGAAAGACGTGGCAGTTCATCGGGCCGGTGAACGATGGCGGCGAAATCGACGCGATCCAGGCGAGCATTCTGTTTCATCCCGGCAAACGGCTGCAGGCGCTCGGGCGCACGGCGCAGGGAAAGATGTTCGAGATTTGGTCGGAGGACGAAGGGCGCACCTGGGGCAAGATCGGTTTGATGGCGTTGCCGAATCCAAACTCGGGCACGGATGCCGTCACGCTGCGCGATGGGCGACACGTGCTGGTCTACAATC
Organism: uncultured Opitutus sp.; assembly: GCA_964513055.1. Lineage (GTDB taxonomy): Bacteria > Verrucomicrobiota > Verrucomicrobiia > Opitutales > Opitutaceae > ER46. Next base: position 9,945 of record CAZENI010000244.1, read on the forward strand.
ACACGGTGATTCGGCCGGACGGACGAAACGGCCCGCGCTCTCCGCTCAACGTCGCCGTGTCGCGCGACGGCAAACAGTGGCAGGCGGCACTCGTGCTGGAAGACCAGCCGGGCGAGTTCTCGTATCCCGCTGTCATCCAGACGAGCGACGGGCTCGTGCACATCACCTACACCTGGAAGCGGCAGACGATCCGCCACGTGGTCGTCGATCCCGCCAGGCTCGTGCTGCGCGAGATCGTCGGCGGCAAGTGGCCGGAGTGATTCGCCGGGGGACGCAGGCGTGGGTTGCCTGAATTTGGCCGCGACAACACACCATTCCGCGGCCAAAACGTCTGGCTCCCCATGTTCGCCACGTTTTTCCCGTTCCTGCGCGGTTCGACCGCCGTCCTGGTGTGCTCGAGTGCGGTCCTCATCGCCCAACCGCAGCCGCCGCCGCAACCGGCCAAACGCGTCCCGCCGGCGCAGCGCGATCTCACGCCGGCGACGAAGGAGCTGATCCTCCACAAATGGTCCGGCGCGCTCAACGTCCCTGACCCGGTGGCGTGCTCCGTCGACCCGCAGGGCCGGGTTTACGTGGCGGCGACGACGCGCCGCAAGGTCGGCGATCTCGACATCCGCGAGCACACGATGTGGGTGCCGGACGACGTCGGGTTCCAGAGCGTCGAGGACAAGGCGGCGTTCTATCAGCGCGAGCTGGCGCCGGGGAAGATGCGTGCGGCCCGCGGCGGACTGAAGGATCACAACGGCGACGGCTCGATCGACTGGAAGGATCTCACGCATCACACCGAGCGAATCTATCAACTGCGCGACACCGACGGGGACGGCACGGCGGACAAGATCACGGTCTTCGCCGAGGGCTTCAACACGCCGGTCACCGGCATCGCCGCGGGCGTGATGTATCACGACGGCTGGGTCTACGCGACGATCGCGCCCGATCTCTGGCGGCTGCGCGACAACGACGACGATGGCGTGGCGGACGAGCGGGAGATTGTCGCGCACGGGTTCGGGATCCACATCGCGTATGCGGGTCACGACATGCACGGGCTGACCGTCGGTCCCGATGGCCGGATCTACTGGAGCATCGGCGACAAAGGCGTGAACGTGACCTCGAAGGAGGGGCGGAAATTCTTTCACCCGAACGAAGGCGCGGTGATGCGGGTGGAGCCGGATGGCTCGGGCTTCGAGGTGTTCGCGCACGGGCTGCGCAACCCGCAGGAGCCGGCGTTCGACGATTTCGGCGACCTCTTCTGCGTGGACAACGACGCGGACCAGCCGGGCGAGCGCGAGCGTTTCGTCTACATTCCCGAGGCGAGCGACACGGGCTGGCGGAATAACTTTCAATACATGAAGACGGACAGCCCGTGGATGCGCGAGGGGCTGTGGAAGCCGCGTTTCCCGGGACAGGCCGCGTATTTTCTTCCAACGCTCGCGAGCTATTCGGATGGACCGGCGGGTTTCAAGTTCGAGCCGGGCACGGCGCTGAGCGACGCGCAGCGCGGGATGTTCCTGTTGAACGAGTTTCCGTCGGGAAAATTGAAGGCGTTCCGCGCCGAGCGCGACGGGGCGTCGTTCAAGATGGTCGACGCGCGCGTGCTCAACGACGGCATC
>CAZENI010000245.1:0-11478 GCA_964513055.1 uncultured Opitutus sp.
GTCGCCGCCGGCAAGGCCGTCTACGACGCCAACTGCGCCGCGTGCCACCTGCCCAGCCTCCGCGGCAAGGCGGAGAGCCCCGTCGCCATCGGTCCCGATCTCACGGATACGCTGTGGATCCACGGCGGCCGGCCCGTCGAGGTGCACGATCTCATCACCAAGGGCGTCCTGGTCAAGGGCATGCCGACCTGGGGCCCCGTGCTCGGCGCCCGGAAGATCGGCGAGGTCACCGCCTTCCTCCTGAGCAAGCACAAGGAGGGCGAGCCCATCGTCATCGATGCCGCCGCCGCGCCCGCCGCCGCCCCGCCCGCCAAATGACGGGCCGCGCGTTCACCCCGGCGCGCACCCGGCCCCGCCCATGTCCGCCCTGCCCACCGCCCGTCCCAGCCGGGAGTCCGTCACCACCATCCGCCCGGATGGCTCCCGGCCGTTCATGTATCCGACCGAGACGCACGGCCGCTTCACCCGCGCCCGCCGGATCGTCGCCTGGCTGCTGATCGGGGTCTACCTCTCGCTGCCCTGGATCAAGATCAACGGCTACCCGGCGGTCTTCCTCGACGTCGCCGAGCGCCGCTTCCATCTCTTCGGCCTCACCCTCGCCGCGCAGGACCTGTGGCTCCTGTTCTTCGTCATCACCGGCGTCGGCTTCTCCCTCTTCTTCGTCACCGCGCTCCTCGGCCGCGTCTGGTGCGGCTGGGCCTGCCCGCAGACCGTCTTCCTCGAGCACCTTTTCCGCCCGATCGAGGTCTGGATCGAGGGCAACGCCGTCGCCCGCCGCGCGCTCGACGCCGCGCCCTGGACCCCGGAGAAGATCCTTAAGCGCGGCCTGAAGCACGCCGCCTACCTCCTCGTTGCGGCCGTCCTCACGCACCTGTTCCTCGCCTATTTCGTCTCGGTGCCGGAGGTCTGGTCGATGGTCCGCGCCGCGCCGTCCGAGCACGGCAGCACGTTCGTGTTCATGATGGCCTACACGGCCCTGACCTACTTCATCTTCTGCTGGTTTCGCGAGCAGGTCTGCATCGTCCTCTGCCCCTACGGCCGCATCCAGTCCGCCCTGACGGACGACGACACCGTCACCATCGGCTACGACGCGCGCCGCGGCGAGCCGCGCGGGGCGAAGCGCGCCGCCACGGGCGAGGCGCCGGCCGCCACCGGCGACTGCGTCGACTGCCTGCGCTGCGTCCATGTCTGCCCCACCGGCATCGACATCCGGCAGGGCCTGCAACTGGAGTGCCTCGCCTGCACCGCCTGCATCGACGCGTGCGACGATGTGATGGACCGCCTGAAGCGGCCCCGCGGCCTCATCCGCTATGCCTCGCAGCACGCGCTCGCCGGCCAGCCCACGCGCTGGCTCCGCGCGCGCACCATCCTCTACTTCGTGCTCCTGCTCGTCGGCGCCGGCGTCGCCACCTGGGCGCTCTCGACTGTGCGGCCCGCGAACTTCGGCGTCACGCGCATGACCGGCGCGCCCTATATCGTGGAGGCGGATACGGTGCGGAACCAGTTCCTCGTCCGGATCGTGAACAAGCGGAACACGCCGGTGAAGTTCATCGTGCGCCTCAAGGACGCGCCCGCCGACCTCCGCCGCATCGGCTCCGCCGAGGCCTTCGAGATCGGCCCGCTCGGCGAGCTCGTGCAGCCGCTCGTGCTCCAGCAGCCGCGCCGCAGCTACACCGGGCCCTTCCATTTCGAGGTCCGCGTCGAGGATGCCGCCGGCAAATTCCACCTCGAGCGCAAGGTCGACTTCCTCGGCCCCGAGGCGCGGCTGCTCCGGGAAGAGGAGGAGGAGAAACATGGCCGCCGCTGACCCCCGCGACGGCGGCCCTTCCCCGGCGTCTCCCGCGGCCGCGGGCAAGTCCCGCCTCTGGCTCTGGGTCGTCGTCGCCTTCCTCGTGCAGGGCGCCGCGTGGACAACTTGGTTCGTGATCGCCTCGAAACACCAGGTGCAGGAGGTCCCGCTCGCCCGCGGGCGCTGAGCCGATGGAACTCGCCGCCGTCAACTCCCCCGCCGCCGCCTTCGTCGCCGGACTCGTCACGAGCCTGCACTGCGCCGGCATGTGCGGCCCGCTCGCGTGCTCGCTGCTGCCGGTGCGCCGCGCCCCGGGCGAGACGGGGGCCGATGCCCAGGCGGTCAGCACGGTCTACCACGTGTCACGACTTTTCGGTTACGCCGTGCTCGGCGCGCTCGCCGGCGGCGTCGGGCGCGCGCCGCTGCTGTGGCTCACGCAATCGGCGCTGCGCTGGCTGCCGTGGGTGCTGGTGCTCTTCTTCGTCGCGCTCGCGCTGCGCTGGGACCGCCACCTCCCGAAGCTCGCCGTGCTCGGCCGCGTCACGTGGCGGCTGCAGGCCTGGCTGCGCGGCCGCTCGCGCGTGCAGGCGGCCGCGGCCCTCGGGCTGGCGACGCCGCTGCTGCCCTGCGGCCCGCTGTATTTCCTCGTCGCGCTCGCGCTGCTCTCGGGCTCGGCGCTGCGGGGCGTCGAGTTCATGCTGGCGTTCGGGCTCGGCACCGTGCCGCTGCTGTGGCTGGCGCAGACGCAGTTCCACTGGGTCCGCCAGAAACTGTCGCCGCTCTGGCTCGGGCGGCTGCGGGTGACGCTCGCGCTCTCGACCGCCGTGGTGATCGGCTGGCGGCTCCGCGCGACCCTCGGCTTCCCCGGCCCCGATCCGTTGAACTTCGTCTGCTTCTGACATGAGTGCCGTCCTGACCCCGCCCGCGGACACGCCCGCGCTGCCGGAAGCCGCGCCGGAGGCGGCCCGCTCCCGGAGCAAGCCCGTCTGCCGCCACTGCGGCGCGGCGCTGATCGACGACCGCATGCGGGCGAGCGGCTTCTGCTGCGCCGGCTGCAGCTATGTCTTTCGCCTCGTGCACGAGCACGGCCTGGCGGGGTATTACAAAATCAAGGACGACATCACGGTGCCGGCCGACGCCGCCGTGTTCCAGGCGCGCGACTACACCTGGCTCGAGGCCGCGCAGCGCGTGGCGGAGGGAAGCCTGGCGGCCGGGACGACCGCCGCGGCCTCCACCAAGCCGTCCGCAACGGCGGTCCCCGAGCTGACGCTCGACGTGCAGGGCATCTCCTGCGCCGGGTGCGTGTGGCTGATCGAGCGGGTGTTTCAGCAGCAGCCGGGCGCGCGCGACATCAACGTCAACGCCCAATACGGCACGATGCGCCTGCGCTGGGTGCGGGGTGAGTTCAGCGCAGCGGACTTCGCCCGGAAGCTCCAGGCGTTCGGCTACCTCGCCGGCCCCGCGGGCGAGCTCGTGACGGAGCCCGAGAGCCGCAGCCTCGTGCGGCGCATCGGCCTGTGCGCGGCGTTCGCGATGAACGTCATGCTCTTCTCGCTGCCGGTGTATTTCGGGATGGAGAGCAGCTACGAGTGGGCGGGGCTCTTCGGGATCCTCTCGCTCGCGTTCGGCACGCTCAGCCTGCTCGTCGGCGGCACCTATTTCCTCAGCCGCGCGGTGCGCGCGTTGCGCGAGCGCGCGATGCACCTCGATCTGCCGATCGCGCTCGGAATCGTCGGCGCGTATGCCGGCTCGCTCTACGGCTGGCTCGCGGGTGAGGAGCGGTTCGTCTACTTCGATTTCGTCGCGACGTTCATCCTGCTGATGCTCGTCGGCCGGTGGGCGCAGGTCGCGGCGGTGGAACGCAACCGCCGCCGGCTCCTCAGCCAGCAGCCGAAGCCGCGGCGCGTGCGCCTCGCGGCGGGCGGGGAGATTCCGCCCGAGCAGGTCCGCGCGGGGCAGGACCTGCTGCTCGCCGTCGGCCAGACGCTTCCGGTCGAGTCGCGGCTCGGGGAGGCGGAGGCGACCTTTTCGCTCGCGTCGATCAACGGCGAGGCCGAGCCGCGGGTGTTCCGCGCCGGCCAGCGCGTGCCGGCCGGCGCCGTCAACATCGGGCGCACCGACCTCCGGCTCGCGACGCTGCAGGCCTGGGACGAGTCGCTGCTCGCGCAACTCCTCCGCCCGGCGGAGCGCGTCGGCGAGCGCCACGTGCTGCTCGAGCGCATCGTGCGCGGCTATCTCTACGGCATCCTGCTCGTGGCGGCGGGCGCCGGCGTCGCGTGGTGGCTCGCCACCGGCGATCTGCTGCGCACGGGCGCGGTGGTGACGGCGGTGCTCGTCGTCTCGTGCCCGTGCGCCATCGCGCTCGCGTTCCCCCTCGCCGACGAAATCGCCACCGTCGCGCTGCGGCGCCGCGGCGTCTTCGTGCGCGAGGGCGATCTGTGGTCGAAGCTCGCCCGCGTGCGCACGCTCGCCTTCGACAAGACCGGCACGCTCACGCTGGAGACGCCCGTGCTGCGCAACCCCGCGGCGCTGCTCGCGCTCGACGCTGGCGCCCGCGCCGCGCTGCTCGTGCTCGTGCGCGACAACCCGCACCCGCTCAGCCAGTGCCTGCTCGAGCATCTGCTCACCGCCGGCCCGCAGCCCGCGCCCGCCGTCCCGCCCGGCGCGGAGCCGGAGTCCGCGGCTCGCACCGCGGGGCCGACGGACCATGGCGCGGTGCAGGAGGCGGTCGGCTCCGGCGTGGAATGGGGCCCCTGGTCCCTCGGCCGCCCCGGCTGGCGCGCCCCGGCAGAGTGTAACGTAATACGTTACACTGTATCCGGGGAAAATGACGCGGTGTTCGCGCGGGACGGCGTGGTGCTGGCGCGTTTTGCGTTTGCGGACACGGCGCGGCCGGGCGCCGCGGCGGAGCTCGCGGCCCTGGCTGCGCGCGGCTTCGGGATCTTCATCCTCAGCGGCGATCGCCCGGAGAAGGTCGCGACGCTCGCGGCCGAGCTGGGCCTGCCGCCGGGCCACGCCCTCGGCGGGCTCACGCCGCAGGGCAAGGCCGCGTGGCTCGACGCCCGCGGCGCGGCCGACGTGATGATGCTGGGCGACGGCGCCAACGACAGCCTCGCCTTCGACCGCGCGCTCTGCCGCGGCACGCCGGTGATCCACCGCGGCGTGCTCGAGTCGCGGGCGGATTTCTACTATCTCGGCCGCGGCATCGGCGGGCTCCGCGCGCTGTTTGCGGTCAACCGCATCCGCCGCCGCACGCAGGCCGCCATTCTGGTCTTCTCCGTCGCCTACAACCTGCTCGCGGTCGGCCTCGCCGTCGCCGGCCGCATGAACCCCCTCGTGGCCGCCGCCCTGATGCCGATCAACTCGCTGCTCACGCTCGCGATCGTGACCGGCGGCATGCGCGGCGCCTTCCGCCGGTGACGTGTCACAGTCCAGGCGATACAGCCCAAGAAGTGCGCCGCAAAGGCCAAGAAAGGCCGAGCACCGCCGGCGTTTTCGGCCCAGGCTGGACGCTGAGGTTTACGGACCGACCGCGGTCCGCCCCGCCATGAACAACGCCGATCCGGAGGCCGAGCTGAGGGAGAAGATCCTGGCCCTCACCTATGCCTGCCCCCGGGGTGAGTATCTGGCCTCGTGTCCCTTCCAGCGCCTGAGGGGATTGAGCCATGACAGCCGGCGGACGACGCTGGCGCGGCTGAACCGCGAGGAGCTGCTGCGGCTGTTCGAGCTGGTCCCGGCCTGCAATTGTCCGATGGATCCGCGCCCCTGACCGCGCGCCGCGGGCCGGGCAATTCATGCGCAGTTTGCCAATCCATACGCCGCGAATGGCAACGGCTGCGTAGTGCGGCGATTGGCTTCGTGGCAACATGGGCGGCGCGCCCGGGAGCAACCGGGCCGCGCTCCAACGCCCATGCCCAACACCACCAAGCCCGCTTTTCTCACGTGTGACGCCAACGAGGCGGTCGCCTCCGTCGCCTACCGGCTCAACGAGCTGATCGCGATCTACCCGATCACCCCCTCCTCGACGATGGCCGAGGTGTGCGACGAGTGGGCGGCGCAGGTCAAGCCGAACCTCTGGGGCGAGGTGCCCCGCGTGGTCGAGATGCAGTCGGAGGGCGGCGTCGCCGGCGCCGTGCACGGCGGGCTGCTCGGCGGCGCGCTCACCACGACGTTCACCGCCTCGCAGGGCCTGCTGCTGATGACCCCGAATCTCTACAAGATCGCGGGCGAGCTGCTGCCGTTCACGCTGCACGTCAGCGCCCGCGCGCTCGCCGCCCAGGGGCTCTCGATCTTCGGCGACCATCAGGACGTCATGGCCTGCCGCGCCACCGGCTGCGCGCTGCTCTGCAGCAACTCCGCGCAGGAGGCCCACGACCTCGCGCTCGTCGCCCACGTCGCGAGCTACAAGTCCCGCATCCCGTTCATCCACTTCTTCGACGGCTTCCGCACCTCGCACGAGGTCCAGAAGATCTCGGTGCTCTCCGACGCCGACCTGCACGCCGTGATCGACGAGGCCGACATCGCGGCGTTCCGCGCCCGGGCGATGACGCCCGACCACCCGACGCTGCGCGGCACCGCGCAAAACCCCGATGTCTATTTCCAGGGCCGCGAGGCGGTGAACCCGTTCTACCGCGACCTGCCGGGCATCGTGCAGGATACGATGGACCGCTTCGCCGCCGTCACCGGCCGCAAGTATCGGCTCTTTGACTACTACGGCCATCCCGAGGCGGAGCGCGTGGTGGTGGCGATGGGCAGCGGGATCGAGACCCTGGCCGAGACCGCGACCTGGCTGGCCGCGCGCGGCGAGAAGGTCGGCGTGGTGGCGGTGCGGCTGTTCCTGCCGTTCCACGTCAGCTCGTTCCTCGCGGCGCTGCCGCCGACGGTGAAGGCGATCAGCGTCCTCGACCGCACCAAGGAGCCCGGCTCGCTCGGCGAGCCGCTCTACCTCAACGTCCTCGGCGCCCTTGCCGAGGGCCGCTCGCCGCTCGCCGGCTCGGCGCGCGTCATCGGCGGCCGCTACGGGCTCGGCTCGAAGGAATTCACGCCCGGCATGGCGCGGGCCGTGTTCCACCACCTGTCCCAATGGGAGCCGCGGAATCACTTCACCGTCGGCATCCTTGATGATGTGATGGGCACCTCGCTGCCCTACGACGCCGATTTCGATCTCGAGGCCGCCGACGTGCGGCGCTGCGTGTTCGTCGGGCTCGGCGCGGACGGCACGGTCGGCGCCAACAAGAACTCGATCAAAATCATCGGCGAGCAGACGGACAACTTCGCCCAGGGCTACTTCGTCTACGACTCGAAGAAATCGGGCTCGATGACGATCTCGCACCTGCGCTTCGGCCCGCGGCCGATCCGGGCGCCGTATCTGATCCGGCATGCGAGCTTCGTGGCGTGCAGCCAGTTCAGCTTCGTCGGCCGCGCCGACGTGCTGGGCTACGCGGCGCCGGGCGCGACCGTGCTGCTCAACTCGCCCCACGGGCCGGACGAGACCTGGCGGAAGCTCCCGCGCGACTGGCAGCACACGATCATCGCGAAGAAGCTCCGGCTCTTCGTGATCGACGCCACGCAGGTGGCGCAGGCCAGCGGCATGGGCCGGCGCACCAACACCGTGCTGCAGACGTGTTTCTTCGCCCTGTCCGGCGTGCTGCCGCAGGCCGAGGCCATCGCGCAGATCAAGAAGGCCATCGCCAAGACCTACGGGAGAAAGGGCGAGCAGATCGTGAAGACGAACTACGCGGCGGTGGACGCCGCGCTCGCCGGGCTGCGCGAGGTCGCGGTCCCCGCCGACGAGGATACGGACGCCGTCGTGACGCTGCCGCCCCGTTATCCGGGCGCCTCCGAGTTCGTGCAGAAGGTCACCGCGCGGCTGCTCGCCAACGAGGGCGATCTCATGCCGGTCAGCGCGATCCCGCTCGACGGCTGCTGGCCGACGGGCACGGCGCGTTTCGAGAAGCGCAACATCGCGCTCGAGATCCCGCAGTGGGATGCGTCGATCTGCATCCAGTGCAACAAGTGCGTGCTGGTCTGCCCGCACGCCGCCATCCGCGCCAAGCTGGCCGAGCCGGCGCAGCTCGAGGGCGCGCCCGCGGGCTTCGGCTCCGCCAAGTTCCGCTCCGCGGAGCACCCCGGCCTCCTCTACACGCTCCAGGTCGCCCCCGAGGACTGCACCGGCTGCACGCTCTGCGTGCAGGTGTGCCCGGCGAAGGACAAGACCAACCCGCGGCACAAGGCGATCGACATGGTGACGCAGGCGCCGCGCCTCGAGACCGATCGCGCGAACTGGGATTTCTTCCTGAAACTGCCGGATCCGGATCGCACGAAGATCGACACCTCCACGGTGAAGGGCACGCAGTTCATGCCGCCGCTCTTCGAGTTCTCCGGCGCGTGCGCCGGCTGCGGCGAGACGCCCTACCTCAAGCTGCTCACGCAGCTCGTCGGCGACCGGCTGCTCATCGCCAACGCCACCGGCTGCTCCTCGATCTACGGCGGCAACCTGCCGACCACGCCGTATTGCAGCGACAGCGCGGGCCGCGGTCCGGCTTGGGCGAATTCACTGTTTGAGGACAACGCCGAGTTCGGCCTCGGCCTCCACCTCGCCGTCGAGCAGCGGGCGAAGACCGCCCGCGAGCTGCTCCAGCGGCTCGCCGCCCGCGTCGGCCCCGACCTCGTCGCGGAGATCCTCCACGCCGACCAGACGACCGACGCCGGCATCGCGGCGCAGCGCACGCGCGTCCTCGCCGTGCGCGAGGCGCTGCGGTCCGTCACCAGCCTCGACGCGACGAAGCTCGTCGCGCTCGCGGACGATCTCGTCCGGAAATCGGTCTGGATCATTGGCGGCGACGGCTGGGCCTACGACATCGGCTACGGCGGCCTCGACCACGTGCTCGCCTCCGGCGCGAACGTGAAGGTGCTCGTGCTCGACACCGAGGTTTACTCGAACACCGGCGGCCAGTCCTCGAAATCGACGCCGATGGGCGCGGTGGCGAAGTTCGCCTCGGGCGGCAAGGGCGTCGCGAAGAAGGACCTCGCGCTGATCGCCATGCAATACGGCCACGTCTACGTCGCGAAGGTGGCGTTCGGCGCGCGCGACAACCAGACCGTCACCGCCTTCCGCGAGGCCGAGGCCTACAACGGCCCGGCGCTGATCATCGCCTACTCGCACTGCATCGCGCACGGCTTCCCGCTGCATCTCGGGCTGGAGCAGCAGAAGCTCGCGGTCGACACCGGCTACTGGCCGCTCTTCCGCTACGACCCGCGGCTCGCGGAGCAGGGCGGCACGGGCCTGAAACTGGATTCGGGCGCGCCGAAGACGGACCTCGCCAAGTTCATGGCGAACGAGACGCGCTTCGGCATCCTGAAGCACATCGCGCCGGAGCGCGCCGAGGCCCTCGCGGCCCAGGCCCAGATCCAGGTGCGGCAGCACTACGCGCTGTATCAGCATCTCGCGACGCCGCCCGGCGCCAAGCCCGCGGCCGACCCGGCCGCCGCTCCCGCCCCCGCGCCCGCAGCGACCCCGGCGAACCGCACCAACGGCAGCACGACTCCCACGTCATGAACCTCTCCACCTCCTATCTCGGGCTGACGCTCCGGAATCCGATTGTCGTCGGCGCGTCCCCCTTCTGCGACAACACGCACGCCGCGCGCCAGCTCGAGGACGCGGGCGCCGCGGCCATCGTGATGCGCTCGCTCTTCGAGGAGCAGATCGACGCGGAGCAGCGCGCGCTCGTGCACCACATCGAGACCCCGGCGGAGAGCAACGCCGAGAGCACCTCGTTCTTCCCCGCCTTTGCGGAATACCAGCTCGCGCCGGATCACTACCTGCGGCAGCTCGAGCACCTGAAGAAGTCGCTCACGATCCCGGTCATCGCGTCGTTGAACGGCTGCCGCCCCGGCGGCTGGACCGACTACGCGCGGCGTTTCGAGGAGGCGGGGGCCGATGCCATTGAGCTGAACCTGTATCAGCTCGCCACGGACCCGGAGCTAGCCGGCGACGACGTGGAGGCCGACATGCTGCACACCGTGCGCGACGTGGCGGGCTCGGTGAAAATCCCCGTGTCGGTGAAGCTGTCGTCCTTCCACACCGCGCCGGCGCAGTTCTCGCTGGCGATCGAGAGCGCGGGCGCGGCGGGCGTCGTGCTCTTCAATCGCTTCTACCAGCCCGACTTCAATCTCGAGGACATGGAGGTGACGCCGCAGCTGCGCCTCTCCGATCCGACCGAGCTGCTGCTGCGGCTCCGCTGGCTCGCGATCCTCTCGCCGCACCTGCGCGGCTCGCTGGCCTGCAGCGGCGGCGCGCACACCTCGTCCGACGTGGTGAAGGCGCTGCTGGCGGGCGCGCACGCGGTGCAACTGGTGTCGGTGCTGTTGCGCAACGGCCCGCGCATCCTGTCCGCGATCCTGGCCGGCCTGGAAAACTGGCTCGTCGACCACGGCTACGAGGACATCGGCCAGGTGCGAGGCGCGATGAACCTGAAGCGCTGCCCGGATCCGGCGGCCTTCGAGCGCGCGAACTACATCCGCATCCTCCAGAGCTGGCGGGTGTAAGGGCGGGCGCCCGGCGGGCGGTGGCGGCGGACGCTGCCCTTCGACGCGCGCTCAGCCCACGCCCGTGCGTTTGAGGCGCTCTCTCGTTCGAGAAAGTCCCAACCGAAAGGTGGAGCCCGATGTCCCCATCGGGCTGGTGTGAGAGCGCACCTGCCAGAGCCCGATGAGAACATCGGGTTCCACCTCAACGGCGCGTTGCCCTCTCAGGCGAGCGCGGCGGACGACACGTGGGGCGAGTGCGCCGCGGTGGCGTCGGCCGGCGCGCCGTGGGGCGCCGCGAGTTGCTGCTCGAGCTGCGCCCAGAGGGCCTCGGTGCGCGGGGCCAGGGCGAGCCGGCCGGTCTCGGCGTGCGCGCGGCGGGCGAGCTTGTTCTTCGCCGCGACGGCCGCTAGGTCGTCGAGATTGTAGAGGAAGACGTTGTCGAGCGTGGCGACCGCCGTCTCCACGTCGCGGGGCATCGCGAGGTCGATGAAGAGCAGGGGCCGCGCGGCGCGGCGCGCCTGCGCCGCCTGCACGGCGGCGAGCGAGATCACGGTGTCCGGCGCGGAGGTCGAGCAGACCACGACATCGGCGGTGGCGAGGCTGGCCTCGCGCTCGTCGAACGGCACCGCGTCCGCGCCGGCGCCGAGCGCCGCGGCGAGTTGCTCGGCGTGCTCGAGGCGGCGGCTCGCGATCGTCACGTGCCGCGCGCCGCGGCTGACGAAGGCCCGCGCGCTCTTCTCGGCCATCTCGCCGGCGCCGAGAAACAGGAGCCGCGTGCCGGTGAGCTGGCCGAAGACGTTCGTGGCGACATCGACCGCGACGTTGGCGACGCTCACCTGGCCGGTGGTGACGCCGGTGTGCGTGCGCACGTGCTTCGTGGCCTGGAAGGCCTTTTGGAAAAGCCGGTTCAGCACCGGGCCGGCGGCGTGGCGCGCCTGCGCGGTCGCGTAGGCGCGCTTCACCTGGCCGAAAATCTCGGTCTCGCCGAGGATCTGGGAGTCGAGGCCGGAGGCGACCTGCAGCAGGTGTTCGACGGCGTCGCGGCCCTCGAGCGTGAAGCTGAAGCTGGCGAAGTCCGCGGGATCGACGTGCCGCAGCGCGCAGAACGCGGCGGCCACGCGGCCCGGCGTGTCGGCGGCATCGGCCACGCCGTAGATCTC
>CAZENI010000246.1:0-4911 GCA_964513055.1 uncultured Opitutus sp.
ATCGTCGAGCCGCGCCAGCGCCACGCCGAGGTTGTAGTGCGTTTCCGGATATTTCGGCTGCAACGCGAGCGCGCGCCGGTAGCGGACGACGGACCCGGCCACGTCGCCGGCGCGATACAGCGCCTGGCCGAGGTTGTTGTGGGCGCGCGCGTTCCCGGGTTGCTTCGCGGCCGTGTCACCCCAGAGCACGACCTCACTGCGGTAATCGTGATTGCGCGCGACGGTCGCCGCCGTGCAGGCGACCGCGGCCACCGCCGCCCCGGCCAGCGCCCGCCGCCCCGCCCAGCCAAACGCGCCGATCACCGCCACTGCGACCACCGCGGCCAGCGCCAGATACATCCGGTGCTCTGCCATCGTCTGCGTCGCGATCGGCACGAAACTCGAACTCGGCGCCAGGGCGGCGAGCAGGAACGCGCCCGCAAACCCCCACGCGGGACGCCGCCACAGCGCCCACCCCGTCGCCGCGACGATCCCCACCACCACCAGCGCCTGCGGCAGCACCTCGGCGAGCCCGCGCGCCGTGCCGAGGCCGTAGTCGAAGGACAAACCTGCCGGCCACATGCTGAGCCAGAGATACTGCACGATGGCCCGGCACTGCGTCAGCGCATACGTCCACACTGAAACGCCCGCGTCGAAACCCGCCGTGCCGCCGCGGCCCGCCGTCCGGGCCACGAGCAGCGCGAGCACGAGCCACGTCGCCGCGAGCGAAAGCAGCAGGCGGCGGTGCCGCGCCCACGCCGCGGCGAAGCTGCCGCTGACAAACGTGCGATCGTAGAGCAGCGCGATCAGCGGCGCACCCACCACGGTCTCCTTCGTGCCCATGCCGAGCAGGCAGGCGCCGACGCACAGCACGCTCCAGGCCGCGCCTCGCCGCCCCGGCCGCGCGTCGACGCCCGGCTCCGGCGCCACGACGCGAAGGTAGCCGTAGAGCGTCAGCAGAAAGAAGAAGCCGGCGAGCGACTCCGCGCGCTGGACCACATAGGTGACCGACTCGGTCTGGAGTGGATGCAGCGTCCAGATCGCCGCGACCGCCGTCGCCAGCGGTAGCGCGTCGCGGCCGAACCGCGGGGCCAGCGGCGGCGCGACCAGCGTGCGCCGGACGATGCCGAGCACGAGGAGCCCCGCCGCCAGGTGAATCGCGAGATTGGCGGCGTGGTAGCTCCACGGCGCGTATCCACTGATTGCATAGTTGAGCGCGAAGCTGAGGTTCAGCACCGGCCGGCCGCTGGTGGTGAGGCCGCCCGCCGCCGCGGGAAACAGCACCTCGCCCGGCGCGCCCAGCCGGCGCAGGCTCGCGTTCTCGACGATCGCCGGGAGATCGTCGAAGACGAACGGCGCCGTGAAGCTGTTGTGATACGCGATGACCCCGAGGAGGACGATCAGCGCGCCGGCGAGCCACCCGCGCACGGGCCGCGCGGGGGCGGTGGCCGGGGGTGGATGCTGGCGGGTGGAGGCCGTCACGGTCGCAGAGCGAACGGGCTTTTCGTCCGCGGGTGAAACGAATTCTCCGCGCTCCGGCGCGCCGTCTCACGCGGCGGCGCGTCCGCCCCCGGACACGAAAGAGGCGGCTGCGTTGCCGCAGCCGCCCCGGGAAAACCGACTCCGTCAGCCGGAACGGAGATTAGAACTTGATCGTGACGCCCAGCTTGGCCTGCCAGCGGGACTGCGAGGTCTCGTCGGCGACCGTCGGCACGCCGTCCAGGGTCTGGCCGTTGAACACGTAGCCGTATTGGTTCGTGACGGGATCGAAAATCGCGCCGGCGATCGTGCGGCGGTAGGTGAACGGCACTTCGTTGATCAGGCCCCACTCGTCATTCAGCAGGTTGCCGAGGTTGATCATCTGGAAATAGATTTCCGCGCGCGACTTCTTCCAGCCAAACGGAATCTCCTGACGGATCGTGAAGTCGACCGTCTGCGTCCACGGCGAGCGCTCGCTGTTGCGAGGAAGCACCTTGCCGGCGTATTGCGACAGGCCGTTCTCGTTCGCGAACGCGAAGAACGCGTCCCGCTCGGCCGTGTTGATCCAGCGCACCTTTGGATCAGTCGGGCCGCTGGGCATGTAGAACAGGTCGTTGCCGGTGAAGCCGTCGCCGTTGGCGTCGCCCTCGAACACCCAGCTGTAGGTGCGGCCGGTGCGGCCCTCGTAGGTCAGCGAGATCGTCGTCGGGAACTTCTTCACGAACTCCATCTGGCGCGTGTAGCGCGCGACGATCTTGTCTCCCGTCTCGGTGTTGGAGGTGGAGGCGACGTCCTCGTTCGGGTTGAAGATGGCGCGAGTCGTGTAGAGCGAGCCGGCGGTGGAGGAGGTCATCGGGCTCACCTCGGTGGCGCGACTGCGCGTCCACGCGACGCCGGCGGACCACTTGTTGCGGAACGGCCGGTAGAGCGAGAGCGTGAAGTCCTTCGACTCGCCCTTGTCCGAATTGGTGATGCGGTAGACGTCGGCGAACGCCGCGATCCGGCGGCGGCCGGCCGTGCTCGTCTGCGGG
Source organism: uncultured Opitutus sp. (assembly GCA_964513055.1). Lineage (GTDB taxonomy): Bacteria > Verrucomicrobiota > Verrucomicrobiia > Opitutales > Opitutaceae > ER46. The sequence continues at coordinate 2,490 of CAZENI010000246.1, forward strand.
AAGGTCGTGACGTTGTTCGGGTTCGCGTTGGTGTTGAAGCCCGGCGTGACCGTGCCGGCATAACGGATACGGCCGTCGGGGAGCGTCGTCGCGCCGGTGGTGGCCGGCTGGTAGTTGAGGAACTCCACGAAGGGCGCCTTGTGCGTCTTGGTCGCAGTCACCTCGACGGAGGCGACCAGGCCGCCGATGGGCAGCTGGTGATCGAGGGCGAGGTTGCCCTTCCAGAGCGTCGGGTTCTGGAAGTCGGGATCGGTGAGGTTGATCGTCGGCGTCGGGGGCGTGCCGGCGGGAATCGGCTGGCGCGTCACGTCGGGCTGGAACTGCAGCGCGGGCTGGTTGTTGCCGTTGACGTTGGTCGTGATCGTGTAGGCGGTGCCGGCGTTCTGGTAGGCGTTGCCGAGCCAGACGGTCGGGGTGCGGCCGTTGAAGAGACCCAGGCCGCCGCGGACCTCGGTGCGGCGGCTCGCCGGCACGCGGTAGTTGAAGCCGACGCGCGGCGAGATCGTGTAGTTGCCGTCGTTCGTGGAATCGTTGCGGACGCCGAAGGCATTCGTGAACGCCTGGTTCAACGTCGGCCCCTTCGAGGTCGTGGGCAGGTCGAAGCGGAGGCCGCCGGTGACCGTCAGGCGCTGGTCGGGTTTCCACGTGTCCTGCACGTAGCCGGCGTAGCCCTTGTAGGTCCACTTCGCGAACACCTGGTCGATGGTGTTACCGGCGAAGGGCTGGGCGTTGGTGTAGGCGGTGGGCAGGCCGGCGAGGAAGTTCTCGACGCCGGTGCGGGCGGGCGTGGTGCCGAAGGCCGCGCTGTTGTTGAAGGTGTAGCTGCCGTAGTAGGCCTGCAGGAAGCGATTGTCGTAATCGACCATCGTGAGCTCGAAGCCCGCGGTGAGGGTGTGGTCGCCGATCGAGTAGTCGCCGCTGATCTTGAAGAGCTGCTCCTTGGTGTTGAGCTGGTTCAACTGGCGGGAGAACTCGGTGCCGAAGTTCAGGAAGCCCGTGACCGTCGCGCCCGTGTCGGTGCGGATGCCGGTGAGGCCGCCGATGCCGATCGCCGGGAACGGCGTGCCGCGGTTCTGCGGGGAGGCGGCGTATTTCGAGTTGCTGTAGGAGATCTCCGTGCGGAGGTCCGGCGTCCACTGGCTGAACATCTGCGCGGTGTAGGTCTCGTTGTTGCGCGGCTGGTCATACCACATGTTGCTCAGCGAGGTGCCGGTGGTGCTGGTCACGCCGGAGAAGACCGGCGTGCTGCCCTCGTTCTCGCGGTAGCTGACGGACACGCGGTGCGAGTCCGAGATGTTCCAGTCGAGCTTGCCGAGGTAGGTCTTCTGGACGGCGAGATTGCCGCCGACGGCATCGAGGCTGCCCGGCTCGTAGCCCAGCGCCTTGGCGCGAGCGATCACCTGGTTGACGAGGGCGAGGGAGGCGGCGTTGAACTCGAAACCGCGCGCCGGCGAGGCGGACTCGCGCTCGAAATCCTCGAAGCCGAAGGAGAAGAAGAGCCGGTCCTTGAGGATCGGGCCGCTGAAGGTGAGGCCGTAGGTGCGCTCGTCGAAGGACTCCTTGACGCCCGTGCGCGGATTCTTGGCGCGCATGCTGTCATTGGTGAACTCGTAGAAGACCGAACCGGCGAACTCGTTCGTGCCGCTCTTGGTGACGGCGTTGATCAGGACGCCCGTGAAATTCGAGCGGCGCACGTCGAAGGGGTTGAGCTGGATGTCGAGACTCTCGACGGCCTCGAGCGGGACCGGGCTGCGGAGCGCGGCGACGCCGTTGCTGTTGAGGCCGAAGGGATCGTTGGCCTCGACGCCGTCGATCAGGAAGGAGTTGAAGCGGAAGTTCTGACCCTGCGCGCTCAACTGGCCGCCCTGATCGAGCGAGGTCAGCGTGATGCGCGAGTCGAGGCGGGCGATGTCCTGCACGTCGCGGCGGATCGTTGCGATTGCCTGGATCTCGTCCTCGTTGAAGCCCGTGCCGGCGCTCATGCGCGCCGCATCGAAGGTGGTGTCACGCTCGCCCTGCACATTGAAGGCCTGCATCTGCACGACGTTGGAGGTGCCGGGGGCGAGGTTGACCTCGGTCGTCTGGCCGACGTCGAGGAAGATGTCGCGCCGCGGCTCGGCACCAGCGCCCGGACCGGAGACGGTGACCGTGTAGGGGCCGCCGACGCGCAAGTTGGTCAGGTTATACTGCCCGTTGGCGCGGGTCGTCGTCGTGGCCCGCGTGCCGGACGGCTCATGCACCGCGGTGACGGTCGCGCCGCCGACCGGCGCGCCCTGTTGGTTGTTAACGAACCCGCTGATCGCCGAAGTCGTGATTCCCTGTCCAAACACGCTGCCGGCCAGAGCCAGACTGAGCGCGACGAGCCCGCCCAGCGCCCGTTTCGTCATGGAGGATAATTTCATAGTGTTGGTAGCTTGGTTTG
>CAZENI010000246.1:4921-11452 GCA_964513055.1 uncultured Opitutus sp.
GGTTTGTTGGTGTCGGCGTTGCCGTCGGCATCATGGAGAAACCCAGCAAGAGCGCGGCCAAAATCGAGGTCAAGACCTAGCCTGCCCCGTGATGGCGCCGGCACGCGTTCGTAACTTCGCTCACGGCGCCGCCAAAGACTCCGGCAAAACGCCCGGTCCACCCGCGGTTTCCTGGGGCGCCCGCCCGACGGCCCGTCGCAGCCCCACGTCGCCCGGTCCGCGCCCGCACCCGGTCGTACCCAAAGTGTCACGCAATACGTTACACTTCCTGTGTCGCGCGTCCGGCAAAGTGTAACGTATTACGTGACACTGTCGGGCGAACGGCCGGACGTGCGGCGGGGGCGCGGCTTGTTTTTTCCGGCGCGGCGGACTCAATCCGCCGCGTGTCCTCCCCGCCCCCGCTCGCCGTCCCGCGGCTCGCCGCCCGGCGCTTCCTGCGCCAGGCGCTCGCCCTCGATGCGCCGCTGCCCGATCCCGGCGCGGCGCTCGCCCATCTCGGCTACGTGCAGATCGACCCGATCAACATCTGCGGCCGGATGCACGATCTGATCCTCCGCCACCGCGTGGCGGGCTACCGCGAGGGCGACCTGATGCGGTATCTGCATGGTGGAGACGACGACCGGCCGGCGATCGCGGCAGAGCGGGCGGCGCCGGTCGCGGCGCCCGCGGCCGGAAGGGCGGGCCGCCCGTCCCTGCCGGCGGACCAGCGCCGCGCGTTCGAGCAGCACATGCCGGGGACGGGCATCCTCGTGGCGTTTCCGCTGGAGGCCTGGCCGCACCTGCTCGCCTCGATGCAGGACCGATCACGGGGCCGCGGCGCGTGGGCCGGCCGGCTCACCCCGCGGGAGGCGGAGCTTGCGCGCACCCTGCTCGCCGAGATCGCCGCCCGCGGGCCGCTCGGCTCGGAGGATTTCGACGATCCGCGCCGCGGCCGCCGGGTCTGGGGCGCGGCCACGCTGGTGAAGGCGACGCTGCAGAAGCTCTTCTTCCACGGCCGCGTGCTCATCGCCCAGCGCACGAACAACCGCCGCCGCTACGATCTGCCGGAACGCGTGCTGCCCGCGTCCGTCCTCGCCGGCGGCGCGCCGCCCGCCCCTGAGACCGCCCGCTGGCTGGCCCTGCTGAAGCTGCGCCAGCGCCGGCTCGCCCTGCTCAAGCGCGAGGAGCTCCGCCACGTGGCCGACGCCGTGCAGGCCGTCGCGATCGCGGGCTGCCCGCCCTTGTTTTGCCTGCGCGAAGACGTTCCGCTCCTGCAGGAGATCGCCGATCGGCCATCGGAAACTGGCCGTTCCCCCACCCTCCTCGCGCCGCTCGATCCGCTGATCTACGACCGGCGCGTGACGGCGGCGTTGTGGGATTTCGACTACACCTGGGAGGCCTACACCCCGCCGGCGCGGCGCGTGCGCGGCTACTACGCGCTGCCCGTGCTCGCCGGCACGGAACTCGTGGGCCATGTCGATCCCAAGGCCGAGCGGCTCGAACGCCGGCTGCGCGTCGTTTCCCGCCGGATACGCCGCGGCCACCGGGTCGCCGCCGCCGTGCGGGAGTTCGCGCACTGGCTCGGCCTGCGGCGCTGACGCCCCGGGCCGGGCCTCCGTGCGCCTACCCCGCCCGGCCGAGGACCTTGGGCAGCACGAGCGGCGGCAGGTCGCGGAGCTGCGCGAGCAGGCGCTCCGCGTCGATCAGCACGAGCTGGCGCTCGGCCGCGTAGGCGCGCGCATCGTGGGAGAATCCCGCCGGCGCGACGAACCACCCGGTTTCCACACCCTCCGCGGTCAGGGAGCCGAAAAGCTCGCGCAGGCGCTTCGCGGGCACGAGGCCCGCCCGGCCCGCCACGCAGCAAACGAGCACCCGCGGCCGCGCGTCGGCGCCCCGCTTCAACACCAAATCCGTGTCGCTCCCGGCCGGCTGCATCTGCGCCCGGTAGCCGTCGGACTCGGCCAGCCCCGCCAGCAGCGCGCAGATCCGGTCCTTCGGCCACTCCGCCAGTTCGGCGGCCGTCGGGATGCCGCTCGCCGCATCCGAGATCCGCGCGGCCATCGAAAACTTCGGCACCGGCACGGCGCGGCCCTTCCAGTTCCGCCACACCAGCCAGAAGAGCACCGCCGCGATCGCGACGCCGAGGCCCAGCGCACTCGTCACGAGCCGCCGCGCCGCCGAAAGGCCGGCGGTCACCGCGGAAGCCGTGGCGGCCGGCCTGGCCGGCGACTCGGTCGCGGCCGGCGTGGCGGCCAACGCCGGGTCCGGCTCGGACTCGGGCGGCCGCAGCGCCAGCAAATCGCGCACCTCCCGCACCGCGGCGATGACCCGCGCCCGATAGGTGTCGCCGGCCTGCGGCTTCACCAGATCCACGACGCCCACGACATTGCCCGCCGCCGACAGCACGAGCACCGACGGATACGTCGTCACCCCGAACCGCTCGCGCAGCCGGTTGTTCTGTTCGCGCAGCTCCGGTGCGATCGCGGTGCGGGTCGCGAACTCGAGCCGCAGGAAGACGAACTCGCCGGTGAACGCGTTCACAAAGTCCGGGTGAAACTCGACCTCGTCATGGAACTGCTTGCTCGCCGGCGACCAGTCCGGACCCGTGAAGAGGGCCAGGATGCGCGCCCGCCGCCGCTTCGCCTCCGCCATCGCCTCCTCGAAGTTCGTGCGCCAGAAATCGACGTTGGCCTCCGGCTTCCGCACCGTCGTCGCCGACGGCGGGCCGGGCCGCGGGCGCGGCGCCGGCCACGGCACGTTCATCGAAAAATCGACGCGCTCGACGCGGCCGTTCTCCAGCGTCACCTGGCCCTGCGGATAGCTCAGGATTTCCTTCTGGCCCGCCTTCGACTGGCCCGACGGCCAGCCATAGGCATCGATCACCGCGTCCCGCGTCGCGCCCGGCCCGACGATCGGCCGCGGATCCGCCGCCGGCAGCCGCCCGCCAAGCCAGATCGCCAGCCAGAGGGACATGAGGCATCGCACGCGCACGTCTCGTTTCAATCGGCACAAGGGTTCGGTTGGCAAATGCCAAGCGCCAAAAAAAACGGCCGGGCCCGTTTGGACCCACCCCCTCCCGGGCGACGGGCGCGCCCCGCGGGACGCCCTCCGGACCGCCGGCCGGGACCGGGCCGGAAAAAATTTCCGTGCCCTCCGCGCTCCGGGACGCTTAGTGTTCGTTTGTTCATGCCCGCCGCCACGCCCGAACTCGACCTCCTGCTGAAGCGCACCTTCGGCTACGGCACCTTCCGCCCGCTGCAGCGGGAAATCTGCGAGGCCTCGCTCGCCGGCCGGGACGTGTTCGCCCTGCTCCCCACCGGCGGCGGCAAATCGCTCTGTTTCCAGCTACCGGCCCTCGCGCGCGATGGCCTGACCGTCGTGGTCTCGCCGCTGATCGCGTTGATGAAGGATCAGGTCGACGCGCTGCAGGCCAGCGGCGTGGCGGCGACCTTCCTCAACTCCTCCCTCGACGCCGACGAGGCGCGCTCGCGCCTGCGCGGGCTGCACCGCGGTGAATACAAACTGCTCTACGCGGCGCCCGAGCGGCTGATGCTCGAGGGCTGGGACGAGAACCTGAAGAAGTGGAACGTGACCTGCCTCGCGATCGACGAGGCGCACTGCGTGTCCGAGTGGGGCCACGATTTCCGCCCCGAATACCGCCAGCTCGCGAAGCTGCGCGCGGCCCTGCCGGACGTGCCGGTGATGGCGTTGACGGCGACGGCGACCGAGCGCGTGCGGACCGACATCATCACGCACCTGAAGCTGCGCGAGCCGGAGATCTTCGTCGCGAGCTTCAACCGCCCGAACCTCACCTACCGCGTCGTGCCGAAGGATCAGCCGGCGAAGCAGATCATCGACTTCGTGCGCAAGCGGGAGCACGAGAGCGGCATCATCTACTGCGCGAGCCGCGCGACGGCGGAGCGCGTGGCCGAGGCGCTGGCCGGCCGCGGCTTCTCCGCGAAGCCGTATCACGCGGGCCTCGAGGCGACCGAGCGCGCGCGCAACCAGGAGGCCTTCCTCCGCGACGACACGCGCATCATGTGCGCCACGATCGCCTTCGGCATGGGCATCAACAAGCCGAACGTCCGCTGGATCATCCACCACGATCTGCCAAAGAACATCGAGGGCTACTACCAGGAGACAGGCCGCGCCGGCCGCGACGGCCTGCCGGGCGACTGCCTGCTGCTCTTCAGCGCCGGCGACATCGCGAAGCAGACGCACTTCCTCGACGAGATCACCAACCCGCAGGAGTTGCAGATCGCCCGCGCGCAGCTCCGGCAGATCGTGCACTACGCGGAAAACGCCTCGTGCCGCCGCGCCGAGCTGCTGGAGTATTTCGGCGAGCGCTTCCCGCTCGACAACTGCGGCGCCTGCGACAACTGCGCCGAGCCGCGCGAGACCTACGACGGCACGATCGTCTCCCAGAAGTTCCTCTCGTGCGTCTACCGCATCGCGCAGAACAGCCGCTTCACCGTCGGCATGAACCACGTGATCGAGGTGCTCACGGGCGCCGAGACCGACAAGATCCGCCGCTGGGGCCACGAGCGGCTCACGACCTACGGCATCGGCGGCGAGCTCAGCCGCCCGCAGTGGGCGCAGGTCGGCCGCGAGTTGATCCGGCTCGGCTACGTCGCCGTGGCCGAGGGCGAGTTCGCGACGCTGGAGCTGACCGAGGCGGGGCTGAGCGTATTGAAAGCGCGGACACCGATCACGCTCACGAAGGCGATGGATCTGCCGAAGGCACGGCGCACGACGCCGCGGCGCGAGGGCGACATCGCGTGCGACGAGATCCTCTTCGAGCGCCTGCGCACCCTGCGGAAGACGCTCGCCGACGAGCGGCGCGTGCCGGCCTACATCGTGTTCGGCGACACCACGCTCCGCGCGATGGCGCGGCACTACCCCGAAAGCGTCGACCAGATGGAAGGCATCCCCGGCATGGGCGAGAAGAAGCGCGCGGAATTCGGCGAGGCGTTCGCGAGCGCGATCGCGGAGTATCTGCGGATGAATTCGCGCATGGCGTTCGAGTAGGAGAAACCGCTGATGCACGCTGAAGACCCCGGCGCAATGGCGCCGGGAATCCGCGTCAACGCGGCGCCATTGCGCCGCACGAAATTAGCGTCCATTAGCGGTTCTCTCCGAATTCATGACCTCCACCGATGACACCATGCTCGCGACGCTCAGCCGCATCGGCACGATCGCGCCGGAGGTCATCGAGCTCTTCGACTATCTCGAGGACACGCCGCTCTGGATGAAGGACGAGGCCGGCCACTACGAGTGGGTCAACGTTTCCTTCCTGCTGAACTTCGGCGTGAAGACGCGCGCCGAGATCATCGGCCGCACCGACTACGACTTTTGCGGCGCCGTCCTCGCGAACCAATACCGCATCGACGACGAGCGCGTGCTGCGCGGCGAGAAAATCCTCTCGCGCATCGAGCTCGTCGGCCGCTTCGACCACACCGCGCGCTGGTGCGTGACCTCCAAGGTCCCGCTGCGCGACGCCAAGGGCAAAATCGTCGGCACCGCGGGCGTCACCCGGCCTTTGAGCGCCCGCGAGGCCAACGAGTCCGCGCCCACGCCCACCGCGTCCCCGCTCAGCGTCGCCATCCGCTTCATCAGCCAGCACTACGCCGATCGCATCACGAACGACGACCTCGCCAAGGTGTGCGGCCTCTCCGTGCGCGCGTTCGAGCGGCAGTTTCAGGCGGCCTACAACAGCTCGCCCCACGACTACATCCGCGGCCTGCGCGTCCGCATGAGCTGCACCGCGCTGGTGTTCTCCCGGAAGTCCCTCGCGGAAGTGGCCACGGAATTCGGCTTCGCCGACCAGAGCCATTTCACGAAGGAATTCCGGAAGTTCATGGCGGAGACGCCCCGGGCCTACCGGACGCGTTACCAGAAGTAGCGCCCCGGCACGGCGCCGGCACCGCTCGTCCCGGCGTTATTCGTGCTGACATTCCGGCGGCGTCCCGCTTGGTTTCGCCCGTCCGAGCCGAGGTCCCCCCGCCTCACCCGCCCATGCTCCGCTTCGTTCGATTCCTCCGCACGGCGTCGCTCGCCGTGTCCGGCCTCCTGGCCGCCGCCGCCGCTTTCGCCGCGACGCCCGCCGGTGAACTGGCCTTCACCATCGACCTGCCCCCGGGCCGCACGCCGCCGGAGATCAGCGGCACGATCGTCGCCGTTTCCTCCGCGCGCACCTGGACCGTCAGGGAGAAGGCCGAGGACCGCATCGTGATCCATCTCGTGCACCGCAAAGTCGACGCGACTGTGACCTACGTTTTCTCCGCGGAGAAAATCGTCGCCTACTGCGAGGGCTACCAGGTCGACGGCAAGGGCAAGCGCGGCAAACCCGAGCAGCCCACGCGCTGGTTGAAATATCTCCAGGAAGATCTCCGCCGCCTGCTGGTAACCGCGCCCGTCGCTCCCGTCGCGCAGGCACCGGGTCCGGCGCCGAAACCCACTGCCGCCGCGAAGCCCCCGGTCCCGCTCGTCGCCAGCGATGCGAGCAGGACGGACGCGGCGTCGCCGCTTCCGCCCTTGCCACCGCTGCCGCCC
>CAZENI010000247.1:0-7553 GCA_964513055.1 uncultured Opitutus sp.
GCAGGTGCGTCCCGATCTCGAGGATCCGCGCTCGACCTACCTCGCGCAGGTCGGCGCCCAGCTCTACCGCCGCGTGCCGGCCGGCTCGCCCGCCCTCTTCCCCGTCGGCGCCGTGCTCGCCGGCCGCCGCCTGAATCCGCCGGAGCCCGGCGTGAAGCCGATGTGCGTCTTCGGCCCCGTGCATTATCAGGAACTGCCCGAGGCGTTCATGGACTTCATCGCCAGCCTCACCGGCAAGTCGCCCTCGACCACCGGCGCCGGCTCCGAAGGCGCGCTCACCAAGGGCCCGTTCAACGCCCTGCCGCCGATCCACGATCTCAACGCGGCCTTCGTCTCGTATGCCCTCACCGAACTCCCCGTGTTCTCCTCGGCCGCCGGCTGGATCGGCCCGCGCTGCCGCGTCGATCACGACATCAGCCTGCTCGTCCCCGAAATCTGGGCCCGCATGTCGCCCGAGGAACGCACGCCGCGCTTCTTGATCGAGAACGGCTACCTCGAGCGCTGCACCGATTGGGAGCACGCCGGCAGGCCCGTGCTCGCGAGCCGCCTCGGCTGGCGCGTCACGTCGCGCTTCGTCCAGACCTTCTGCGGCCGTGTGCTCGGCAATCCCAGCACGCTCTTCGACGAGGAACTCCTGCGCCCCGAGTTGCAGGACCGCGCCGTGTTCGCCGAGGGCATGGAAAACATCGTCCACGCCATGCGCACCGCGGCGGAATCCTATTTCGCCGACGGCTCGATCGAGCAGGCTGTGCCGCCGCTGCATGCGCTGCTCCACATCATGCGCGACGGCTCCTGGGAGGGCGTCACCCTCGCCGACCCGGAGTTCCGCGCCGTCTTCACGCGCGCGGAGGTCCTCGCCAGCGACTGGTATGCCGAGCGGCTCGCCGCCCAGCAGCGCCACGACATCGCCCAGTGGACGCAGCGCGTCGACTACCTCCAGCGCTTCCTCTCGCGGCCCAACTACGCGGACGTCGCCACGCAGTTCGGCATCCGCGACCGCCTCGCCGCCGCGCAGGCCGCCTTGTCGGCCGCCCGCGAAAAAGACTACCCGACCCGACTGATCGGCACCCTCGGCGTCGACCCCGCCCTGGTGCCATAGTCGGCCGCGTCTGTCCGCGGTGGCCGCGAATCCGCGCGTCATGACACAGATCGCCGCGCCCGCCGCCGCCGATTTTCGAACCGGCCTTGCCACGCTCTGCCGCGCCGTCTTTCCTCGGCGCGATGTTCTCCCACCCCCGCCCCGTGCGGCGCATCGTCGCCGCCGCCTTTGTCGTCGCGTCGATTGCCGGCGCCCAGCCCGCCCCACCCGCCCAGCCTCCCAAGCAGGCCGCCAAAGCCCCGGCGCAAATGTATGATCCGGTGGCGCCGTTCATCCCGACCGACATGTTTGCGCTGCCGCCCGACATGGAGGTCACCCTCTGGGCCAAGTCGCCCGACTTCCGCAATCCGTCCAACATGGACATCGATTCCGCGGGCCGCATCTGGGTGACCGAGGCCTACAACTATCGCCGCCACATGGGCAAGGACCCGGCCGGCGATCGCGTCATGGTCCTCCAGGACACCGACGGCGACGGCAAGGCCGACAAGAGCCACGTCTTCGTGCAGGAGCAGGCCCTCCTCGCCCCGCTCGGCATCGCCGTCATCGACAACAAGATCATCGTCTCGTGCGCGCCCGAGATCATCGTCTACACCGACGTCAATCGCGACCTGAAGTTCGATCCCGCAATCGACAAACGCGAGGTGCTCCTCACCGGCTTCGACGGCCGCAACCACGACCACTCGCTGCACTCGATCACCTTCGGCCCCGACGGCAAATACTACTTCAACCACGGCAACGCGGGCGCGCTCTTCACGGACAAGTCCGGTCGCACCTTCCGCAACGGCAGCTTCTACGACCCCGCCCGGAGCGGCGGCGGCATCGGCACCTCCGAGCGCCGCCCGCCCGACTACTCCGGCGAGAAGAGCGACGACGGCCACGTCTACGTCGGCGGCACCGCCTTCCGCATGAATCCCGACGGCACCAACGTCGAGCCGATCGGTTTCAACTTCCGCAACTCCTACGAGCAGACCGTCACCTCCTTCGGCGACGTCTTCCACAACGACAACGACGACCCACCCGCCGCCCGCACGTCCTTCCTCCAGGAATACGGCAACCTCGGCTTCAACTCCCGCGACGGCAAGCGCACCTGGAACGCCGACAAGCGCCCCGGCCAGACCACGCAGATCGCCGAGTGGCGGCAGGATGATCCCGGCGTCGTGCCCGCCGGCGATGTCTACGGCAACGGCGCGCCGACCGGCATCGTGTTCTACGAGGGCGACGCCTTCGGCGAGAAATGGCGCGGCCTCCTCCTGAGCTGCGAGACCTCGCGCAACGTCGTCTTCGGCTACCTGCCCAAGCCCGACGGCGCCGGCTACCAGCTCGACCGCATCCAGTTTTTCACCACGAACAAGGAACAGGATCTCGCCGGCATCGACGGGATGCGCGGCAAGATGGCGACCAACGCCGCCGGCAAGCTGACCCCCGAATCGTTCAAGACCTGGTTCCGCCCGTCCGACGTCGCCGTCGGCCCCGACGGCGCGATCTACGTCGCCGACTGGTTTGATCCGCGCACCGGCGGCCACGCCGCCCTCGACAGCAGCTTCGCCGGCGCGATCTACCGCATCACGCCCAAGGGCAAAAAGCTCACCACGCCCAAGCTCGACGTCAGCACCACCGCCGGCCAGATCGCCGCCCTCAAGAGCCCCGCCGTCAACGTTCGCGCACTCGGCTTCATGAAACTCAAGGACGCCGGCGCCGCCTCCGTCACGCCCGTCGCGGCCCTCCTCAAGGACAGCAATCCCTACGTCCGCGGCCGCGCCGTGTTCCTCCTCGCCCAGCTCGGCAAGGACGGCATCGCGAAAACCGAGGAGCAGTTGAAGCACTCCGATCCGCAAATGCGCATCGCCGCCTTCCGCGCGCTGCGCCGCGTGAATCATCGCGTGCTCGAGCACGCCAAGGCCCTCGCCAATGACTCCTCGCCCGCCGTCCGCCGCGAGGTCGGCATCGCCCTCCGCGACGCCTCGCTCGATGGCTCGCGCGACATCCTGCTCGCGCTCGCCAAAGGCTACGACGGCAAGGACCGCGCCTACCTCGAAGCCTGGGGCACCGGCTGCACCGGCAAGGAAGCGGAGATCTACCGCGCCCTCGCCGCACAGGCGCCCGACAAGGACGCCGCCAAGTGGCCCGCCACCTACGCCAATCTCATCTGGCGCCTCACGCCCACGGGCGCCGAGGGTGCCTTCGCCACCCGCGCCGCCGCCGGCTCGCTGCCGGAGCGCGACCGCCTCGCCGCCGTCACCGCGCTCGGCTTCATCTCTTCGAAGGCTGCCGCCAACGCCCTCCTCGACATCGCCCAGAAGGCGACCGGGATGGTGAAGGCCCACGCGCTGTGGTGGCTTCTCAACTACAAGGACATTCGCTGGAAGGACGCCGGCATCAACGCCGCCCTCAAGGAGCGCGGCCTCTACGATCCCGAGACCGTCTCCCTCTCGCCGAGCATCGTCCCCGAGCCGGAGCCGGCGAAGTTCACCGTCGCGCAGGTCGCCGCTCTCAAGGGCGACGCCAAGCGCGGCGCGGAAAAATCGCAGGCCTGCCTCCTCTGTCACAACCTCGGCGGCCAGGGCAACGACTACGGCCCCGCCCTCAACGGCTTCGCCAAGGCGCAGACCGCCGACGTCGTGATCAACGCGATCGTGAATCCCTCCGCCGAGATTTCCCACGGTTTCGACGGCGTGCAGATCGGCCTGCGCGACGGCGGCCAGATCCACGGCATCCTCCTCAGCGCCGGCGATCCGATGATCATCCAGTCGATGGGCGGCCTCACCCAGATGGTCCCGGCGAACAAGACCCGCGGCGGCCGCCAGCCGCTCGGCCGCTCCCTGATGCTCAGCGCCGACCAACTCGGCCTCTCCGCCCAGGACGTCGCCGACATCGTCGCCTACATGAAGACGAAGTGACGCGCACGAAAACCTGAAACGACGAAGGGCGAGTCACGCGACTCGCCCTTTTTCATTTTGAAGCAGGAAGCCAGGGAACCAGGAACGTGCAAAGACGGGGATAAATTCAGAAGCCAGGAAGCCATGAACCAGAACTCCCGGCTTTCTAGCCTCAGAATTCTCCCGTGCTCTTGCCTCAGTCCGCTTCCTGCCTTCCTGGCTTCTGAATTCACCTCTGCCTCTGTCTTGGCCCGATTCCTGGCCTCCTGGTTTCCTGCTCCAACTCCTGCCTCACTCCTCTGCTCCTCAATCGAGCTTCTGCACGCGGAGATTCCGGAACGCGACTTCCTTGCCGAAGAGTTCCTTGTTCTTCGTCGAGTGCACCTGCAGCGCAAAGAACCCGCGCTTGAGACGCACGTCTTCGCCCAGATCGGTGTAGTCGGCGAGCAGGTGGCCGTTGAGCCAGGTCTTGATCCTGTTCCCGCGCGCCTCGATCCGCATCGTGTTCCACACACCCGGCTTGAAGTGATCGCCGTGCTGTTTGTTGAACGCCTCCTTCGGCGCGCCATTGTTCGCCGACGGCACGAACCACCCGCGACGCCCCTCCTCGTAGAGGCCGCCCGTCAGCGCACGCGGCGTCGGATCGATTTCAAACTGGTAACCGTAGACGCGCTTCTGCTTCACGCCGTCGGGCTCGGCGCTGCGGAATTGCACGCCGGAGTTGATCCCGGCCGCCGCCTTGAACTCCGCCTCGAAGATGAAGTCGCCGAACTCCGCCTCCGTCCGCATGAACGAGTTCACCGGCACGCCCTCCGTCACGATGCCGATAATCGCACCGTCGCGCACCTCATACTTCGATTCGCCCTGGACCTGCTTCCAGCCCGCGAGCGTCTTGCCGTCGAAGAGCGAAATCCATTTGGGCTCCGCCGCAGAAGCGGCGTTGGCAGCAAGCGCCATGGACGCGATGAAGAGCGAGGAGCGAAGCGATATTAAGCGCATACGCCTCCACCATGGTGGTCGGCTGCCCCGGCGCAATCTCGCGCTGCCGCCGGCAGGGACGGCTGGCCCGCCCGCCCCGCCGGCGCTCTTCCCTCACTGCGCGCGCCGCTTGTGAATCGCCAGCGAGTTCCCATCCGGGTCGAGGATGATCGCCATCCGGCAGACCCCGCTGTCCATCGGCTCGATCACGAATTTCACCTTCGCCTCGCGCAGCGTGTTGATCGCGGCATCGAAGTCCTCGACCTCGAACGCCGCGCACGGACCATCCGCGGACGGCTTCCATTTGTCGGCGGACATGTTGGAAATCCCGAGCGTCGCGGGGCCGATGTCGTATTCGATCCAGTGCTTGCCCTCGTGCTCGAACTGCGTCGTGGGCACGAGGCCCAGCACGCCCTGATAGAAAGCCCGCGCGCGGGCGACGTCGGTGACAGGATAGCCGGTGAAGGCGATTTCGGTGATGCGGATCATGGGAGTCAGTGGCTGGCGGTTTTCGGTTCTTCTTTCGGCAGGGGCAGCGACGCCTGGCCGAAGACGTATTTCCATCCGGCGGACGTGCGGACGTAGGTGTCGCTGAACCACACTTTGTAGTCGAACGCCTTTCCGTCCTTCTCGGTGCCCTTGATCCACAGCAGCGCCGTGACGATCGCGGTGTTGTCGCCATAAACTCGCACCTGCTGGGTGCCGTCGACCTCGTCCTGCTGCTCGTAATTGCGCGCGCGGGTCTGCGCCGCCTCGACGTGCTGGGCGGCGGTGACGATGCGACCGCGCCCCGTCACGAGCACCATGTCATCGGCGAGCGTGCGCCGGATGGTCGCGGCGTCGTTGGCCTTCACTGCGGCCTGGAAAGCCGTGTCGAGCGCGGCGATCTCGCGCCGGACATCGGCCGGCGCCGCCTTGGCCGGAATCGTCGCGGTGGACGCGAACAGGACAAACATCGTCGAGAGCGAGCGGAGGTAACGCGAGCGGCGGCGGACCGTCGCAGGCGGATGCGCGACGGAGCCGCGCGGCGGCTGGTCGCCAGCGGCTTCGTCAAGGCGGTTGGGCGGTGGGAAGGGTTCACGCCCCGACCATAACAGGCGCGCCTGACAGCGTTATGTCAGGAGCGACACGTCCGCGTAGCGCTGGGCCGTCTTTTCCGCGCCCGACCGCACCAATTCGCGCAGCTCCGGCGGCGCGAGCGCCTCCGCCCCGGCGCCGAACGACAGCAGCCACTGCGCCATCCACTCGAGCGACCACGTCGTCAGCGAGAACTCCGCGCCGCCGTCGCGCGGCAGCTCCTCCACGAGAGTCGCATAGCTCTCGCGCCGCGCCCGATCCTGCGCCGCATCCTCGAACCACACCCGCACCGGCCGCATCACGTCGCGCGCGTCGCAGGCTTCGAGGTGCTTCCGCAACGAGAACTCCGTCCGCGCCGGAAACAGCTCATCCAGCACCACCAGGGTGCGAATGCGATCCACGCGGAAATGCCGCACGTCGCCGCGCAGCCGGCACCACGCGACCAACTGCCACGTGCCGCTGTAACAAACCACTCCGAGCGGCTCCACGTCGCGCGCCGTCTCGCCGCGCTCCCGCCCGCGATACGTCAGCCGCAGGACCCGCCGCTGCGCCACGCCGCGTTGCACGGCGAGCAGCCAGGGCTGCGCCTCCGGATCCGCCGCATTGCGCGACGCCCCCGCGCGCCCGACGATCACGGTCTGGCGCGCGAGCCGCTCCACGTGTTCCTGTCGATCCCGCGGCAGCACCGCGCGCAGCTTGTCCAGTGCGGCGTCCATCGGCGCGCAAAGTGACGCGTCGGTGAACTTGCGCACCATCTCGGCCCCGACAAACAGCGCCGCCGCCTCGTCCGCCGTCAGCATCACCGGCGGGAGATGATAGCTGCGCACCAGACTGTAGCCGACGCCCGCCTCGCCCGTGATCGGCACGCCCGCCTCGCCCAGCGCCGCGATGTCGCGGTAGATCGTCCGCACGCTGACCTCAAAATGCGCCGCCATGTCCTCCGCCCGGACCAGCCTCCGGCCCTGCAGGTGCATCACCATCGCGACAAGCCGGTCGGTGCGGTTCATGGCAACGCGAGCGTAGAACCGCCGCCCGGCGCGACGAGATTTTTCCTCCTGACACAGGGTTGTCAGCGCTCCGTGGCATCCTTCACCGTCCCCACGCTCATATGTCATCGACTCCCACCGAACCCGCCCGCCGCTGCTGGGCCCGCCACCCCCTCGACATCGCCTACCACGACGCCGAATGGGGCGTGCCGCTCCACGACGACCGCGCGCTCTTCGAGTTGCTCACCCTCGAGGGCGCGCAGGCCGGGCTGAGCTGGTCGATCGTGCTGGCCAAACGCGAAACCTACCGGCGCGCCTTCGACAATTTCGACGTGGAGAAAATCTCCCGTTACAAGGCCCGCAAGGTCGCCGCCCTTCTCGCCGATCCCGGCATCGTGCGCAACCGGCTCAAAGTCGCCGCCACCATCGCCAACGCGAAGGCCTTCCTCGCCGTGCAAGAGGAGTTCGGCAGCTTCGACCGCTACCTCTGGGGCTTCGTCCCCGGCCGCCGCCCGATCGTCAATCGCCGCCGCGCCC
>CAZENI010000247.1:7563-9432 GCA_964513055.1 uncultured Opitutus sp.
GCGCACGCCCGAGAGCGACGCCCTGAGCAAGGATCTCCTCAAGCGCGGCTTCAAGTTCGTCGGCACCACGATCTGCTACGCCTTCATGCAGGCGAGCGGGATGGTGAACGACCACCTCGTGACCTGCGACCGGCACCACGCCTGCGCGAAACTGCGGTGACCGATTTCGCCCGTGGCGGCTCGCGATCATTCGCGACCGGACGACCGCCGCCGTCGTGACCTCGTCGCCCGCCGCGTCAGCGGCGGGACCGCATTTCGCTTGAGGCACTCCGGCGCGCCTGCCGCACTTTCGCACCCCATGCCGCCGCCCGCCGCGCCCATTCCACCGACCGTCCCGCCGCCCGAGGCCGAGACGCTTCGCGATCTCTCGCCGCAGCAGTGGAAATCCGGCATCGCCGCCTGGCTCGGCTGGCTCTTCGACGGCCTCGAGCTGCACCTCTACACGCTCATCGCCGCGCCGCTCGTCGTGCAGTTGCTCACGGTCAACGCCGTCGCGCCCGCCACCGGCGACGTCAAGGAGAAGAGCGCCTACATCCAGGCCGCCTTCCTCGTCGGCTGGGCCGTCGGCGGCGCGTTCTTCGGCCGGCTCGGCGATCTGCTCGGCCGCAGCCGCGCGCTCGCGCTCACCGTCCTCACCTACGCGCTCTGCACCGGCCTGTGCGCCTTTGCGCAAACGTGGTGGCAGCTCATGCTCTTCCGTTTCGTGGCCGCGCTTGGCATCGGCGGCGAGTGGGCCGTCGGCGCCTCCCTGCTCGCCGAGACGTGGCCGCGCCGGTGGCGACCGTGGATGGCCGCCGTGCTCCAGACCGGCGTGAACCTCGGCATCCTCCTCGGCGCCGCCGTCGTCGGCGTCCTTACGCTCGTGCTCCCGCCGGGCGCCGAGCGCTGGGTCTTCCTCGTCGGCGTCGTGCCGGCGCTGCTCGTATTCTGGATCCGGAGACACGTCCCCGAGCCCGACACCTGGCAGCGGGCCGGGGCCGGTCACGCCAAGCCGGGCGCGCGCGAGCTCTTCCGCGGCGACGTCGCCTCCACCACGGTGCGCACCACCCTCGTCTGCGCGCTCGGGCTGTCCGCCTGGTGGCTCTTCATGTTCTGGCACCCGCAGCATTTCCGCCAGTTGCTCGCCGCCGCCGGCGTGCCGGCGGGCGAGATGACGCGCCTGATCTCGGCCTCGTTCTTCCTCGTCAACTTCCTCGCGATCGCCGGCAACTTCGCCGCCGGTTTCGCCGCGCGCCGCCTCGGCAACCGGCGCGCGATCGTGCTCTTCTTCGCCGCGCTCGCGCTCGCGATGATCGGCGCCTTCGCCGTGCCCCGCAGCTTCGGCGCGCTCGCGTGGTTCTGGTGCCCGGCGATCGGTTTCTGCTCCGGCGTCTTCGGGCTCTTCACGATGTATCTGCCGCCGCTCTTCCCGACGCTGCTGCGCACCACCGGCGCGGGCTTCTGCTACAACATCGGCCGGATCGCCGCCGCCGTGGCCTCGCTCGTCTTCGGCCTGTATGCGTCCGTCACGGATTTCCGCGGCGGCCTGCTCTGGGCCGGCGCGCTCGCGCTGGCCGCGATGGTCTTCTCCTGCTGGCTCCCCGTGCGCACGCACGAGGACGAGGCCACGTGAGCAGGAGCGGTCAGCGGTCAGCGATCAGCTTTCAGCGTCGGAAACACAGCGAAGACTTGCTCGGAGTTCGCTGCTGATTGCTGAAGGCTGATCGCTGACCGCTCCTTCAGAACTTCGCGTGCTTGATCAGGAAATCGACGATCGGCGCCGGATCTTTCAAGCTGTGCGGATGGTGGTCGACGCCAGGCTTCACGATCACCTCGACGGTGCCGCCCAGTTCGCGGTAGCGCGTCGCGAAGAGCGCCATGTTCTCCGCG
>CAZENI010000247.1:9442-11421 GCA_964513055.1 uncultured Opitutus sp.
AGGCACTCCTTCCATTCCTTCGAGGTCCGGTTGCGGCCCGGCCAGCTCCGGATGTCGAGCACCGGCGCGTCGAGATACAACGCCGCCACCCGCGTCGGGTGCGTCGCGGCGAAATTCACCGCATACAATCCGCCACGGCTGAACCCCTCGAGCACGACGCGCGGCGAGAGGCCCGCATGCGTCACCACGTGCGCATAGAACTGCCCGAACAACGCCATCGCCTTCGGCCCGCCATACAGGTTCTTGGCGTCAATCGTGGCGACGTGCCACCCGCGCGCGAGCAGCGCGAGGTCGGCCTGCGGCTCGTGGCCGAAAAACTCCGTCCGCCAGATCCACGGCTTGCCCGGCGCGATCGTCGCCGGCACGACGAGGATGCACGCCCGCCCCGCCACGGTGAAGTCGAGCCGCGTGAAGCCATGCCAGTCGGAGCGCTGCACGGGCGACGGCGTGCCCACGTTCGCGGAGAACGCCGTCGCCGCCAGCAGCAGCGCGAGCCCGAGATAACGCGTCAGATGCACCGCCCCACGCTCGCGGCCACCCGCACCGTGGCAAGGCGGAATCCCCGTCCCCGCGCCCCACGCAACTGACCGATTCGTCAGGCGCGACCCTTGGACGCCGCCACGCCGCCGCGTAATTTCCCGCCCATGCCCCCACCCGAACCGCCCGGCCTTCCGGCGCCCTCGCGATTGCTGGCGCCGGCACCCTGAACCGCGCGCTCGCGTTCCGCCCCACCGCACCTGCTCGCCATGCCCCGCCCGTTCCGCGTCTCCCCGGCCCGGCTCCTCTTGATTGCGCTCCTGATGCCCACAGCCGGCGTCTCCTCCCTCCGCGCTGCGCCCGTGATTTCGGAATTCATGGCGAGCAACACCGCCACCCTCGCCGACCAGGACCAGGCGTTCTCGGACTGGATCGAACTGCACAATCCCGACGCGACCGCGGTGAACCTCGAGGGCTGGTATCTCACCGACACCGCCGCCAATCGCACGCGCTGGCAGTTCCCCGCCGTGACCCTTCCGCCCGGCGGCCACCTCGTGATCTTCGCCTCCAACAAGAACCGCCGCGAGCCCGGCGGCGAACTGCACACGAACTTCGCCCTCGCCGCGGACGGCGAATACCTCGCGCTGATCCGCCCGGACGGCGTGTCCGTGGCTTTCGAATACGCCCCCGCCTTCCCCGCCCAGTCGAACGACGTCTCCTACGGCCTCGCCACGCTGGAGGGCGGTCCGGCGAACGCGTTCTTCCCCGATCCCACTCCGGGCGCACCCAACGCCCGGGCCACCGCCGCCACGCTGACCGCGACGGTCCGCTTCTCGCGCGCGGCTGGCCCCTTCACCGCGCCGTTCACGCTCACGCTCACCGGCGCCGGCCCCGGCCAGCACATCCGCTACGCCGCCGTCGCCCCCGGCCCGGCCGGCGCGCTCGCTCCCGAGCCCGGTGCGGACTCGCCGCGCTACAGCGGGCCGATCCCCGTCACCGATCCCCTCGTGATTCGTGCCGCGGTGTTTTCGGATGACTTGAAAACGCACGGGCTCTCGAACGTCGCGCAGTATTTCCGCCTCGCCGTCAGCGGCCCCGCGAACCTGTCCGCCTTTACCACGAACCTGCCCGTGCTCGTCATCGACCAGCATGGCTTCGGCACCCTGAATAAAGTGGACGGCACCCAGCCGGCGTGGCTCTACGGTTTCGGCGCCGCCGCCTCCGGCGGGCCCAATTTCGCCCTGGAGCCGGAGTTCGCCGCCCCCGTGCTGGTCGCCGTGCGCGGCGCGTCGTCCGCTGATTTTCCGAAGAAGAGCTACAATCTGGAAATCCAGAATTCCCTGCGCCGGAAGTCCGCCCTCCCGCTCTTCGGCTCGCGCCCGTTTGACGAGTGGGCGCTGGTCGGTCCCTGGCTCTACGACCCCTCGCTCGTGCGCAACAGCCTCATCTACGCGTTGAGCAACCGCCTCGGCCGCTGGGCCCCGCGGACCCAGCCGGTCGAG
>CAZENI010000248.1:0-2178 GCA_964513055.1 uncultured Opitutus sp.
GAGGCGGAGCATTTCACGGCGGGTGAGCGCGGGGGGCACGGTCATGGGATCGAGGGTGGAGCGGCTTGTCCTCAAGACGCTGGTTGGGGAGACGCCGGAAAGCGCGTTGGGGACAACGCGCTCCACCTCGGCAGGCCTCGACGCGCGCTCATTGGCGGGATTTCAGGAAGACGACCAGGTCGGCCAGTTCCTGGGGCGAGAGCACGGCGGCCATGCCGGGCGGCATCGGCGAGAACGCGCCGGGGGCGATCTCCTTGATGTCGCTGCGCGCGATCCGCTGTTCGGCATCGGGACCCGTGGTGAGGATGACTTCGTCGGGTGCGTCTTTGCGCAGGATGCCGGTGTGTGAGTCGCCGGACTTGGTCGCGACGGTGAGCGGCTCGAATCCGCGCACGAACGTCGCGCTCGGATAGACGATGGCTTCGAGCAGTTCGCGCTCGTTGCGGATGCGGCCGATGTTGGTGAGGTCGGGGCCGTAGCGACCGCCGCCGTGGCCGACGACGTGACAGAGCGTGCAGGCGGTTTTTCCGCTGTTAAACACCGCCTGGCCGCGGCGGACGTCGCCGCTTTTCACCGCCGCCAGCAACTCGTCGACGTGGGCGTTTTGTTTCGCGGTGTCCGCGTTGATGAGCGTGAGCAACTCCTGGCTCTGGGCCTGCACATTGGCCGGATATTTCGCGAACGTGGGCTTGAGGAGATTGGCGCGCAGGCCCGGGAGGCCGGGGGATTGGCGGAGCGCGGCGACGAGCTTGAGGCCGAGCGCCTCAGTGGGCGCGCGTTCGAAGGCGGGCAGCAGTTTCGGCGCCTCGAGGGCTCCGACCGTGCGCATGGTGTCGGCGAGCACGAGTTGCTGCGCGGGCGAGAGCGGCGCCTTGGCGAGGACGTTGGCGGCGGCGGCACGTGAGAGCAGCGGTTGATGCCCTCCGAGCTGGGCGCGGAGAAAGTCAAAGAGCCCGGGTTCAATGGCACCCAGCGTGGCAGGTGCGATCGCGAGGGCATCGAGGCGGAGGTCGGCGGCGATTTTCGGATCGCGGCCGAGACGGGCGAGGGCGGCGGTGAAAGCGGCGTGGCCAGTCTTCGGCAGCGGCAGCGCGCGGGCGGTTGCGACCGCCTGGCGCTGCACGGTCGCGCCGGGGCTCGCGAGCGCGACGGCGGCGGCATCGAGCCACGAGGCAGGCGTCTCCTTCAAACCGGCGGCGGCCATCGCGCGCAGGGCGAGGAGTTGAGTGGGAGCGAGTGCGGGGTCGCAGTTGGCGTTGGCGGCGAGGAGGTCCTGGATCGCGGGGGCTTTGGCGAGGTGCGCGAGCTGCGCTTGAATCTCGGAGCGTTCGGCGGCCGACGTCGTCGGTGCGGCGAGGCGCTCGCGGAAAAACTCCGCGAGCGGCGCGCCCCAGTCGGCGTGATTGCTCACGATCCAACCGGCGGTCTGGCGAAGCATCGGCACGGTGGACTTCAGCCAGGGCAGGACGTGTTCGGCACGTAGGGGCGCGCCCTTCATCTGGTCCAAGGCCACCAGGGCGACGCGGACGACGCGCGGGTTGGTTTCCGGCGTCAGTTGGGTGAGCAATTCCTGGCTCCGACCGAGTTCGATCAGCGCGTAGATCAACGCGTGCTCGAGCGTGCGGTCGGCGGGGGCTTCGGGCGTGCCGGTGGCGGTGAACTTGGTGTCGCCGAGCCGGGCTGCGGCCGCGAGGAGCGGCGCGACGCTGGCGGGATCGCCGATGCGGCCGAGCGCCTCGGCGGCGGCGCGGGCGAGGGCCGCGTCCGGGCCGGCGAGCAGAGCGGTGAGGCGGTCGTTCGGATGGCGATCGGGCCACAGGCTAACGACGTGCAGGGCGGTGCGGACGACGGTGGCATCGCGGTCGTTCAGCGCGGCGCGGACCGCAGCGCGGGCGGCGGTGCCATCGATCCGCGCGAGCGCCCACACGGCGTGCCGGCGGGTGGCGACGGAGGCGGAGCCCAGCGCTTGCCGGGTGAGCGCGGGAAGGGCGGCGGGGCCGAGCCGGCCCAGCGCGTGCGTGGCGCGCTGCACGACTTCGGGGCGGGCGTCGCCGAGGAGCGGGACGAGATCGGCGGCGGCGAGCGTGGCCCAGGGGAGCTGCGCGCCGCGCGGGTCGGCGGGTTTCGGGGCACCCGTTTTCCGGATACGATAGATCCCGCCGAGGACATCCGGCTTGG
>CAZENI010000248.1:2188-11388 GCA_964513055.1 uncultured Opitutus sp.
GGGGCAACAGATCTTATACCAGCCGCCGGTGTCGACCATGAGCAGGCTGCCGTCGGCATCCTCGAGCACGTCGGTCGGGCGGAAGTCCTGGCTGTCGGAGGTGACGAAATCGGTGTCGATCGTCGTGAACGTCGCGCCGGCGGGGATCAGTTGGTGGCGAGAGATTTTGCGCAGGTTGAAATAGCAGACGAAGAGGTTGTCGGTGTAACCGGCGCCGAAGGCGCCCGAGCGATACGAAGTGGAGCCGCACGGCGCGGCCGGTCCCATGTGCGTCATGATCGGCATCAGGTCGCCGGTGCACGGATGGCCGGCGGAGGCGGCGTTCTCCTTGCCGTAAACGCCGCCGTAGATCGCGTGGATAAGGCCGTCGCGTTTGCCGGGCGTGCCGATCTGGAAGAATGTCCCGCTGAGCACGCGCTCACCGGTCGGGGTGAAGGCGATGCCGACGGGGTTGTCCATGCCGCCGGTGAGCACGGGCTCGAAGCCGGTGCCGTCGGGCCGCGCGCGAAAGATGTGGGCGGCGCGCGAGACGAAGGGCCGGCCGTTGCCGAGGGTGTGCTTTTGTTCGGCGAAGGCGCCCTTGGTCCAGTAGAACCAGCCGTCGGGGCCGAGGTAGGGGCCGTGCACGTCGTTGGCGCAGCCGGTGAGCGTGCCGCCATCCCACCAGATCGTGCGCTGGTCGGCGACGCCGTCGTCGTTCGTGTCGGTGAGTTTCCAGATGTGCGGCGGCGCGGCGACGTAGAGCGAGCCCTCGTGGAAAAGCGCGCCCTGGGGAAACATCATCTTGTCGGCGAACACGGTCGACTTCTCGAACGTGCCGTCGCCGTCGACATCCTCGAGCCGCACGATGCGGTGCGGTTTCTGTTCGAACTGGATCGGCGCGCGTTCGCTGAGGCCGGAGGAATCGGTGGCGTAGAGGCGGCCCTGATCGTCGAACGCGACGGAGATGGGGCGGTTCACCCGCGGAGGCGCGGCGACCTGCTCGACGGTGAAGCCGTCGGGGACGGTGAGGGTCTGGGTCGCGAATTTGAAATCTGCGGCGGCGGCGACGGAGGCGACGGCGGCCGACATGAGCGCCAGCGTGGTAAATTTCATCGGGGGTGCGAACGACGCTAGCCTTGCCCCATGGCGTGTCACGGTGGAATCGGGGGAGCGGGGCGGGAGGTGGCGGGGCTTTCCTCTGACCCGAAGGTCGCCACGTCAGGCGAACGGGTCGTTCGTTCTCGTTCCTCGTGTTCGTAGGCGTTCGCGTGGGGGCTTCGAGCCGGTCACGAGAGAACGAGAACGATTGCGAGGAACGAGAACGAGGGGAGCGTTATCGCTGCTCGGCGTGATCTTGGCGCCATTCTCCTCTGACCCGAAGTGCCGCCTGCCGTCCAAACAGCGGCTGGGGGACAAGCCGCTCCACCTCAAGGACGGTGAGTCGCGTCAGAGCCGGAAGAGTTTCTGGGCGTTGCTGAAGAGGATCTTTCGCTCGGCGGCCTTGTTCGGCGCGAACTCGCGCACCTGTGCAAGCTGGCGGGCGCCGGAACAGTCGGCGGGGGCGCCGGTGACGTCGACACAGTCGCTGCCGAACATCAGCTTGTCCTGGTGGCGGGCCATGAAGGCGCGCGCGTGATCGGGGTCGCGGTTGAACGCGCCGTGGCCGGAGCCGGCGGAGAGGTCGGCGAACATGTTCGGGTAGTCGCTGAGGTAGCGGTCGGTGAGGCCGCCGGGAGTGACCTTGCCGCGGGGGTAGAGGGACTTGGGGTTGTCGACGTAGCCCTTGTGGATGTTGGCCCACCAGGTCTGGGCGTGGCCGATGAAGTTAACCTTTGGATACTTCGTCAGCATCGTGTGGAAGCGTTCGAAGCCGAAGTTGTAGCTGGCGACCTGCCAGTGCATGAGGATCGGGACGCGATAGGCCGCGGCGAGGACGTAGAGTTTCTGCATCTCGGCGGAGTCGCACTCGACGCCGAACTTCTGCTCGCCGATGACGCAGGCGCCGAGCTTGAGGTATTTCTCGACGACGGCGGGGGCGTCGGCGAGATCGCTGACCTCGTTGGCGCCGAACACGAACTCGTTGGGATACTGGCGGGCGAGCGCGAGGACATCGTCGTTGCCGCTGACGGTGCCCTCGAGGCCGTTGGAGCGGCCGTCGTGGGTGGAGCCGCGGAGGACCTCGCGGCCCGCGGGCAGGAGAATGGTCTTGGTGACGCCCATCGCGCGCTGGTGGGCGAGGAGCTCGGCGTGAGTGCGCGCGGGGGAAATCTGTTTCCAGGCGACGTCGCGTTTGCCGCCGTAGTTCGTGTGCTGGTGGATGTCGATGATGGGCTCGGCGGCGGGCGCGGCCGTGGCGGCGAAGCCGAGGCGCGCGGTGGCGAGCGCGGCGGCGGACGTGAGGAGGAAATCGCGGCGCGAAAAGGGGCGGGGAGATTTCATTGGGTAAGAGAAATGAAGCGACGGCCCGGGCCGATGGGAAGCGCTACTTCAAATCCACGCTCGAGCGCGACGGTTTACCCGCGGCCGCCGCGCTTCATCAGGCCCTCGCGCGCGGCCTCGAGCTTGGCGCGTTCGCGGGCGGTGAGGCTGCCGATGCCGGACTTCGCGATCTTGTCGAGGAGCGCGTCGACCTCGGCCATCGTCGAGGACTCGAGCGAGGGACGGGCGGCGGGCACCGGTTTCGCCGGCAGGTCGGGCAGGACGCGGAGCCTGGGCTGGCGTTGGAAGAGCTTGAAGCGCGGCAGCGAGAAAGTGCCCTGCTGGTGCCGGACGAAAAGGTGGGCGTAGCCGCAGCCGGTCCAGAGCAGCACGAGCGAGGTCCAGTCGCGCGCGGCCAGGTGCATGAGGCTGTAGATGCCGACGAGGATCATCGCGGCCCACTTCGCGAGGAGCACGAAGAAGATGGGCATGCCGGGGAAATGGGTGGCGAACGCGACGAAGAGCGCGAGCGTGCCCGGCTGGCCGACGCGGATGCTCGGGGTCGCGAGCCCGATCAGCGTCAGCACGACCGTCGGGATGAGGTAGATGCCGCCGTAGAGAAAACCGAAGAGCTTCCGGCCGAACACGCGTTCCAGTTCGCGGCCGAACCAGACCAGCATGAGCATATCGACGGCAAAGGGGAGGCTTGGGGCGTTGAAGAGTCCGTAGGTGACGAGCCGCCAGACCTGGCCCGACCACACCTGCTCGCTGGTGAAGGCGGTCCACGCGACGACGTTATCGATGCTCCGGCCGGCGACCGCGGTCACGACCATCAGCACGCTGTAGACGATGACGATGAAGTGCGACGCGTAGATCGGATGGCCGCCCCAATAGGTGAGGGGACGATGTTCCTCGGAGGACGGTGCCCAGTCGCGATGGCCGCTCATGTTACGTTGGGCGAGACCTTGGCCCGCGCCCGGTGCGTCCGCAAGCGGCGAGCGGTCTTTCGCGCGGAATCACGAAAACGTGAAGCGGCATTGCCTCGGACGCGGGGTTCGTCCAACGACGTGAGGCTCCGCTTTCGACTCTCCCCTCATGAACTACCTCCGACTCCTCCTCGTCCTGGGCTGCGTGCTTCCGGCCGCATTGCGCGCCGAGCTGAAACTCCCCGCCATCATCGGCGATCACATGGTGCTCCAGCAGAAGCTGGCCAACCCGATCTGGGGCTGGGACACGCCCGGCACCAAGGTCACCGTGACCTTTGCCGGCCAGACGCACACGGGCACCGCCGGGGCCGACGGCCGCTGGACCGTGAAGCTGGCCCCGGTGCCGGCCAGCGCGACGCCGCAGAAGCTGGGCATCGCCGGCACCTCGAAGCGCGAGATCCAGGACGTGCTGGTGGGCGAGGTCTGGATGTGTTCGGGGCAGTCCAACATGCAGTGGTCGCTGGCGCAGACCTACACGGGCGACATCGAGGGCGCGCGCGCGAAGCGGCCGAACCTGCGCATCGTGTCGGTGCCGCAGGTCGGCACGCAGGAGCTGAAGACCGATTTCAAGGGCCAGTGGGAAGTCGCGACCCCGGAGAACGTGAAGGCGTTCAGCGCGATCGGCTATCTTTACGGCCGCACGTTGCACGACATTCTCGAGGTGCCGGTCGGCTTGATCGACAACGCCTGGGGCGGCTCGGCGGCGCAGGCCTGGATCCGGCGCGAGACGCTCGAGAAGGACCCGCGGTTCAAGCTGCTGATGGACGAGACGGTGAAGCGCGAGACCGACCTGCAGTCGGAGAAGGGCAAGGCGGATTTCGCGGCGGCGCAGGCCAAGTGGAAGACCGACAGCGAAAAGGCGCGCGCGGAGAAGAAGAACGTGCCGAACGCGCCGGTCAACTGGCTCACCGGCAACGCCCGCCCGGGCAACATCTTCGCCGGCGTGGTGAATCCCACGCTCGGCTACGGCATCAAGGGCGTGATCTGGTATCAGGGTGAGTCGAACGCCAGCCGCGCCTACGAGCACGGCGAGCTGTTTCCCTTCCTGATCGAGCAGTGGCGCAAGGAGCAGGGCCACGGGAACTTCTCCTTCTACTGGGTGCAGCTGGCGGATTTCAAAGCCGAGAAGTCCGAGCCCGGCGAGAGCGACTGGGCCGAGTTGCGCGAGAGCCAGACGAAGACGCTGCGGCTGCCGAACACCGGCCAGGCGGTCATCATCGACATCGGCGAGGGCCGCGACATCCACCCGCGCAACAAATACGACGTCGCCACGCGCCTCGTCCGCTGGGCGCTGGTCAAGGACTACGGGATGAAGTTCCCGTATCGGAGTCCTGAATTCAAGAGCGTCGCCATCGCGGGCAACAAGGCGACGGTCACTATCGACTGCTTCGGCAGCTCGCTGCGGACCTTCGACGTGGTCGAGCCCCGCGGCTTCGCGGTCTGCGGCGAGGATCGCAAATGGCACTGGGCCACGGGTCGTGTCATCGCGCCCGACAAGGTCGAGGTGTCGAGCGATCAGGTCCCGGCGCCGATCGCCGTGCGCTACGCGTGGGCCGACAATCCCGTGTGCAATCTCTTCTCGGCGGACGGACTGCCGGTCACGCCGTTCCGCACGGACAATTTCGACATGATCACGAAGCCGAAGGCCGTGGCGGCCGCGGCGAAAAAATAGGCGGCGGGTGAGTGGGCCGCGTCGCGCGACCTTTCGTCCGAAGGCGGAATCACGAGCATGAAAAAACCATCCAGACGGGCGGCGGTCCGGGGTCTTCTGCTGGCGTGGCTGCTGGCCGGGGCGATCGCGCAGGGCTTCGCCGCGGCGGCCCGGCGTCCGAACCTCCTCTTTATCCTGACCGACGATCAGCGGGCGGATGCACTCGGGATCGCCGGGCATCCGCACCTCAGGACGCCGCACATGGATCGGATCGGGCGCGAGGGCGTTTACTTCAAGAACACATTCTGCACGACGTCGCTCTGCTCGCCGAGCCGCGCGAGCATCCTCAGCGGTGTGTATGCGCACGCGCACGGGGTCACGAACAACTTCACGGAGTATCCGACGAACTTCCGCAGCTTCCCGATGGTGCTGCAGGCGGCGGGCTACGACACCGCCTACATCGGCAAGTGGCACATGGGCGAGGACAACGACGAGCCGCGGCCGGGCTTCAACTGGTTCGTGACGCACAAGGGGCAGGGGAAGTATTTCGACACCGAATTCGCCTTCCACGGGAAGAAGCGCGAGGTGGTGAAGGGGTATTACACCAACGTCGTCACGGACCTGGCGGCCGACTGGCTGCAGCGGCCGCGGACGGACCAGCCGTGGTGCCTGATGATCGGCCACAAGGCGCCGCACAGCTTCTATTTTCCCGAACCGAAATACGAGAAGGCGTTCGAGCGCGCGCGCGTGCCGTATCCGGAAACCGCGTTCATGCTCGCGGACAAGCCGGCGTGGATCAAGGACCGGCTCCACACCTGGCACGGCATCTACGGGCCGCTCTTCGAGTGGCGGAAGCAGTTTCCCGACGATCGGCCGGAGGCGGTGAAGGATTTCGAGGCGATGACGCGCGCCTACTGGGGCACGCTGCTTTCGGTCGATGACAGCGTGGGCCGCCTCTACGCGCTGCTGCGCGAGCGCGGCGAGCTGGACAACACGATCATCGTGTTCATGGGCGACAACGGCATCCTCAACGGCGAGCACGGCATGGTCGACAAGCGCACGATGCACGAGGCGAGCATCCGCATCCCGCTCCTTGTGCGTTATCCGGGCCTCACACCGCCCGACCGGCCCAAAGTCGTGGAGCAGCAAATCCTCACGATCGACCTCGCGCCGAGCCTGCTGGAACTCTGCGGCGCGGCCCCGCTTCCGGACATCCACGGCCGTTCCTGGGTGAAGCTGGTTCAGGGCGGCGACCCGGCGTGGCGCACGTCGTGGTTTTATCATTACAACTACGAGAAGCAGTTTCCCTACACGCCGAACGTCCGCGGCGTGCGCACGGATTCCTGGAAATACGTCCATTACCCGCATGGCGACGGCCGGCCGGACCGGCACCTCGCGGAACTCTACAACGTCGAGTTCGATCCCGAGGAGCGGCACAACCTGATCGCCAACCCGAAATACGCCCCGGTGGTGACGCAACTGCAGGGCGAGCTGGCGCGGTTGATGAAGGCCACCGGACTCACGGCCGAGAACGACCGCATGCCGCTCGATGCCGGGATCAAGCAGGAGCTTCCCGACGCGAAGATCCGCTGACAGCGGACCGGCCCGACCATTTCACTCTCAAGGGGTGTCGAATAAGGTGGAGCGCGGCTTTCTTCGGTAGCGGAACGCGTGAGCGTTTCGTCCGACGCCGCGAGGCGCAGCCACGAAAGCCTTACGGCTTCCGCTACCGGAAAAGGCCCTTCTTCGACGCACTCTCAGCGGTGTGAAAGTTTTGCCCTGTCGGGCCGACTTCGTCGGGGCTAATCGCGGAAGAAGACGTTGGGCGCGCCCCGCGGTGCGCGCGCCCCGGAGTCCCTGGACTGCAACAACTCGGCGAATACGGCGGGCGGAGGGAATTTCTCGAGGTAGTCGTCGGCGCCGAGTTTGGCCGCGATCTGCGCGTCCCACTCCTCGCGCGCGCCCGAGAGAATGTAGATTCTCATCGCATCGAGGGCGGCCTGCTCGCGCGCCCACCCGAGGAGATCGAATCCGCTCAGGCCCTGCATGTTGATGTCGAGGAACATCAGGATCGGCAGAGGCTGGGGCGGCTCCACCGGCGGGCAGCACTGCTTCAGGAAAAGGAAGGCGTCGGTGCCGGTGCGGAAGTGCAGCAACGGGTTCCTGACCCGCGCGAGGGAGAGCTGGCGGCTGAGGAGCGCGACGTCATCGTCGTCGTCGTCGACCACCATGATTGCCGGGAGCAGTTGGTCCGCCTTCATTGGCGGGCTTGGACCCAGATTGGCGGAGGCGGTTGCGCCGCCGCCCGAACTTCGTGGGATTACGCGCGGACCGGCGCGCGAGGGATCATTTCGGCCGGGCGCCGGTCGCGGTTTCGGCGGCGGCGTCGTCGAGCAGATAAAGCTCGAGCATCGCCTGGCCGCGGGCGTTGGTCGCCGAGCTGAGGAGGGCGGTGTAGGCGCCCGGTCCGAGTGTGACGAGGAGCGCGGCATCACGGCTGCCATCCGTGAGCGGAAACGCCCCCACGCGCCGGGCGGCCGCGGCGATCCCGGCCTGGCCGCCGGTCCCCGGTTCGCCGCGGGCAAGAGGGAGCGCGCCTGCGGCGGCAAAGAGTTCCAGCCGCGGATCCAACACCGCGCCGGTGACGCCGAGGCGTCCGAGCGCGGAACCCAGTCCGCGGGCGAGCACCCGCACCGGGGGGCCTTCGCTGATGATGAAGCCCGCGATCATCACGGCATCGCCCGGGCCCGTCTGACCGCGCACGGAGAAATGACGGAGACCGGCCGCGCCGCCGGCGGGCGCGAGCGGATGGCATTCGACGAGCACCGCGCCGGCACCGCGGTCGCCACTCGTCGTGGCCAGCGCAAAGGTGCCGCGCGCGAGCGTGGGCGCGAGGGCGGAGCCGTGGTTGGAAAAGGCCGGCACGCCCGACGGACCGACCGGAAACGCGCCGGTGGCGCGGGCGAGTTCGGCCATCGCCGGGGCAATCGCGCTGCCGCGGTCCTCCGCAATCAGACGGTCGCCCTCGTAAAGGGAGAGCACCGGCGTCGGCAGCACGTCCGTGCCGAGGCCGGCCGGCAAGCCGCGTCCGATGGCGCGGAGCAGGAGGCGTGACGGCGGCTCGCCGGCGGTCGCAAAGACGATGATTTGGGGCGAGCCGGGGGCAACGCGGGTCCGCGCCGAAAACCCGCCCAGGCGCAGCGGTCCGGGCGCGGTGCCAGGCTCGGCCGGCACCGGCTCGGCCCCAAAGGCCGAGACGACCGCGCAGCACAGCGCAAGTCGGACGGGCAGGGTTCGACGCAGGAGCTTCATGCCGCTACAAGCGCGCGTTTGACGCGAAAAGGATCAGGCCAAACGGGGCCGCACCGGACCGTCTGCGCCAGAACACATTCCCCTTGTTCGACCCCCGTCGAATGGCATGCTGCGCGCATGGGTGAAATCACGCTGCTCCTCGGGCGGATGGGCAAGGGCGAAGCGCGCGCCGCCGATGAATTGATGCGGCTCGTCTACTCCGAATTGCACAAGGTTGCCTCCTCCAAGATGGCCCACGAACACGCGGCGATGACGCTCCAGCCGACGGCGCTGGTGCACGAGGCGTGGCTCCGGCTCGGTGGCGACCTCCAGCCAAACTGGGCCAACCGCCGGCACTTCTTTTTCGCCGCTGCGGAGGCCATGCGCCGGATCCTGATCGAACGCGCCCGTCGCCGGGCGGCGGTCCGCCACGGGGGCGGTCAGGTGCGGGTCGACGAGGAGCATCTCGACGCCCGCGAGATCGCGGTCGACGATGACCGCGTGATCGCGGTGAGCGATGCGCTGGATCGGCTTGCGGTCGTCGATGCGAGGAAGGCGGAACTGGTGAAGCTGCGCTATTTCGCAGGCATGACGCTCGAGGAGGTCGCGGTGGCCATGGACATCTCGGTGCCGACCGCCAAGCGCTGGTGGGTCTTCGCCAAGGCGTGGTTGTATAAGGAAGTGAAGAACTGACCGCCGGCGTTCTCGATCTGCCCGAGAGGCGAAAACGTGGTCGCCGGTGAACCTTTTGCGCCAGGATTCTCGCGTGTTAAGGAAGCTCCGCATCAACCAATCGATGTGGAATTCGGAAAGTCAGGAAACGGACCCTAGTGGAGATGAGAAGCGCCGCGGCCTTGGTTTTTTTTCTGATT
>CAZENI010000249.1:0-11326 GCA_964513055.1 uncultured Opitutus sp.
ACAAACTCTATCCTGAATTCGACGAAGTGCTAAAACACGCGATGCTGGACGAGACGCACGCGTTTTTCCGCGAACTGCTCGAACGTGATTTGAGTGTCACCCATGTCGTAGAGTCGACATTCAGCCTAATGAATAACCGGCTCGCCCGCCATTACGGAGTGCCGTGGCCCGGCGGCGCTGGCATGCAGCGCGTGGTGTTTCGACCTGGGGATCGGCGTGGCGGCATCATTACGCACGGCAGCGTGCTGAAGGTGACCGCCAATGGCAGCACGACTTCGCCGGTGTTGCGCGGAGTGTGGATGTTGGAGCGAATCATGGGCCAGCATGTGCCGCCGGTGCCTGCCGGGGTGCCCGCGATCGAGCCTGACATTCGTGGGGCGAGGACCATCCGCGAACAGCTCGACAAACACCGCAACGTCGCTTCGTGCACGGTGTGCCACGTGAAGATCGATCCGCCCGGCTTCGCGCTCGAGAGCTACGATGTGACCGGCCGTTGGCGGGACCGCTACCGGGTCGCGAAGGAACCCAAGGGCTGGCAACCGGGGCCCGCGGTCGATCCCAGTTTCACGATGGCGGACGGCCGCGCGTTTGCCGACCTCGCCGAATTCAAGCGCATCCTGCTCGGGGATCCCGACCAGCTGGCGCGCAATCTCGTGTCCAAGCTAGTCACTTACGCCACGGGTGCGGGCATCGCCTATGCCGATCGGACGACGATCGAGGAGATTGTCGCCCAGACGCGGAAGCAAAACCACGGAGTCCGCTCGATGATCCACGCCGTGGTCGCGAGTTCCCTGTTTCAAGAGAAATGACGTATATATCCACCCGGGTTCCACTTTCCCGCCGGTCTTTTCTGCGAGCCGCCGGCGTCACCCTCGCCCTGCCGTGGCTCGAGGCGATGGTGCCGGCCTTTGCGCGCGGTGCCACGCTGGCGGCGGCTGGGCCGCCGCGGCGTTTTGTCGCGGTCAGCAATGCACTCGGATTTCACGCGCCGCATTTTTTCCCCGCGCTTTCCGGACGCGATTATGTTCCGCCGCTCTACCTCAAGGGGATTGATGACATGCGGAACGACTTCACTGTCTTCTCCGGCGTGTCGCACCCGAATGTCGGCGGCGGCCACAGGGCCGAGGCCTGCATCCTCTCGGCGGCCCCGATGGGCGGCGGCAATTTCAGAAACACCGTTTCGCTCGACCAGTTCATGGCGAAGCAGCTTGGGCGCGAGACGCGTTTCCCTTCGCTCGTGCTCAACAGCACCAAGGCGGAGAACAGCGCTTCCTATACCGAAAACGGCTCGATGATTCCGGCCGAGAATTCGCCGCTGCGCCTCTTCAACCGGCTCTTTGTGCCGGATACGCCGGACGACCAGGCCCGGCAGGTGAAGCGCCTGCACCAAGGGCGCAGTATCATGGACATCGTCGGCGCAGAGGCGAAGGCCATGCAGCGCCGCATCGGTTCCGCTGATCGGGAGAAGCTCGATGCATATTTCACGAGCGTGCGCGATCTGGAGCAGCGGCTCGCCGCCAACGAGGACTGGGCGCAAAAGCCGAAACCGAGTATCGCGGTGCCACCGCCGAAGGACGTGGCCGATGCCGCGGATCTGATTGCGCGGCAGAGTGTGATGCAGGATGTGATGTATCTCGCGTTGCAAACCGATTCCACGCGCTTCATCGCCCTCCATACCAACGGCAGCAACGAAGTTATCCCGATCGCCGGGGTCGACGAAGGGTATCACCAACTCAGCCATCATGGTCTCGACGAACACAAGATCGACCAACTGGCGCGCATTGAGGCGGCGCAGGTGGCCACGTGGGGAAATTTCGTGCGCAAGTTGAAGGAAACGCGCGAGGGCGAAGCGACGCTGCTCGATCGCACGATGGTCCTGCTCACATCGAACCTTGGCAACGCGTCGGCGCACGACAACCGCAACATGCCCGTGCTCTTCGCGGGTGGGGGATTCCGTCACGGCCAGCACCTCGCCTTCGATTCCAAGAACAACTATCCGCTGCCCAACCTTTTCGTCAGCGCGCTGCAACGACTCGGCCTGGAGGCCGAGAAATTTGCCAGCAGCACCGGAACGATGCAGGGATTGGAGGCGGTTTAGCCGCAGACGGCAATTCCGCGACCGCTGGCTCCCGCCGGGCCCGAGCGCGGGTGGGCGGCTACGAGCCAACGCGGCGCGACAACAGTATCCACACAGCTGATTCGGGCGAAAACGAATCCATGACCACCTGTGCCAGAATGAATCTTCGGTTCAACATTACGACGGCCCCTGCCGTGTTCCCACGCGCGCTGTTGGCGCTTGGCTTGCTCCTGGTTGACCTCCGGGCGGCTCCACCCCCTGGACCTACACTCCTGTTCAAATCGGGATTTGATTCTGAAACCCGCGTTGTGTCCGGCCGATTGCTGGGTCCGGCGCCAAACGTTCAGCACTTGGCCGGACGCGATGGCGTCACAGGTTTCGATTGGGGCGAGAGCCTCCGGCAGGCCGGTTTGGTGAGCGACGCGTTTTTCCAATACGTCATTGCGTCCGACGCGAAGCCCGAGACGTTCGTGACCACCGAACTGCGAACCATGTCCGGACCGCACGGGGAACCGAGCCGCGTGCTTTATCTTGGGGTCAAGGGCCTCGACAAGTCCCGGCCCGCGACCACGCGCAACGAATACGACCTGCATCCGACACCCGCGTGGCGCCAGGCTTACGGCCGCTACTGGATGTTCATCCATCCCGATCTCATGCAGAAGATGAAGCCGAGTTCATGGGTGATGGTGATGGAGTGGATGGAGCCGCGCGACCCCAAGGCGGCCAGCGGTGGCACCAATAACTGGCGCACCAACGTGTCCTTCAGTTCCACTTCCGATAAACTTCTGGCGTGGCACTTTCTCCGGCAGGAAGTGCAACCGAAGCGGCGCGACGAGCAGGCGATTATGGATGTGGCTGCGCCGATACCGGTCGGACGCTGGTTCCTCCTGGAGACGTTCTGGCGCTGGGGCCCCCAGGGTCGCATCTGGTTCGCGATCGACGGGCACACGCTCTTCGATCAGTTCGGGCGTTTCGAGCACGCGACGAATCCGCTCGGCCTCGAGTTTTGGGCGCTGTTCAAGAACTACCGCCACCCGCACTTCTACGATGCGGATTTGTCGAACGGCGACGAGACGTGGTTCGCCTACGACGACGTCGAGATCTGGTCGGATTTTCCAGCGGGCCATCCGCGCCGAAACTCTGAGCCGCTGTTCGTCGAAAATTTCGATGCGCCGATGGAGACGCCGTGGGGCACCTTGCCCACGGGGTGGTGGATTGAGGGCGAGGCGGCCGGTGCGCGTGCCCGCATCGAGGAGGGACATCTGCTGCTCGACGCGACCGCCCCGGAGTCGCCCGGCGCCACCGTCTGGCTTGATCGCGAGTTGCCCCGCGAGACCGAGGTTTCCTTCGATGTGCACGTCATCGACGCCGTCGGAGCGGCGAACAACATGAATCTGTTGTTCCAATTTCATGACCCGAAGTCGTCGGTTCTCCGCGAGAACCGAGCCGAGCGCGCCGATGGGAAATATTCCCGTTACCATAGCGAACGCTTGACCGGCACCATCCTCACGTTTCTCGCCAATGGAAATCCCGAGGAGGCTCGCGTGCGCGTGCGTCATGTGCCGCCCTTTGACCCGGTGGTGCAGGAATTCAGGGGTTACCATGCGCGCAAAGCGCATACCTATCACGTGCAGGTCGCACGTCGTGGAGATCGCTTTACTTGTCACATCGATGGCCAAAAGGTGCTCGATACGATCTTGCCGCCCGCGGCCCCCGACGCGTCCGGCGGCTACCTTGGTTTCCGAACGTGGCGCACGAAATTATGGTGGGACAACGTGGTTATCCGACATCCCACGGGCGATCAGGAAAAGCCGAAGTGAACGGGATCGACTGAGCGACGCGCCCGTCGCGGGCATGGCGACGACATCCGCTGAGGGGCCAAGGTGCGGTGGGCTTGGCCACGCCTCGCAAGTAGAATTCAACCGAAAGAGCCCTCGGCGAAGCGTGGCAGCGTGAGCCATGCGCTCCCACGTGTTTACGTGGGTTGGCCGGCAGAGGTGTAAATGGGTATCATTTGCCCGCCGCTGCCGTTGCCTCGTTCACTGCGGGTGGCGACAGACAATGCCATTACAATGATCCCTGCTCCCATTTCTGAGGTCCTTCAGCCGCGCCTTTATCGGACAGGAGTCATTGCCGTGCTAGTGATCGATGACGCAGACGATGCCGTCCCGCTGGCACGGGCTTTGAAGGCGGGCGGCATAGATTGCATCGAGCTGACCCTGCGCACACCAGTTGCGCTCGATGCCTTGAAGCGCATCCGTGCGGAGGTGCCGGAGATGCTCGCCGGGACGGGCACGGTGCTTACCCCGGAGCATGCGAGGGAAGTCAAAGCAGCCGGCGCTGCGTTCGGCGTGGCGCCGGGAATGAATCCGCGCGTGGTCGCCGAAGCACGCCGCGTCGGGCTCCCATTTGCGCCCGGAGTCTGCACGCCGACGGACATCGAACTCGCTATCGAACAGGGCTGCCGATTATTAAAACTATTTCCCAGTGAACCGAGCGGAGGAATCGCCTACCTGCGCAGCATCGCCGCGCCATTTCTGCATCTCGGCATCCAATTCATTCCTCTCGGGGGCGTGAGCGCGGCGAATGCGGAAGCGTATTTGAGCGAGCGTTCCGTGTTGGCGCTCGGCGGATCGTGGCTGGCTCCACGCGAGCTGATCAGGGGTAAGGATTGGAACCGTGTTACGGCCAACGCCCGTGAAGTGTCAGACATCGTGGGGCGAGTGCGTGGAGGCAAGACATGAGCCGCATCGTGACCTTTGGTGAGATCATGGGCCGGTTGGGCGCACCGGGCTTCAAACGCTTCCAGCAAAGCATGCCGGGCACGCTGGCCGTTACGTTTGCCGGAGCGGAGGCCTCGATCGCTGTTGCCATCGGCTATCTTGGTGGCGACGCGGCCTTCGTCACGGCTCTCCCGGATCATGCAATCGCCGATGCCTGCGTCGCGAATCTGCGTTCGTTTGGGGTCGACACGCGATACATCCTACGAACTCCACAAGGACGGCTCGGGCTGTATTTCGTAGAAGCAGGCGCGAATCAGCGCCCGGGTAACGTGATCTATGACCGCGAAGGTTCATCCATCGCAATTACGCCGGCCAACACCTATGATTGGGACGGGATCTTCGACGGAGCAGAATGGTTTATCGTCTCTGGCATCACACCTGCGATTTCCCGCAACGCAGCCGACGTAACCACGAAGGCTTTGCGGGAAGCGTCTCAGCGTGGCGTGAAGGTAGCCATGGACATGAACTACCGCAGCAAGCTCTGGCGCTGGGAGCCGGCCCTGCCGCCACGCGAACTGGCCACGCGCACGATGCGTGATTTGTTGTCGTTCGTTGATCTTTTTGTGGGCGGACGTGAAGATGCGGAAGCCGTTCTCGGTGTCAGCCGTTCCGCTCCGCTCGATGAACTTGCGCGCCAGGTCGCACAACAGTTTCCCCGTATTTCACGCGTAGCCATGACCGTGCGTGAGGGCATTTCGGCGACGCACAATAACTTCGGCGGTCTGCTCTTTGACAAGCTTACCGATCAACTTTGCGGTGCCCCGGACAACGGCAGGCTGTATTCAATAACGCATATCGTGGACCGGTTAGGCGCTGGCGACGCTTTCACCGCGGGCCTGATCTACGCGCTTACCACCCCAGAACTTACCGCGCCACCTACCGCGCTCGCCTTTGCCACCGCCGCCGGTTGTCTCGCGCACTCGATTGAAGGTGATTTCAATTTCAGCACGCGTGCTGAAATCGAAGCTCTTATCGCGGGCAACTCAGCGGGTCGCGTGAATCGATAGAATGCGTTCCCGCCGAAATGACCACGCTGCAATCACATTATTGGCTGTCAAAATCCGTGGATGGACGAAAGGCGAGTGCCTGTAGCTGAAAGCGTGTGGAGGGCCGCTGGAGTCGGAGAGAACTGTGTCGGCGATACCTAAAGGCTATGAGATTCTTCTGGCCGCGTGAAATTCCGGCCGGCGCATCGGCAAATTGATAGGTCATCCGCTAGCAGGCCTGTTGCTGCGCGCTCCCGCACCTGCGCGAGCCCGCAATCGGGCAAATGTCGCGTCATGGCATCCCCCGTATTTCCGTGGGTTGTGACGCTGTCTCGGGAGGCGCATAGTTCGCATGCCTTCGGAGTCCCAACCCACCATGCCGCCGCTCGGCGGACCGTTCCCATGGCTTCCTCACCCACTACTGTCCGTCTATTCCGGATACTGTCATCCGTTTCGGTCGCGGCCTGTGCCACGGCCAGCCTCCCAGCCCAATCGACCACGTCGGCGGCCGATGACTCCCGCACGACCAAGGAAACTGCGGTGGTGCTCTCCGTGTTCGAGGTCACCGACGCCAAGGATGTCGGTTATCGCGCCGGTGTGACTGCCTCGGGCACCCGCACGGGCGAAGAACTGAAGAACGTGCCGCAGACCATCACGGTCCTTACCAACGATTTTCTCCGGGACACGGGCGCGACCGATTCACTGAACGCGATGGAGTATGTCATCGGCGGCGGCAACAAGCCGCTGAACAGTCTCGATGTGAATCGGTTTGTTTTTCGTGGAGCGATTAATGTGGCGCCGGCGCGCAATTTTCACACGTGGAACGTGCCGAGCGACAGCTTCAGCACCGAGCGCATCGACATCGTGCGCGGTCCCAACTCGATCCTCTTCGGTGAAGGCGATCCCGGTGGCATGATGAACATCAACACCAAGCGGGCGAAATTCAGGAACGAGGTGAGCGTCGGCAACCGGGTCGGCAGTTGGAACCAGTTTCGCACGACGGTGGATGCCAACTACGTCGTGCGGGCGGACCTGGCCGTGCGCCTCAACCTCGTCTACGACACGCGCGACAATTGGCAGAAGTGGGTGGGCCACGAACGCCAGGGCATCCATTTCACGACGACTTGGCGTTCCAAATCGGGGGATACCCAACTGCGCTACGAGGGGGAATACGGAAAATACATTCGTCGTGTTCCCCAGGTTTTCCCGAAAGATCAATTTTCGTTGTGGGACGGGCGCACGCCCTATGTCTTCAATGCCGCCACCGGGCCAGCGGGCACGCAGCGCTTGAGTAGCGCGACGGGTGCAAACCAATGGGTGTGGGACAACTCGATCGGCGCCCTCCGGGACTGGCGCGGCTTCGGCCAAACCGGCGGGCTGACGGATTTGCAGACATCAAACGTCAAGGACACGGCGATCGTGCCGCGTGGCTCGAACTTCTTCGGTCCCTCGTATCAACACAATTTCGAATACGACAGCCATACGATCATGCTCGACCACCGCATGGGACGGGATCTCACCTTCCAGTTCGAAACCACCGTCACAACCGATACAATCCACCGGGAGAACACGTCGGAGAATATGCTGCGGCGGGATCCGAACGCCACTTTGCCTAGCGGGGCTCCCAATCCGAATTTCGGCGGCTACTACCTGGACTACCTTTTCAACATCGCGCGCAACCATCACTTCCTGCCCGCCGCCCGGTTGAGCACCGTCTACGACTGGAAGGCTACAAATTGGATGCGGCAGCGGTTCTTCGGCACGTTCTCGGTCCGCTACGAACAGTTTACCGTGAACAATACGCGGGAGACCATCGTCAACAACGCGGCTGTGCCCGTGCTCAACGGCAACGGCGCCCGAGTCTTCCGCCGGGTGTATTTAAAGAACGGAGACGACGCGCCCAACGTAGCCGATAACACGCCGATCCGCGATGCCGTAACGGGCTTTCAGACCGACTTTCGCACGACCCAAGGGTTGAACCTGACGGATCTCTATCTCGGAAATGCCCAGCTGAATGCCTCCGGCCAGTATTTCGACGGCAAAGTCCGAACGCTGTTGGGCATTCGTCGCGACAATTATCGAAACTACTCCACGCCGTCGGTGCGCGATCCGGCCAGCGGGGAATTTACGCGGACGGGACAGGTTTCTTCGCTGGCCAGCAAGGCCTACAACACGTCGCACACCGCGGGCATCATGTGGCAGCCGACATCGCGCTACACGCTTTACCTGGCGCAAGCGACGTCGTTTCGCACGCGTCCCGCCGACGCCTTGCGGATCGACGGTTCGTCGGTCGGGCCGCAGGTCGGTGAGGGCGGGGAACTCGGGTTGCGCCTGGATTTTCTCGAGGGCAAATTCTATGTGCAGGGTTGCGTCTTCGACCTCGATCAGAAGCTGCGCGCCTTCAGCGTTTCCTCCACGATCAACACGATCAACGCCATCTGGAGCAGCACCGCCGCGAACGCGGTCCGCACCGGTTACGTTAACAACTCGCTGGTTTCCGGCACCAACGACACGGACGCACTTAACTCCAAGGGTTACGAGTTGGAGACGTGGCTCAACCTTGTGCCCGGATGGACGCTGCAGGGCGGCTACAGCTTCTCGAATCCGAAGAGCACAGACGTGGCGCCTCTCACTACCGCCTATATCCGAGCCAATCTGGCAGGTTGGAATGAGGTTGCCGCGACGAATGCGACCGTGGCGGCGTCGTTAAACCCAAGCATCACCTCGTTGCAGAACTTCCTCGACACCCAGATAGCTGGCACCCGGACCGTCGGAGCGAATCAGCATTCGTTCAGCCTGTTTACCAAATACAAGGTCCAGTCCGGGGGAATCCGCGGGCTTGAAATCGGCCTGGGTGCCAACTACCGCAGCGGCTCGGTGCTCGAAAATCGGGTTGCGCTCGGTCGGGTTACACCGGTCTACGGCGCCAGCAGCATGGTCGTAAACGCACTGGTCGGCTATCAGCGGCGGCTCACCCCGAAGGTCCGTTGGAGCGTCGCGCTCAACGTGGGCAACCTCCTCGATCGCGACTATTATGTCGAAA
This sequence comes from uncultured Opitutus sp., assembly GCA_964513055.1. GTDB lineage: Bacteria > Verrucomicrobiota > Verrucomicrobiia > Opitutales > Opitutaceae > ER46. Next base: position 8,890 of record CAZENI010000249.1, read on the forward strand.
CGAACGTCGACCGCAGCCTATACGGCGACCCGCGCTCATGGGCGCTGACCAACACGTTTACCTTCTGAACAGCGACAGCGGCGACAGCGGCATCAAGGCCTATGGCGCGGTCACCTGGGTTTCGAACAGCGTTTTTGCCGTGGTCACGATTGCACTTGGGTCGATCGGAAATGGCTTTCCGCCCGTTTCGATCGCCATGACGCCTGACCAGTTCGTTTCTTTGATGGCGGCGAAAAGGCCGGCGTAGTTGGCGGCTCCTTTGCCGACCTCGGCGTCGATCACGACCTTGCTGCCATCGGCGGCGGTTTCGATTTTCTTGTCCTTGAGATGAAGATCGAAGACGCGGTCGCCATAGTCGCGAAAAACCTTGGCAGCATCAAATCCCGCGGCTGTCACCCAGCCGACGTCGAGGCACACTCCGATGCGTCGGTCGCGTTGCGCGAGGACGGCTTTCACCGCTGCCGGGTCACCGTAGACCGTTCCCGCGCCATGATTGTGGATGGCGAGCCGAATATCGTATTCGCGCACGAGTTCTTCGAGGTTTGCCCACTCGGCCTGGTTCTTTGGCTCGACGACGATGAGCTTTGCGCCGATGACCTTCGCGAACTCGAAGAGTCTTCGGTTCGCTTCCTTGTCGAGCGAAGTCGCGGCGACCCCAAACGTATAGGCACTAAGGCCCTTCGCCTTTAGTATCGCGAGCTTGCGCAGGGTTTCCGCTTTTGGGGCCAGGGGATCGAAGTGCCCGGTGTAAAACTGAAGGTTCTCGATACGGTGTCGCACGGCGAAGTCGACGACTTGATCGAACGTCATCGCATTGCAGGTCCACGATTGCAGGCCGAGTTGAGGTGCCGCACAGATATAGTGACCCGGCACGACGGCGGCGGCAATCATGGCAATCGAGGCAAAGGCAGATTTCATCGAGGCGGAAGAATGCCTCTCCGTGGAGGTTGTCACAACCCACGGAAACACGGGGGCCGGCGCGCGCGGCACTGTTCTTTGCGCGAGTAGGGAGCGAGGCGTTCGCCCCGTTGGTTGGCGTCACGCTCCTTCTCGACTGCGGACTTCCACGTGTGACTCCCGCTCAGATGAGGCGGTCGCGCATTGCTTTCGCCACGGCGCCTCCGCGAGTGTTGACGTGGAGCTTCTCGTAGATGGCGCGGGTGTAGTCGTCGATCGTGTGTGCACTCAGGCCGAGGCGCGTCGCGATTTCCTTGTTGGTCAGTCCGTCGGCCATGCCCTCGATGAGCTGGCGTTCGCGCGGGGAGAGGCCAGGGCCCGTGGATTCGGGGGGGGCCAATTTGGAAAACATTTCGATTACGCGGCGCGCGACGCGTGGCGACATGGGCGATCCGCCGCGGCTTACGTCGGTCAGTGCGGTGGCGAGTTCGGCGACGGGCGTCCCTTTGAGCAGGTAACCGGAAGCCCCGGCACAGAGGGCGCGGTAGATCTTCTCGTCATCCTCGAATACGGTGAGAATCACGATCTGGGTGTCTGGAGCGGCCCGCTTGATCAAGGAGATGCCGTCGAGGCCGCTCATCCCGGGCAGCCCGACGTCCAGCAAAACGATGTCGGGGGCGGGGACGGAACGATCGCGGAGGTCGATTAGTGCGTCTTCGCAACGCTGATACTTTGCAGGACACCGAAACCCCGGGAGTGCGCTGATGACGCGGGCGACAGTGCGCCGCAACGTGGCGTTATCCTCAATCAACCAGACGGTTTTCTGTGCAGCGGATGTCATGGGGAATGCGTGGGTTGACGGCTGGAAGCATGCAGGGCTCCGACGAGGGCGACGCGCGTGCCGCCGCCGATGCGGCTCTCTAATTCTAGGGCGCCGCCTAACAGCGTGGCCCGGTGGCGCAAGCTCGCGAAGCCGTGACCATCTCCCTGCGACGAAACGTCGAATCCCCGGCCGTCGTCGCTCACTTCGAGGGTGAACTGATCGTCGCGCACGATCAGGCGGATTACCACGCGTTGCGCGCCCGCGTGGCGGAGAACGTTGTGGAGCATTTCCTTCAGCGCGAGGAGCAGGTGACGTTGCACGTCGAGCGACGGCGCCGCGTCCAAGCCGATAATTTCAAATTGGAAATCCAGGGAGCCGAGCAGCCGGCGGGCCGCGGCGCGGAGCCGATCCGCGAGTCGGGGCGCATCGTGCGGCCCGGGTTGGATGAGCCAGACCAGATCGCGCATCGCCGCAGCGGACTCGCCGGCCAGGCGGCGGATTTCTTCCAGGTCGTCGGCCGCGATGCCGGCCGACTGTTGTTGGCCCAGTTCGGAGAGCATTGCGATGCTCGCGAGGTTGCTGCCGACCTCGTCGTGGAGATCGCCGGCGATCCGGCGTTGGAGCGCGGCCACCGCGCGTGCCTGAGTCCGGCGTGCTCGTATGAACGCCGCCAGTATACCGGAGATCAGCAAGGCAAGGGCGGTAAAGAGTGCCCAA
>CAZENI010000250.1:0-11303 GCA_964513055.1 uncultured Opitutus sp.
GGGCGTCTGGCCATGGGCGGCCACGCTCAGCACGCAAAGCGTGGCGGCAAGGAGCAGGGAGGTTCTCATGCGAGGGTTCAGGGGATCGCCACCGAATCAGCCGGCGCGGGGCGGCGCAAGCCGTTGCTCACGCGCACTGCTTGCGAAATTTGGGGCGGCGCTTGCGGAGCGCGCGCCGGAGACTTGCTCCCCGTGCCCCCTGCCCTACCGTGAGCCGCTCCATGCTGGCCGAACTCTCTGATCGCAACTGGCTCTGGGCCGCCGCCGGCTTGTATTCCGCCGGCTTCGGCCTGGGCACGATCGCGTTGCTGCGCCAGGGCCGTCCGTCCGGTGGCGCCACCTATGCCCTGATCGCGCTCGGCTACCTGCTGCAGCTCGTGGGCCTCGGTATTCGCGGCCGCGCCGTCGGCGGCTGCCCGCTGGGCAACCAGTTCGAGATTTTTCAATTCACAGCGTGGTCCGCGATCACGCTCTACCTCGTGGTTGGCGTCACCTTCCGCAACAGCCTGCTCGGCTACTTCACCTCGTGCCTCACGGCCGCGATGACGCTCGTGTCGCTCGCGATCCCGGCCTGGGACGCGACGCAGCGCACGCACATCTTCGGTCACAATCCCTGGATCGAGCTGCACGCGGCGCTCGCGGTGTTCAGCTACGGCGTCTTCGGCCTCCTCGCGCTCACGTCGATCATGTTCCTGCTGCGCAACCACTCGTTGAAGTCGAAAGATCTCGGGGGCTGGTTCTCGTTTCTTCCCTCAATCCTCGATCTGGATCACATCGGCGTCCGGCTGCTCGGCACCGGCGTGACCATCCTGAGTGCGGCGCTCGGCGTCATCGCGCTGCACTACCTGCGCGACCTCTCGTCCGCCAACATCCTGAAGACCCTCTCCACCTCGCTGGTGTGGGCGGCGTATCTCGCGGTGTTCACGCTCCGGATTCGCGGCCGGCTGCTGGCGACGCGCTTCGCGTGGGCGTGCGTCATCCTGTTCGTCGCGGCGCTGGCCTCCATCCCGCTGGTCGATCGCAGCCGGCCCGGTCCGGTGGCGCGTCCGGAGGTGACCGCCCGATGAGCGCCGGTGCACTCTTCGTCATTGGCGCGACGCATCACCGCGTGCCGCTGGCCGTGCGCGAGAAGCTCTCGTTGTCGGCCCAGGCGGCCGCGGCCCTGCAGGCGGAGTTCGCCCGCATCGCCGGCCTGCACGAGTTCGCGGTATTGAACACCTGCAATCGCGTGGAGTTCTACGGCGTCGCCGCCCACTCCGACGCGGCGGCCCAGGTCACGGCGGCGTTTTGCGCGCGCCAGCAATTCGCGATCAGCGATTTCGAGAAAATCCGCCTGGAACTCCGCGGCCGCGAGGCGGTGCAGCATCTCGTCGAGGTCTCCGCCGGCCTCGATTCCCAGATGCTCGGCGAGACCGAGATCTTTGGCCAGGTGAAGGACGCCTACGCCGCCGCGCAGGCGGGCGGCTACACGGGGCCGGTGTTGAATCGCATTTTCCAGAAGGGCTTTCAGGCGGCCAAGCACGTCCGCACCCACACCGGGATCAACGAGGGCCAGGTGAGCGTGGCCAACGTCGCGGTCGATCTCGCGCTGAACATCTACGGCAGCCTGAAGGACACGCGCATCCTGCTGCTCGGCGCCGGCGAGATCGGCGAGAAGACCGCGAAGGCCTTCCAGAGCCGCGGCGCCGCCGCGCTCACGGTGGCGAGCCGGCGTTTCGAGCGCGCGATGGAGCTCGCGACCGCACTCGGCGCGAGCGCGATGCCGTTCGATCAACGCGAGGCGCGGCTGGCGGAATTCGATGTCGTGGTCTGCGCCACCTCCGCCCCCGATCTCGTGGTGTCGCTGGCGGCGACGCGCGCCGCGATGCAGAAGCGCCCCGTGCGCCCACTCTTCTTCATCGACCAGGCCCTTCCGCGCGACATCGATCCCGCGGTCGCGGGCATCGACAACGTCTTCCTCTACAATCTCGACGACCTCGCCAAGATCGCGGAGGAAAACCGCGCCGCGCGAGAAGCCGAGATCGCGAAGTGCCGCGCGATCGCCGCGGAGAAGGCCGAGGCGCTGTGGCGCCAGGTGGCCGCGCAGGTCGAGGCCCTCGGCCAGCGCGCCGCCGCGACGCCGCTGACCACCGAGCGCACCGCCTGACGCCGCCGGCTCAGCGCCTCGCGACCGCCTTCACCGCGCGCTCCAGCGCGGCGGCGAGTTCCTCGGTCTTGATCGGCTTGCTGATGTAATCGTCCATGCCCGCGACGAGGCACGCCTCGCGATCGCCCTGCATGGCATTGGCGGTGAGTGCGACGATCCACGGCCGATCCCGGGGCGCGGGCCAGCGTTCGACGATGCGTCGAGCCGCCTCGAGCCCGTCCATCTCCGGCATCTGCACATCCATCAGCACGATGTCGTAACGCTGCCGGGACACGGCCTCGATCACCTCGTGCCCGTTGGCCGCGACGTCGGCGCGGAAGCCCGACTTCGCCAGCATGAGGAGGGCGACCTTCTGGTTCACCACATTGTCCTCGGCCAGCAGGATGCGCTCCGTGCGGGTGGCCGAAGCGGCCGCCGCCGCCACGAAGGGATGCGCCGAAACCGGCCGGACCTGCATCGCTTCGCTGCGGAAGAAACCGGCGAGCGTTTCCATGAGTTGCGCGGGCTTGGCCGGCTTCGTCAGGTAGGCGTCGAACAGCCCGGGCTCGCCCACCTCTTCGCGCGCGCCGATCGACGAGAGCAGCACCAGCGGCATCGCCTCCGGGGTCCGCAACTGCCGGACCTCGCGGGCCAGCATCGCGCCGTCCATCGCCGGCATGTGCATGTCGAGCACGGCCACGTCGAAGAGCCGGCCGGCCCGCAGCAGCTCAAGCGCGTCCGCGCCCGAGACGACGGCGTGCGGCAGCATGCCCCAGCCGGTGGCCACGTCGGTCAGGATGCGCCGGTTGGTCGCGTTGTCGTCGACGATCAGCAGCGAACGGCCGGCGAGCTGCGCGGCGCTCGGCGCCAGCCACGGGCGCGGCCGCGTGCCCGCCAGATCGGCCACGATGGCAAAATGGAATGTCGAGCCCCGGCCCACTTCGCTCTCCACCCACATGTGTCCGCCCATCAGCTCCGCGAGTCGCTTGCTGATCACCAGCCCCAGTCCGGTGCCGCCGAAACGCCGCGTGGTCGAGGCGTCGACCTGGGAGAACGACTGGAAGAGCCGCGCCATCCCCTCGCGCGGGATGCCGATGCCCGTGTCGCGCACGGCAAACGTCAGCTCGATCCGGCCGTCGGCCTGCGGCGCCGCCCGCAGTGACAGCACCACCTCGCCGCGCTCGGTGAACTTGACGGCGTTGCCCAGCAGGTTGACCAGTATCTGCCGCAGGCGCGTCGGGTCGCCCAAGACCGCCCCGGGCACGCCGTCGCCGATCTCGTAGAGGAGATCGATGCCCTTCTCGGTGCATTTCGGGGCGAGCAGATCGAGCGCGCCCTCGACACAGTCGCGCACCCCGAACTCCACGCGCTCGAGCTCCAGCCGGCCCGACTCGATCTTCGAAAAATCGAGGATGTCGTTGATGATCGTGAGCAGCGCATCGCCGCTGGCCCGGATGGTCTCGACGTAGTCGCGCTGCTCCCGGGACAGGCCCGAGTCGAGCAGGAGCGAGGTCATGCCGATCACGCCATTCATCGGCGTGCGGATCTCGTGGCTCATCATCGCGAGGAACTGGCTCTTGGCCAGGTTCGCCGCCTCCGCCGCCTCCTTCGCCAGGTTCAGCTCGGCCGTCTGGCGCTTGATGCCGGTGATGTCGACGAGCGATGCGATCTGGTTCTGCTCGCCGGTGACCGGGTCGGCCACGATCTGCACGTTGAGCACGACCCAGATCACGTCGCCGTCGGGATGGATGTAGCGCTTCTCGAGGCTGAAGCGGTCGATCTCGCCGCGCAGCAGCCGGGCGGTGAATTCCTGCTGCCGGAGATTGTCCTCGGGATGGGTCGCGAGGGCATAGCGGCCGAACTCGCGGCTGAGTTCGATCGGCACGCCGGTGAGCCGGGCATGCGCGCTGTTGACCACGTGCGTCTCGGCCTGGCGGCCGACGATGAACCAGGAGAGCCCGATCGGCACCAGCTCGAAGATCGAGCGGAAACGCGCCTGCTCCTGCGCGAGCTTCTGCTCGGCCTGCTTGCGCTCGGTGATATCGACCAGGCTCGACAGCTCCTCGAACGCCCCGTTGGGAAAATTCCGGCGCTGCTGCGTGAGCACCACCCAGACCACGCTGCCGTCGCGGTGCCGGTAGCGTTTCTCGATCGAGAACTGGTTGATTTCACCCGCCGCCATCCGGCCGTAAAGCTGCTGCTGGAAAACGTATTCCTCGGGGAAACTGATGCGGCGAAACGCCCCCGGCTCGGAGAGCTCCTCGCGTGTGTAGCCGCAGATCCGCACGTGCGCGTCGTTCAGCAGCCGCGCACTCACGGTGCCGTCGGGTTCCACGCGCCGCCACGACACGCCGATCGGCGTCGCCTCGAAGATGAAGCGGAACTGCGCCTCCTTCGTCGCGATCTCCTCCTGCGCCCGCAGCAGCGGCGTGACGTCCACCAGCGTCGAAACCTCCTGGTAGCCGAGCTGATCGCGGAAGCGGTGGAAGGTCAGTTCCGCGCAGACCTCCGTCCCATCGAGGCGCCGGTAGCGCTTCTTGACGGAGAAGCGATCGATCTCGCCGCGCTCGAGCTGCTGATAAAGCACCTGCTGCGCCGCCCAGTCGTCGGGGTGCGTGATGCGGCGAAAGATGTCCGGCTCGCGCATCTGCTCCGCGGTAAGCCCGATGATTCTGAGGTGGGCCTGGTTGGTGAGCCGCCGCCGGCTCCCATCCGCCCCGACCCACAGCCACGACAGCCCGATCGGCGCGCTCTCGAAGATGAAACGAAACTCGGCCTCCTTCTGGGCGATCTCGGCCTGGATGCGCTTGCGCTCGGTGATATCGAGCTGCAGCGCCATGTAGCCCGTCACCGTCCCGGTGTCGTCCTTGAGCGGCTGGACGTCGACCTCCACCCAGCGCGCCTGCCTGGACTTGGTGTAGTTGAGCAGCTCGCCCTTGAAGGATTCGCCCCGCCCGCAGGCCGCGTCGAGCTGCCGCAGCGTCTCGAGATCGGTGCCCGGCCCGTGGAGCACCTCGCCCGGGCGGCGACCCTCGACCTCGGCGAAGCGGAAACCAAAGAAGCGCTCGAAGCTCTCGTTCACCCACTGGATCCGCCACTCCTGGTCGGTCAGCATCACGACCGACGCCGTCCGGCTGGCCACCAGCGCGAGCCGCCGCGCCTCCGCCTCCGCCCGCCGCAGGTTCGCGGTCATGTCGCCGGCCAGCCGGAGGGCGCTGACGCGCGATCGGACCAGCGCCCACGTGAAACCCGCGCCGAAGAAACTCAGCAGCAGGCCGCCGCCCAGGATGAACCATGCCAGCGCGCGATTGCTGCGCTGGTCGAACGCCGCGTTGGTGCGCAGGCGCAGCAGCCAGGTGCGCCCGTAGACCGCGCGCGGCACCGCGCTCGCAAACGCCGGCGCCCGCGCCCCGGCGCTCGCTGCCGCCGGTTCCGCCCGCTCCGCCCCGTCGCGGGAATCGAAGAGGTGGGCTTTCTCCTCCGCCACCGGGCCGTCGAACACCTCGATGTCGAGCTGGCCGTCCGCAATCGGCACGATTCCCCGCATCAGCAAGTCGACGCGCAACGACACATACACCCACCCCTGCAGCGCCCCCTCGCGACCGCGCGGGCCGCTGAAATCCGCATCGCGCGCATAAACGGGCAGGAACAACAGGCAGCCCGGGACGTCGCGGTCACCCTCGATGATGTTGATCCGCCGCGTGATGATCGCCGCGCCGGTCCGCATCGCCTGCTCGGCGGCGGCGCGGCGCGTGTTGCCCGCCGCGATGTCCTTGCCGAGGGCCGGGGCGTTGCGCGCCAGCGGTTCGAGGTGCGTGACGAGATAGACCTCCGGGTTGTCGCCCGTGCGTTCCGCCGTGAACCCGGGCCGGCCCTGCGCCCGCAGCCGCGCCTCCACGGCGTCGAGCTCCGTCCGCGCGAAACGCTGCACATACCCCAGCCCGATCACGCCCTGGTCGAAAAACGGCCAGACCGAGTCGACGTAGCGCGCCCACTGCGAAGAGGACAGCTCGCCCGTCGATTCCACCAGCGTGCGGCCGCCGTAGAGGGCCTGCTCCGCCGCCTGGAAACGCGCCTCGATGCCATCGAGCACGCGCTCCTTCAAGCGGTCGAACCGCGCGGTCTCCTGACGCGCCAGCTCGCGGCTGACCGACTGCCAGATCGCCACGGACAGGAGCACGCCGACGGTCAACACCAGCCAGGGCAGCGTTTGGCTGCGCTGGGAGCGCAGGGATTTCAAGCGGACGGGTCCGACCATTGCGCGTCACACAAGCAAATCCCCCGCACTTGGCGAATGCTTATCGAAGGTGGCAGGTCAGCCTGACGCGATTCGAAGCAGACCGTGCGCTCCGCGCGCAATCGGTTCGAGCGGCGACTCGCCTCCCGACCGCGCGTGGACTGCACGGCGTCCACCGTCAGGCGGGCGGCGCAGTTCCCAGAAATTCCAGTAGCCAGCCGGACAGACGCCTGCATCGTCGGCCTTTCCAGCTTCTTCCCTCAACGATGACCCCAGCATCTTTCGCGGTCCGGGCGGCGCATTGCCTCGCTTGGGCTGTGGTCCTCGCCGCGAACCCGGCCCGGGCACAGCTCAACTACGAATCGTTTCCCTACGTCGTCACGGTCTTTGCCGGCTCTCCCCGCAATTTCGGCACGGAGGATGGCGTCGGCAGCGCGGCGCGCTTTCGCCTCCCGTCCGGCCTCGCGGTGGATGCCGAAGGAAACCTTCTCGTGGTCGACACCGGCAACCACACGCTCCGAAGGATCACGCCCGACGGCCGGGTGACCACGCTGGCCGGCCTGACGCAGAATCCCGGCACGCGCACCGGTCCCGGACTTCGGGCGCAGTTCAACAACCCCCAGGGAGTCGCGGTGGACCTCTACCAGAACATCTATGTCGCTGACACGGACAACCACCAACTGCGCCGCTACTCGACCTACGCGAACGGCTCTCCGCTTGCCCCGATCGGGCCCGGCGACCTGACCGTGCTGGCAGGCGACACCCGCTACGGCCAGTATCAGAACGGCTCGCTGGCTGAAGCGCTGTTCAACCGCCCGAACGGCATCGCGGTGTATGGCGGCAACCGCGGAATCGGCGCCCACCTCTTCGTCTCCGAAAACACGCCGATCATCCGCAAGATCACGCCATCCGTGCCGTTGGCGGACCTCGCTCCGAGCCTCGCGACCGCGACCGCCTTGGCCGGGGGCGCCAATCCCGGCACGCGCGACGGCACCGGCGCCGCCGCTTCCTTCGCAAACTCCCCCTACATCGCCGCCGACAACGCCGGCAACGTCTGGGTGGCGGATTACTTCAGCCACACGATTCGCAAGGTCTCGATCACCGGCGTGGTCACCACCGTGGCCGGTTCACCCGGTCAGCCGGGCGCGGTCGATGGCGCGGGCGCGGCCGCGCGATTCCGGTGGCCGACCGCCGTGGCGGCGAGCCCGGCAGGCGACGTCATCTACGTGGCGGATGGTGGCAACAACCTCATTCGCCGGGTGCTGCCCGGCACCGGTGCGGTCACGACGCTGGCGGGCTCGCCGGCAACCACTGGCCTGCGGGAGGGCAAGGGCAGCGGCGCCGGTCTCGCCGCGATGGCCGGGATCGCCGTCGACGCCGCGGGCACCCTCTACGTGTCCAGTGGCGAGCACGTCATCTACAAGGCGGTGCGTGGCGATACCACTCCCGTTTATCCCAACACACCGCAGATCTGGCGGCAGCCGGTTTCCCTGACCGTCGAGCGGCGCGGTTCCGCCTCCTTTTCCGCAGAAACCGCCATCAGCCCGACGGGATTGACCCGCTACCAGTGGAACTTCGACGGCGGCCCGATCCCCGGCGCCAACGAAAACAACCTGGTGCTGCCGGTCGTCGAAACCGCCAATGCCGGCGCCTACACCCTCACCGTGACGACCGATGGCGGTTCGCTGACCAGCCGCCCGGCCGTGCTCACCGTCGCGCAGTCAACCATGATCTATAGTCCGCGCTTCGCCTTCTCGACATTGAGCGGCCGGGCGGGAGAAGGCAGCACGGACGGACCCGTGGCGACCGCCCGCTTCCGCTCGCCCAACGGCGTGGCGCTCGATCGGGAGGGCAATCTGCTCGTGATCGAGAGTGGGAACGCCACGGTGCGCAAGATTTCCCCGGCCGGCATCGTTACCACGCTGGCCGGGACGGCCGGTGTCACCGGCCGGGCCGACGGGGTCGGGCGCGCGGCGAGTTTCGTCACTCCCGCGGGCATCGCCGTGGACAACCACGGGAACGCCTTCGTGACCGACTCAACCGCCAACACCATCCGGAAGATCACGCCGGCCGGAGTTGTCACCACGTTCGCCGGATCGGGTTCCAGATCGGTTCTCGATGGCGTCGGCACCGCCGCCCGTTTCCTGGGCCCCGCCGGCATCGCGATCGATCGCGCCAACAACCTCTACGTGGCGGATTCCGCGGGCTACACGATCCGCAAGATCACTCCGGCCGGCGTGGTGACGACGCTCGCCGGCGATCCGATTTCCGGCACGGTCGATTCCAGCCACGATGGCACGGGATCGGCCGCGCACTTCCTTTTCCCGCGCGGTCTCGCGGTGGATGGCGACGGCAACGTGTTCGTCGCGGACACGGGCAACCACGTTATTCGCCGCATCACACCCGCCGGGGTCGTCACCACGATCGCCGGCCTGGCCCGCAATCCCGGCAACGCCGATGGCTTCGGCACCGAGGTTCGTTTCTCGAGCCCATCGGCCCTTGCGATCGACGGCCTCGGCAACCTCATCGTCGCCGACACGGGGAATCGAACGATCCGCCGTGTCATGCAGCTCGGCCTCGTCACCACCACCATGGGCGGACTGCGCGGTGTGGGAGGCAGCGACGACGGCACCGGTAGCTATGCGCGTTTCGGCGACGTGACCGGCATCGCCATCAACGTGGCGGGACAGGGCGAGCTTTACGTCGCGGATAGGAGCAACCACTTGATCCGCTACGCCAGCCAAGCCACCGGCAACGAACCCGGCCCCACGATCACCACCCAGCCGGCGGCCCAATCGGTCGCCTTCGGCGGCAGCATCACCCTGCAGGTGCAGGCCACCAGCAGCACGGGCATGCTCTACCTGTGGTATCGCGACGGGGTCCCGCTGCTTGGCGAGACGCGGCCAACCCTCACCATCCCCGCAGCCAATGCGGGGCACGCCGGCAACTACCACGTCGTCATCACCAGCCTCTTTGGGCGCACGCTCAGCGCGACCGCCACGGTCACCGTCGCCGCGCCCCCCGCCGCCCGGATCACCAATCTCTCGATCCTCACTGCCCTGGCGCCCGGCGAGCCGCCCTTCAAGATCGGCACCGTGCTCGGCGGCAGCGGCACCCGTGGCGCCAAAGCCATCGTGATCCGTGCGGTGGGGCCCTCGCTTGCGGCCCTCGGAGTGGAGGGATCGCTGCCCGATCCGAAGCTCAGCGTGTTCGCCGGCTCCGGGCAGGACGCACCGCTGGTGGCGAGCAACGACAACTGGGGCGGCACAGACGCGTTGAACGCCGCGATGGCGGGCGTGGGCGCGTTCCAACTCGCCGGGCAGGCTTCGCGCGACGCCGTGGTGGCGCCGAGTCTCCTCCTAGGAGACTACGTTGTCGAAATCGCCGGCGCCGACGGCGCGACTGGCACCGTGCTGGCCGAGCTCTACGACGCGACGCCGGAAAACCAGCGCACGACGGCCACGCCCCGGCTGGTCAACGTCTCGCTCTTGAAACCACTCGGCACCGGACTCGTCGCGGGCTTCACCCTGAGCGGCGAGATCAGCGGCAAGGTGCTTGTGCGCGCCGTCGGCCCCGGCCTCGCTCCGTTCGGCCTTTCCGGCACGCTGGCCAACCCACGGCTCACGCTCTACGACCGGGCCGGCAACGAAGTCGCCAGCAACGACGACTGGGGCGGCGGCGTGGAGCTCGGCGGTGCATTCGGCGCGGTGGGCGCCTTCCGCCTCGAGCCCGCTTCCCTGGATTCCGCGTTGCTCGCCTCGCTCCAGCCCGGGGGCTACACCGTCGCGGTCGGCTCCGACAGCGCGAATCGCGGCATCGTGCTCCTGGAGATTTACGAGGTGCCCTGAGCCAGCGATGCCGTCCAGCGCTGACAGCTGAAAACGAGCGCAACACCACATGGTGCGTCGCGGCGCCGGGGGCGATCCCACCTCTACGATTACTGTAGCCAGCGCTCTCAGGTCCCAACTGCCCCGGCGGTTCCGCGCTGGCGGATTCACCCGCCTAACCCGCCTTCGTCGTTGCCCCGCTCGCCCGCTCCATCGCCCGCGCCAGATCCTCCGTCTTGAACGGCTTGCTCAAATAGTCGTCCATGCCCGCGGCCATGCACGCCTCGCGATCGCCCTGCATGGCATTCGCCGTGAGCGCGATGATCCAGGGCCGCTCGCTCCGCTCCGGCACCAGCTCGTTGATCCGCCGCGATGCCTCGAGGCCGTCCATCTCCGGCATCTGCACATCCATCAGGATGACGTCGTAGGGCTGGCGCCGCACCGCATCGACCGCCTCGAGCCCGTTGGCGGCCACGTCCGCCCGGTAGCCGAGCTTGCTCAACATCAGCAGCGACACCTTCTGGTTCACCGTGTTGTCCTCCGCCAGCAGCACCCGTTCGGTGCGCCGCGCGACGGGCGCCGCGGCCGCCGGCGCCACCTCGGCCGCCCGGCCCCCCGCCGCCCCGCCCTGCAGGATGGAGGACAGGGCTTCGAACAATTGCGTCGGCTTCGCCGGCTTCGTCAGCCCGGTCACAAACAAATCCTTGTGCGCCGTGATCTCCCGGAAACCGAGTGACGACAGCATCACCAGCGGCAGCCGCGTGGCGTCCCGCAACCGCCGGATCTCCCGCGCCAGCATCACGCCGTCCATCTCCGGCATCTGCATGTCGAGCACGGCCACGTCGAAGGCCTCGCCCTCGCGCAGCAGCAGCAGCGCCTCCGCCCCGCTGGCGACCGCCCGGGCCGCCAGGCCCCAGCTCTGGGCGAGGCCCAGCAGGATGCGCCGGTTGGTCGCGTTGTCGTCGACCACCAGCAGCCGCTTCCCGGCCAGCGAACCCGAGCCCGCCGGCAGCCACGAGCGCGGCCGGCTCGGCAGCGCCGCGCCCACGACCGAGAAATGGAAAACCGCACCCCGGCCCACCACCCGCAACCCCCCCCAACCCCCCCCCCCCCC
>CAZENI010000251.1:0-11268 GCA_964513055.1 uncultured Opitutus sp.
GATCTCGATGTTCGCGGAGGTCTTTGACTGGAATCGTGCGCACCTGCCCGGCTACCGGGAGATATACCTCGATGTGCCGCTGGCGGAATTGCGGCAGCGCGATCCCAAGGGGATCTATGGCCGGGCCGCCCGCGGCGAGGCCTTCAATGTCGCGGGCGTCGATTTCCTCGTGGAGCCACCGTTGCGTCCGGAAGTGCACGTGCGCTGGGCACCGGGGTTCTCGGCCGCCGCAGCGCTCGCGCAGGTCTGGGGCGCGCTCGATCGCGGCCCGTTGCCGGCACCGACCGCCCGCGCGGCCGGCCCAACGGAGACACTCTCACTCGCATGAACCAAGACCCCGCCCCCCTCCGCGAACTGATCGTCGGCATGCGCGATGCGTATGCACGGCGCGAGAACGCGATGGAATACGCGCGCCGCGCGACCGGTTCCGGCGTGAACTCCTCCGAGGCCACGTTGATCGCCTACGATCTCCAGGCCGGTGCCTACGTCGCGCGCGTGCAGCGCGATCCGGCGGCCAATGCCCGCTGGTGCCGCCAGCTCGCCGAAGTGCTCGCGCCGCACCTGAACCCGGAGCGCTCGTTGCTGGAGGTCGGGTGCGGCGAGGCCACGACCCTCGCGGGCGTCGTCCAGCACCTGCCGGAGCAGCCGGGCGACGTGCTGGGCTTCGATCTCAGCTGGTCGCGCTGCGCCGCCGGGTTGAATTGGCTCGCCGGACAGCGCGCGCGCGCGCGGCTCTTCGTCGCCGATCTCTTCGCCGTGCCACTCGCGGATGAGAGCATCGACGTCGTCTACACGTCGCATTCGATCGAGCCGAACGGCGGCCGCGAGGAGGCCGCGCTGCGCGAACTCCTGCGCATCACGCGCCGCACGCTCGTGCTCTGCGAACCCATCTACGAACTGGCCGACGCCACCTCGCAGGCGCGCATGCGGCAGCATGGCTACATCTGCGGGCTCGGCGACACGCTCGCCCGGCTGGGCGCCAACGTGACCGCGTGCCGGCTGCTGCCGTATTCGCCGAATCCGCTCAACCCGAGCGGCGTGATCGTGATCGAGAAGAAGGCCGCGAGCATCGTGGCGCGCCCCGAGTTCCGGTGCCCGCTCACGCACACGCCGCTGACGGATGCAGGCGACGTGTTCTGCTCGGAGAGCACCGGTCTCGCGTATCCGGTCCTGCGCGGCATTCCGCTGCTGCGGGCCTGTCACGGCGTCGTGGCCTCGAAGCTCGCGCCGGTTTACTCCGCGGCATGATCTACTGCCGGAAATGCGTGACGCCGGACACCCGGCCCAACGGCCGGTTCAACGCCGAGGGCGTCTGTCCGGCGTGCGAGTTCTACGGGGCGGGCGACCGCGTGAACTACCTCGCGCGTTTCCACGAGCTGCAGCGCATCGTGCAGGCAAAGACGCGCACGACGCGCCACCGCCGCTGGCAGTGCATCGTCGGCGTGAGCGGCGGCAAGGACAGCACGCGGCAGGCGCTCTGGGTGCGGGAGAAACTCGGGGTGAATCCGCTGCTGGTGTGCGTGGCGTATCCGCCGCGGCAGGTCTCGCCGGTCGGTGCGGACAACCTGGCCAATCTGATCAACCTCGGGTTCGACACGGTGGTGCTCGGGCCGGCGCCGCAGCTCTCGCGGGAGCTCGTCCGCGCGGCGTTCTTCAAGTTCTGCAACTGGTGCAAGGCGACGGAAATGGCGCTCTTCGCCGGTGTGCCGCAGGTGGCGGTCGACCGGCGCATCCGGCTGATCCTCTGGGGCGAGAATCCCGCGCTGCAGGTCGGCGACCTGGGCACGCTCGGCCGCTCGATCTGGGACGGCGGCAATCTCGTGAACTCGAACACGCTCGCGGGCGGAGACCTCGGCTGGTTCCGCGAAATCGCGGGCGACGCGCGACGGCTCTCGCCCTACAAGTTCCCCAGCCGCACGGCGCTCGCGCGCGCGGGCGTCGAGACGGTGTTCCTCGGGCCGGCGTGGAAGGACTGGTCGATCCAGGCCAACTCCGAAGTCGCGATCGCGCACGGCCTCCGGCACCGCCCGGACGGCCCGGAGCACACCGCCGACGCGCTCGGCACAAGCATGATCGATGAGGACTGGGTCGTCGTGAACATGCTCCTGAAATACTACAAGCTCGGCTTCTCGCGCGGCACCGAGCAGGCGAACAGTTTCATCCGCCGCGGACTGATGACGCGGGACGAGGGCATCGCGCACGCGGAGAAATTCGACGAGGCGTGCGGGCCGCACTACCTCGAGTCGTTCTGCCGCTACCTCGGCATCACCGAGACGGCGTTTTGGGCGAACGTGAAAAAATTCGCGCATCCCGCGCTCTTCGATCTCACGGGGCCGCGGCCGGTGAAGCGGTTTCGCGTGGGCCACGGACTTTCATGCAGCACTGTCACATCCTCGACTACGGCGTGGGCAACATCGGCTCCCTGAGCGCGCTGTTCGACTCGCTCGGCGTGGCCGCGAGCCTGTCCGCCCGGGCGGCGGACATCCTCGCGTCGCCGCTGCTCGTGCTGCCGGGCGTGGGCTCGGCGCAGACGGCGATGCGGCGGCTGCAGGTCGACGGCTTGCTGGAGCCGTTGCGCGAGCGTCACGCGGCCGGGAAACCGATCCTCGGCATCTGCCTCGGCGCGCAGCTGCTGTTCGAGAAACTCGAGGAGTCGCAGTCGCGCGGCATCGGTTTCATCGCGGGGACGGTCGCGCGGATTGCGGGCGCGGCGCGATCGCACACGGGTTGGAGCCGGCTGCACTGGCCGGAGTTTCGCGCGCTCGGGCTCGCGTGCGCGCTGAAGCCGGCGGACGCGTTCTTTTTCAACCACCAGTATGCGTTTCCCCGCGAGTCGCTGGCGCAGTGCGTGACGTCCGAGGGCGATGTGCGCGTGCCGGCGATCTATGTGCGGGAGCACCTGTGCGGCATCCAGTTTCACCCGGAGAAGAGCCAGGCGCAGGGCCGCCTGCTCATGCGCAACCTCCTGCGGAAGCACTATGGCCTCTAAGCGCATCATCGGAGTCCTGGCGGTGAAGGACGGCCGCCTCGTGAAATCCTACGGCTACGCCGCGTGGCGGCCGGCGGGCGACCTCGTGACCGCGCTCGAGAATTTCGACCGCTGGGCGGCCGACGAGATTGTCGTGCTCGACATCTCGCGGCGGGCCGGCCTCGACGCCGGCGTGTTGAAGCAGATCGCGGCGGCGAAGATCGCGACGCCGCTCAGCTATGGCGGCGGCATCCGGCGCGAGCAGGACGTGCGGCGGCTGATGGAACTCGGCTGCGACCGCTTCGTGGTCGAGAGCCTGATGTTCGACGACCCGGTGACACTGCGGAGGATCGCCGACGTCGCGGGCCAGCAGGCGTTGATCGGATCGGTGCCGCTCGTGCGGGCGGGCGACGACTGGAAGCTCTGGCGGCCCGACGGCGCGGACGGCCCCGGCCTGGGCGCGCTGCGCGAATTGCTCGGGCGGCAGCCGGTGGCGGAGTTTTTCGTGACGGCGGTCGGGAGCGAGGGCAGGGCGGGGGCGTTTCCGCTGGGCTTGCTGGAGGCGTTTCGCGACGGAGCGGCGCACAGTGTGATCTGGTTTGGCGGGCTCGACGAGGAGAGCGCGTCACACTGCCTGTGCGCAGAGGTGACGGCGGCGGTCGCGTTCGGCAATCCGCTGCACGAAACCGAGCTGGCGTTGCCCTGGCTGCGGCAGGGCCTGCTCGCGAGCGGCGGCGACGAGGCGTTGCGCACGGTCCGGAGTTTTTCCACATGAACGCCCGCGAATGCCGGCGCTGTCTCTACACGACGGCGCATCCCTTCGGACTCACGCTCGATGCCGAGGGCATCTGCTCGGGCTGCCGCACGCACGAGGAGAAGACACGGCTCGACTGGGCGGAGCGCCGCCGGCTTCTGGGCGAGCGGCTGCCGGCGCTCGTGGGCAAACGGAAGGGGCGCGACTACGACTGCGTCGTGCCTGTGCGCGGCACGCCGGAACACTTCAAGGTGCTCGAGATCGTGAAGCACGACCTCGGGCTCAACCCGCTCGTCGTCGCCTACAACTCCCAGTTCAACACCCGCGCCGGCATCGAGAACCTCGACCGGGTGCGGGAGACCTTCGACGTCGACCTGCTGCACTACACGAGCAACCCGGTCGTCTACAAAAAACTCATTCGGGAGTCGCTCGCGCGCCATCGTTCGATGCGCTGGCCGTTCCTCGCGGGCGAGACGCAGCTGCCCGTGCGCGTGGCGGCGGACAAGGGTATCCCGCTCGTGATCTGGCCACTCCACCAGCCGACGGAGCAGGCGGGCACGCACTCCTACACCGAGGAGCCGGAGATGACGCGCCGCGGGCGGCACTGTTACGATCTCTTCGGCTGCGAGCCGGCGTCGCTGCTGTCGGTCGAGTCCCTTGTCCGGCCCGGCGACGTCGAGGATCTGGATTATCCGACGAACGCCGAACTGCGGCGGCACGGCATTCGCGGGATTTACCTCGCGAACTACTTCCCGTGGGACAGCCGGCGCTATAGCGAGGAGATGATGGCGAAGCACGGGGCCCGCGGCGCGCGGAACTGGCGGACCTTCGACAGCTACGATCGGATCGACGACGCGAGCTACATGAGCGTGCACGACCTGCTGAAGCAGCAGCGGCTCGGCTACTCGCGCGTGACCGACAACCTCTGCCGCGAGATTCGGTTCGGGCGGATCACGAGGGCAGACGCGCGGGCGATAGAGCGCTTCCATCAGGCGGAGGATCCACGCGCGGGCGTGGAGCTGTTCTGCGTGTGGCTCGGCCTGCGGCCAGATGGCTTCGACTGGCTGCTGCGCGGACTTACCGTGCGGGCGGCGCCGCGACGGCCGGAACTGACGACGACGCAGCAGGCGTTCGTCGACTCGTTCCAGACCAACGCGGAGCCGGTGGCGGCGACGGAGCGCTACATCACGTTCGGCAAGGGGCTGGCGGTTTGAGCGTGCGGCCGCGGGGCGGCAAAGTTTGCCGTCGTCGGGCGGCGCGATGCCGGTCGCGCCCGGGGTGCGGTGAGGGCGCGGGGAAAAGTGAGAATTAAAACGTTGAAAAGCAGAGGCTAGGACGAGTCGGTGCCCGGCTGGGCCGGTGCCTGCTATCACCGCGACGCCGTTTCATGCGCCTCGCCGTATCCAGAATCCGCCTCGCCGACCGATGAATCCCCTCGAGTCCGTTCTCGGTCTGCCCGAGCCCGCGCTGTTTCGACAGCAGGGGTGTCAGGCGGATGGCTGGTTCGACCACTACGGCGCGCTGCACGCGGCGGCGGACTACGCCGGTTTCACGCTGCCGGAGCGGTATGCGGTCCAGGCGATCTGGATGCACGGCGCCTTCGGGCCGTGGGAGATGATCACGCCGGGAACGCTGGTGATGAACTCGCCGCAGGCGGCAAACTGGCCGGTCCTCGTGGCGCGGGCGGACGAGGCCGACTATCTGCGCGGGCACGGTTTGCCGCGGGTGCGGGCGATCGGGCTGCCGATCGCCTACGTGCCGCCGGTGGAAACCGCGCGCCGGCCGCGCAGCCTGCTGGTGATGCCGACGCACACGCTGAACGGCGCGCGGTTCCCGGAGCGCGGACTGTTCGAGCGCTATGCGGATGAGATCAAGTCGATCGCGGGGAAGTTCGAGCGCGTGGTGGTGTGCGTGCACCCGAACTGCCTGCGGAACGGACTTTGGCTGCAGGAATTCAGGTCGCGCGGCTTCAACCTGGTCGTCGGCGCGCAGACGGGCGACCGCCACGCGCTGCGGCGCATGCGGACGCTGTTCGCGCAGTTCGAGACGGTGACGACGAACGGCTGGGGGAGTCACGTGCCCTACGCCCTGGCGGGCGGAGCGAAGCTTTCCATCTGGGGCACGCGCCCCGTGGTCGATGCGGCGACGGTGCTCCGCCTCGACTCGGCGTGGCGCGCGGATCCGGCGTCGCTCGCGGTGGCGCGCTCCGAAGCGGTCGAGCGCCAGCGGCGGGAGTTCCTGCACGCGTTTCACCTCCCGCCGGCGGCGGCGGTCGCGGACCAGGCGCTCGGCGACTGGTTTCTCGGCACGGAGCATCGGATCACTCCCGCGGATATGCGCGATCTCCTGCGCGACGTGGTGCGCACCGTCGAGGCGCCGGTCGCGGTCGTGCGGCCGGTGGTGAACGCAATCGCCGCGCCGCTGCCGGAAGCCGGGGCCCCGTTCGGGGAACTCCCCGTGGTCCTGGTCCGGTCGCATGAATTCAACTACTCGGAGACCTTCGTCGAGGATCACGTCAATCATCTCACCCGGAACCTCACGCTGCTCTACGGGTATCCGTTTCCGCGATTCGTGAAGGGCGGACGCTCGGTGCTGCCCGCGGAGACGGAGCGGAAGCTGCAGACGCTGACGGCGACGCCCGGCGCGGCAGTGCCTGCGGACGTGTGGCGGGACTATACGGCGGGCCTCGCGGCGTTTCTACGCGGCTGCGGTGCAAAGGCGGCGCTGCTCGAGTCGGGCGT
Source organism: uncultured Opitutus sp. (assembly GCA_964513055.1). Taxonomy (GTDB): domain Bacteria; phylum Verrucomicrobiota; class Verrucomicrobiia; order Opitutales; family Opitutaceae; genus ER46. The sequence goes on from CAZENI010000251.1 coordinate 6,464, forward strand.
GATGGGGGCGTTTGCGCACGAGGCGTGCGAGCAGGCGGGCCTGCCCTACGTGGTGCATTTTCACGGCGTCGATGCCTTCGGCCGGGAGCTGCTGGCGCGGTGGCAGACGGGTTACCGGAAGTTTTTTGCGCGCGCGGCGAGCGTAGTCGTGGTCTCGAAGGCGATGCGCACGCAGCTCGTCGCGCTCGGCGCGCCGGCGGAGAAGGTCGTGCTCGGGCCCTACGGCGTGGCGGTCGATCTGGCGCAACGCGCGGAGCCCGCGCAGGCGGGGCCGCGGTTTGTCGCGGTGGGACGATTTGTGGAAAAGAAGGCGCCGCACCTGACGCTGCAGGCGTTTGCACTCGTGCAACGGCGCGTGCCGGACGCGCGGCTCACGATGATCGGCGACGGGCCGTTGCTTGCGCCATGCCAGCAGTGGGCGGCGGCGAACGGACTCGGGACGGCGGTGACGTTTGCCGGCGTGCAGTCGCGCGCCGAGGTGTCGCGGCACCTGGCGGCGAGCCGGGTGTTCGTGCAGCACAGCGTGACGGCGGCGAATGGCGACAGCGAGGGGCTGCCGCTCGCGGTGCTCGAGGCCGGGGCGCATGGCCTGCCGGTGGTGTCGACGCGGCACGCGGGCATTCCGGATGCGGTGCGCGAGGGGGAGGATGGCTTTCTCGGGGCGGAGAAGGATGTGAAGGCGATGGCGGCGGCGATGCTGCGCCTCGCGGAGGACGCGACGCTGGCGGCGCGCCTCGGGGCGTCGTTTCGCGCGCGCGTGGAGTCGCGGTTCTCGCGCCAGCGTTCACTCGAACGGCTGCATGCCGTGCTCACGGCGGCGGCCGAGGGTCGCTCGCCGCAAGGCCTCGGCGAGGCGGATGAGCCGGCGGCCGTCGTGCCGGCCGTGAACGCGCCGTCCGTGGAAGCGCCCGTGGCGACGGGTCCGCGGGGCGAGATCGAGGAGGATCGGAACGCGCTTTTGGCCTATCTCGAACTGGGGCGCAGTCTCGCGCGCGAGGGCGATCCGAGCCTCGCCTACCAGGCGATCGGCGAGGCGCACCGGTTGTCGGGCGGCACGGAGGAGACGCGGGCGCTGTTGCAGCAACTCGAGGAGAGTGGCGCGCTCGGCGAGCCGGCGGTGGAAACGTATCGCCGTCGCGCGGGCTGGCTGCCGCGCCGCAAGGCGGCGCAGCCGCGCCGCATTCTCGTCGTCACGAATCTGCTGCCACCGCAGGAGATGGGCGGCTACGGGCGCACGATGTGGGAATTCAGCCGGGAGCTGCTGGCGCGCGGCCATGCCGTGCGCGTGCTGACGGCGGACCTGCCGCACCTGCTGCGGAAGCCGACGGCGGAACACGCGGCGTTCGAGCCGCACGTGCGGCGCGTCCTGCGCTTGTGCGGCGACTGGAAGGACGGCGCGGCCGTCGTGGAGAGCGACCCGCAGCGGCTCCGCGAACTCGTGCGGGGGAATCACCAGGCGGTGCTGGCGGCGGCGCGCGAGTTCCGGCCCGACGCCGTCATGGTCGGCAACCTCGATTTCGTCGGCCACCAATTCGTGCAGGAGTTCCTGAAGTCCGGCGTGCCGGTGCTCCACCGGCTGGGCAACGCGAATCCCGGCTACGACCCCGCGGGCGCGCCGCAGTCGCCGCTGTTCTGCCTGGCGGGCTGCAGCGAATGGGTGAACGCCGGCCTTCGCGCGAAGGGATATCCGATAAAGAACTACGCGGTGGTGCCGCCGGGCTCGCCGCTGACGGAGTATTTCCGCGCCTTCCCGCCGCAGCGCCGGCGGCTGCGCGTCGCGTTCGCCAGCCTGCTCATGCCCTACAAGGGCGCCCACGTGCTGGTCGAGGCGCTGGCCCACCTGCGGCAGGCCGGCGTCGATTTCGAATGCACCCTGGCCGGCGATTCGACCAGCCCGGAGTATGTGGCCGCGTTGCGCGCCACGGCGGAGCGGCACGGCTTCCTCGAGCGGCTGCAGTTTCCCGGGTTTCTCGACAAGGCCGGGCTGGCCGCGCTCTACGCGCGCAGCAACGTCCTCGTGTTCCCGAGCGTGTTCGCGGAGCCCTTCGGCAAGACGCAGATCGAGGCGATGGCGGCGGGGCTCGCGGTGGTGTCCAGCGGAAGCGGCGGCGCGAGCGAAGTCATCCGCGACGGCGCGACCGGCCTGCTCTTCAAGGCGGGCGATGCGCGCGACCTCGCCGGAAAACTGGTCCGACTGCACCGCCACCCGGAAGCCGCCGCCCGGATCGCGGCGGCCGGACAGGCCGACGCGTTCCGCTTCACCACGGCCGCCTCGGTCGATCGGATCGACGCGATCCTGCAGAATCTCATCGCCACCGCGCGGCGCAGACAACCCCAGGCGGCGGCCAGCGCCGCCTGAACTGTGGTGTATCCGTTTTCCTCCAACTCCAAACGCCTCCGCCTTCCATCATGAGCCACGACCCATCCGCCGTCCTGTCCGAGCCGCAATCCATCGTCGCGGGCCTGGCGGCTGCGACCGACGCCGCCGCCTGCCTCGCCCTCGCCGCCACGGCCGATGCCGCCGGCGACGTTGATCTCAACCGCGCCTGCCTGCAGCGCGCGGTCGCGTTCGACCGCCACTGCCAGGCGGCCCTGCTGAACCTCGCGGCGCTGTCGCTGGAGGAGGGCGATGTGGCGTCGACGTTCGGGCTGATCGAGGAGGCCGCGCGGGTGGCGCCGTTGCCGGCGGAGGTGGAACCGCTGCGTGCGGAGCTCGTGGCCGCGAGCCGCGACGTGCCGGAGCTGGATTTTTATCTGCGTGCGATCGGCCGCGTCGGGCCGGAACCGGCGGCAGAACCGCTCTCGATCGTGATCGTGACTGGCGACGCGGGGTCCGGAGCCTCGACGGATGCCGCGGACGCGGTGGCCGATCTCGCGGCGGGCCTCCGGGCCCGCGGACATCAGGTGCGCTGCGTGGCGCTGGAGCCGAACGCGAACGGGGGAGCGGCGACACGCGATGGCGCGGCCCGCGTGCGGACGGCCGTGACCAAGATGGAAGCCGGCCTCGTGCTGGTGGCGGATCCCGCGCTGCGCGATCCGGCGGTGCTGCGACCGGCGCTGGAGCGCCGCGTGCCGGTGCTGCATTGGATGACCGAGGCGGCGCCGGCGTTCGCCCTCGAGGAGCAGCCGCGCGACGAACACTACTGGCTGGCGCCGGCGAGCGAATGGACGGGCACGGCGCTGCGCAACGCCGGCTACGAGACGGCGCGGATGGACACGCTGACCCCGGGTGTGCCGTTTGCGCGCTGCTTCCGCCTGTTTCTTCCGGACACGCAGACGTTGCGCATTGCATTTGTCGGGCCGCTGGTGCGTGGCAGCGGAGCGGATACGCTGATCGCCGCGCTCGCGCAGTTGCGGGCGGCGGGCGTGCGCGTGACGGCCGAGCTGGCTGGCGAGGCGCCCGACGCGGCGTTCCGCGCGGAACTCGCCGCGCGCGTGCAGGACGCGGCGCTGGCGGACGCGGTGCACTTCTCTCCGCGACTCGATCGCGACGGGCGTGCGGCGCTGCTCGCGCGGACGAACACGCTCGTCTTTGGCGCCGAGCGGCAGGGGGCGTTGGCGCGCGCGCAGCTAGAGGCGCTGGCGGCCGGACTGGCGGTTGTCACGAGCGGAACCTGCGGCGGCCGGGAGATCATTCGCGACGGGGTCGACGGACTGCTTTTCCGGGCGGGCGACGCCGCGGCGCTCGCCGCGCAGCTCGGGCAACTCGCCGCCGACGAGGCGCTCCTGGGGCGGCTGCAGCGCCAGGGCCAGGCGCGCGCGCAGACGTTCTCCGTGGACGCGGGTGTGCGCAAAGTCGAGGAACTCGCCGCCGCGATGCGCGCGGCGCTCCGCGCGGGCGAACTGTGCGACGTGTCGCCGCTCGTCTGAGCAGGGTCGCACCGGGCGCCATGCACGGGGTGGATTTTCTGAACGGTCCGGACGGTGCCAGCGCGGGCGCGCCACCGGCATTCGAGGGGCGGCGCGTGCGCGTCTGCTATTTCAACCGCTGGGCGGGCGGGCTCGAGCCGGCGGCGGACTATGTCGCGCGGGCGCCGGCGATCGATTTGCGGCCGCTCGTATCCGATCCATCGGACACGTCGCTGCTGGTGAAGGCGCGGCTGGACTGCGACTGGTTTGCGGAGAACGCGCGCTGCTTCGACGCGATGCGGCGCGACGGTCTCTCGTTTCTGCCGGCATGGACCTGCGGGCAGCCGGGATTGCTGGAGCTGGCGAAGGCGCCGCGGGCCGCAGGGGAGGAACGCTGGTTGATTCTGATGGGGCAGCAGCCGAAGGCGCTGGGCCAGGTTGCCGGGAAAACGCTGGCGCTGCTCGGACGCGCGGGCGTGCGCCGGCTGTATTATGCGTTCGACGAAGCGAGCCGCACGGTGCCGGGATTTGCGGAGATCGCGGCGCAGCTCGACATCTTGATCCACGATGAGTCGCCGTTGGACCCGGCGGGCGCGGCCGCGCTGCGGCCCGCGGCGCGCGTGATCCATCGGAGCTGGGTGGCGAATGTGCCGCCGTTCACGACGGCGTTCGAGGCAGCGCCGGAGCCGCGGATCGTGTTTCTGGGCTCGCAACTCGGGCTGACGCCGCACCGGCTGCGCCAGATCGACTTTTTGCGCGCGCGTTTCGGCGACCGCTTCGTGGCGATCAGCGACCACTCGGTGCCGGTGGCGGAGCGGCATCTGCTCGCGCGGCGTTTTCAGGTGAGCGTGTGCCCGGAGGGGCGCAAATTCGGCACGGCGGCGATGAGTGCGACGCACACGGACCGGCCATTCTGGTCGGGCTGCCTGGGCCTGGTGCCGGTGAGCGAGGACTCG
>CAZENI010000252.1:0-1442 GCA_964513055.1 uncultured Opitutus sp.
CATCCTCGTCACGCGTGCCGGGACCGGCGCGAACACCGTTTACAGCGCCTACTCCCTTGGCACGCGGATCTACGACTACGACGTGACCTACCGTAGCGCGTCGCCGTATCTGCACGCCGAAGCCTCGCCCACCGCCCGGCTGCGCGTCACGGCCGGGATGCGCTACGATGCCTTCCGCTACGAGATGACGAACAAGCTGGCGGCGGGCGCGGTGCAGGCGTCGGTGCTGGGAGCGAACCGGTTCTACGGGCAGGTGGGCGGCAACACTACCGACTACTCGCGTTACAGTCCGAAGCTCGGCGCGACGTTGGCGCTGGAGCCGCGGACGCACCTCTATGCGTCCTACAACCAGGGGTTCCGCGGGCCGTCGGAGAGCCAGTTGTATCGGGCGGGCAATGACACGTCGGTGGCGAACGCGCTCGCGCGGGCGCGGCTGGCGCTGGACTTGAAGCCGATCAAGGCGAGCCAGGGGGAGCTGGGCGTGCGCGGCGACATCGCCGGCGTGGCCTACAATCTCGTCGCCTACCGGCTGGTGAAGCGCGACGACCTGGTGAGCCAGCGCAACCTGGCGACGAACGTCAGCACAAGCGTCAACGCCGGCAAGACCGAGCACGAGGGGATCGAACTCGGGGCGGGCCGGGCGCTCGGAGGGGCCTGGCGGCTGGATACGGCGCTGTCGTTCTCGCGGCAGCGGTATGTCGACTGGGTGACGGCGGCCGCCAATTTCAGCGGCAAGGACATTGAGACCGCGCCGAAGGTGCTGACGAACACGCGGCTCACGTGGACGCCGACGAAAGCGGCGGCGGTGCAGGTCGAGTGGGTGCGGATCGGCTCGTATTGGCTCGAGGCGAGCAACTCACCGGTGTTCGGGAAATACCCGGGGCACGACCTGGTGAACGTGCGGGCGTCGTATGCGCTCACGCGGAACCTCTCGGTGCTGGCCCGCGTGATCAATGCGGGCGACAAGCGTTTCGCCGACAGCGCGTCGGTGTCATCCAACACGCCGGTCTTCAGCCCCGGGCTGCCGCGTGCCATCTACGGCGGCGTGGAGGCGCGCTGGTGATGAGCGCGCCATTCTTCCGGGGCGGCGGGCGGATTCTCGCCGGCGGGTGCGCGATCGCGCTCACGACCCTGAACCTCGCGATGGCGCAGGCGGGGCATGCACACGGGGCGGGGCACGACGGCATGGCGGCGAAGGCCGCGGTGGCCGAACTCGGGGCCACGGCGGCGTTCGACCCCCGCGGCACGCTGTGGGCGGCGCACAAGGCGGGGGGGCACGTGGTCGTGAGCCGATCGGGTGACCTCGGCCGGACGTGGTCGGCGCCGGTGCGGGTGAGCGCGGAGCCGGCGGTCGCAGCGTTCAATCCGTCGGTGGCAATCCGCCGCGACGGCACCATCGGCGTCACCTACTACGACTTTCGCAGCAATACCGCGGACCCCGC
>CAZENI010000252.1:1452-11253 GCA_964513055.1 uncultured Opitutus sp.
GGCGACGCGCGGCCCAAGATCGCGTGCGGACCCGGCGGCGAGATCTACGTTTCGTGGACGCGGCCCATGACGAAGCCCTACACGGGCGAGATCCGGTTCGCGCGATCGAGCGATGGCGGAGCGACGTTTGCCGCGCCGCAGATCGTGCACGCGGATCGGCAGGAGATCACGCACCGCTTCGACGCGCTGGCGGTGGATGCGCGGGGACGCGTCGTCGTGGCGTGGGTCGACAAACGCGATCTGGTCGCGGCGCGACCGGCCGGGGCGGCGGCGTATCGGGGGGCCGCGATCTACTTTGCGATCTCCGGGGATCGGGGCGCGACGTTCTCGGGCGACCGGAAACTGGCCGATCACAGTTGCGAGTGCTGCCGGATCGCGCTGGTGGCGCGTGACGATGGTGGGTTGACGGCGATGTGGCGGCACATCTTCGCGCCGAATCTCCGCGATCACGCGATCGCGGACATCGCGGCGGACGGCCGGGGCGGCGAGCTGCAGCGGGCGACGTTTGACGACTGGGCGCTGGACGGGTGTCCGCACCAGGGGCCGGCGCTCGCGATCGACGGGGCGGGGCGGCGGCACGCGGTGTGGTTCTCGGGGGCGCCGAAGAATCCCGGCGTGTTCTACGGCCGGCTGGAGAAGGATGGGGTCGGCGGAATGCGGCGGATTGGCGGCAAGACGGCCGAGCGCGCGGACATCGCCGTGCACGGGCAGCGCGTGGCGGTGGTGTGGAAGGAGTTCGACGGCGGGCGAGCGCAGTTGCGCGGCATGAGGTCCGAGGACGGCGGCGGGCGCTGGCGGGAGTTCCCGCTGGCGACGACGGATGACGCCTCGGATCATCCGCGGCTGTTGCGCTGGCAGGACCGTTTCCTCGTGTTCTGGAACACCCGCACCGCGCCGCTGAGGGTAACCGAGTTGCCGGAGTGAGTTTCTGGATACGCGGGGCCGGGCGACAACGGGGCGGGTGCAGCCGGGCCGGCCGCCGTTCACTGCTGGGACTCAGGGGGCGGCGGGGGTGCGGGCGGAGTGGCCGGGCGGCTCAAGAGCACCTTGTCGACCCGGTGCCGATCCATGTCCACGATCTCGAAGCGCCAGCCATTGACGATCAGGTGTTCGCCGACCGCCGGGATGTGTCCGAAGCGATCCACGATGAAGCCGCCGAGGGTTTCGAACGTCGCGCGGTCCTCGCGCGGGAGCGGGCCGGTGGCGAAACGCCGTTTCAGTTCCTCGACCGGCATGGCGCCGTCCACGAGCCACGAGCCATCCTCCCGCTGCACGGCGTCGGGCAGGCGGCGGTCACCGGGCTGCGGCAGGTCGCCGACGATGGCCTCCATGACATCGATCAGCGAGACGAGGCCCTGGATGCTGCCGAACTCGTCCGTGACGAGCGCGAGGTGCTTGCCGGATTTCTTGAAGGTCTCGAGGAGCTGGACCGCGGTGATCGACGATGGCACGAACAGCGGCCGCATGAGGTGGTTTCTCAGCTCATTGGCCACGCCGGCGGCGGCATTGGCCCAGAGCGACTTGACCGACACCATGCCGATGACCTGGTCGCGCGTGCCTTCATACACGGGAAAATGCGAGTGACCGCTGGCGACGATCTTGCGCCAGTTCACCTCGTCGGTGTCGGCGATGTTGAGCCAGACGATCTTCGTGCGCCGGGTCATGATCTCGGTCACGGGTAGTTCGTCGAGGTGCAGCACGCCCTCGACCATCGCCCGCTCCGCCTTGTGAAACACGCCGGCGGTCGTGCCCTGCTCGATCAGGTGGGAAATCTCCTCTTCGGAAGGCGGCGCCTCCACGTCCTTGCCCAGGCCGAAGGCCTTGAGGATGACGTTGGTCGAGACGGTCAAAAACCAGACGACCGGCGAGGCGAGCCGCGAGAGGAATGTCATCGGCCGGGCGAGCAGCATGGCGCGGGCCTCGGGATTGGTGAGAGCGATGCGCTTGGGCGCGAGTTCGCCGATGATCAGCGAGAAGTAGGTGATGGCGCCGACGACGATCAGCATGGAGAGCACTTTGCTGTAGGGCACGAGCGCGGGAAACTGGGTGAGCCACAGCGCGAGCTTCTCGGAGAGCGTGGCGCCGCCGAACGCACCGGCCATGATGCCGACGAGCGTGATGCCGATCTGGACGGTCGACAGAAACCGGGTGGGCTCCTGGGCGAGCGCGAGGGCGGCCTGCGCCGGAGCCGAGCCCTCGCCGGCGAGGGCCTTGAGCCGGGCCTTGCGCGAGGAAACGACGGCGATCTCGGCCATCGCGAACACTCCGTTGGCGACGAGGAGGACGAAGATGATGAGAATTTCGGTGAGGCTGGACACGGGAGGGCGGAGGTGGTCGGTGCGAGCGGGAAAGCCAGAACGGAAATCGATCCACGGAGAAACGCCATCCTTCCCGGCGGGGGGCGGCGGCGCTCGCGCGCGGGGCGTGGCGCCCGAGCAGGGGAACGATGTAAGCGTTGCCACGGGCCGCGGCGCGCGCCTTGTTCCCCCGTGATGCGTGCTCGATTTCATAGCCTGCTGGTTTGCCTCGTCGCCGCCGTCGTGGCGCCCCGCGGAGCGGCCGCGGAGGGCCGGCCCGCGCTGGTGGTGGTGCTGACCATCGATCAGTTTCGCGGCGATTATCTGGAGCGGTTTCGCGAGCATTTCGTGCCCGGCGGATTCCGGCTGCTGCTAGAGCAGGGGGCGAATTTCACCGACTGCCGGTATCGGCACGCGGTGACGAAGACGGCGTGCGGGCACGCGGTGGTGCTCACGGGCGTGCACGCGAATCACCACGGCATCGTGAACAACGCGTGGACGGATCGCGACACGCTGAAACGCGTGAACTGCGTCGAGGACGCGTCGGTGCAGCTCATCGGCCGGCCCGAGAGCCGCGGCGGCGTGCGGCTGCCCAGCGCGGCGACGGTCGCGGGGGCGTCGCCGCGGCGGCTGCTGGCGTCGACGGTGGGCGACGAGCTGAAGCTCCGGCACGGCCAGTCGAAGGTCATCGGCATTTCGAACAAGGACCGCTCGGCCATCCTGCTGGCGGGCAAACTGGCCGACGCGGCCTACTGGATGGACAAGGGCACGATGGTCTCGTCGACGCACTACATGAAGGGGCTGCCGGAGTGGGCGCGGGCGTTCAATGCGGCGGGGCGCGTCGAATCGTATTTTGGCAAGACGTGGGATCGGCTGCTGCCGGCGAAAGTCTACGACGCGGTGCAGGGGCCGGACGACATGCCGGGGGAGCACGGGGATTACGGGATGGGCCAGACGTTTCCGCGCGTGGTGAATGGCGGCGCGGCCACGCTGACCTCGGCGTTTTACGAGGCGTTCGAGGGCGCGCCGTTCAAGAGCGAGGTGCTGCTGGATTTCGCGCGCGCGGCGGTGGAGCATGAGAATCTCGGGCGACGCGGGCACACCGACGTGCTCTGCCTGAGCTTCTCGACGAACGACGTGGTGGGGCACAACTACGGGCCGGACAGCCACGAGGTGATGGACATCACGCTGCGCACGGATCGGATGCTGGCGGAGTTTTTCGCGTTCCTGGAGCAGCGCGTGGGGCTGAAGAATTGCACGATCGTGTTCACGGCGGATCACGGCATCGCGCCGCTGCCCGAGCGGGTGAAGGCCGCGGGGAGCACGCTGAGCGCGGGGCGCATCGACAACGTGGCGCTGCTGCGGACGTGTGAGGACGCGCTGAACGCGGCCTATGGTCCGCTCGCGGCCGGGCGGAAATGGCTGCTCGTCGACGAGAACTGGCTGTTCTTCCAGCGCGACGTGTTGAAGGAGAAGGGCGTGGCGTCCGCGGCGGCGGAGAAGGTCGTGCGCGACGCGCTGCTGACGATCGGGTTCGTCGAGGCGGCGTATACGCGCACCGAGCTCAATGCCGGCGCGATCACGGGGCCGCTGGCGGAGGGCGTGCTGCTGAGCCACTACGGCGAGCGGAGCGGCGATGTGTATTACCACATGAAGCCGTTCTGGGTGGATCGGAAGACGGGCACGAATCACGGCACGCCGTATGTCTACGACGTGCACGTGCCGCTGCTGTGGTTGGGCGTGGGCGTGAAGCCCGGGGTTTACGGGCAGCGGGTCGGCGTCGACGACGTGGCGCCCACGTTGTCGCGGATTCTCGGACTGTTGGCCCCGCCGCTGAGCCAGGGAAACGTGCTGTTCTGAGCGATTCCGCGGTGAGGAGCGGCTCGCGATCCGAGCACTCGATCCTCGACGCGGTGGCTTGGGGCGAACGTCCTGAAAGCGTGTTGGGGACAACGCGCTCCACCTTCGGAGCGCCGGCCCACCTGGTGAGTATCAGTTCTTCGGGGACGAGGGGGCGGAGCGACGGCGGCGGCGGCGCCAGCCGACGAGGGCGAGGCCGCCGCCGACGAGGAGGGCGCCGTAGGTGGCGGGCTCGGGGGTGGGACGGATCTCGTGATTGAGCCAGCCGTCGTGATTGCCGGAGACCCAGGTGGTGGTGAAGTTGGTGAAACTCGGGAAGACGATCTGATAAAGGGGCGTGGTGCCCACCATGTCCGAGCCGCCGAGCGTGTTGCCGTTGATGGTGCTGGTGGCGAACCAGGTCGTGCTGCTGGAGACCCAGTTGGCGACGGTGACGGTCACGCCCGAATCGATGATCAGCGCGGCGGACGAGAGCGAGGTGCCGGCGCTGTTGTTGAAATCGATGATGGTGTTGCCGGTGATGTGGAGCGTGCCGACGGTGATGGTGGCGCCGGTGAGCGAGAGGGTGCCGCCGCCGAGGGTCAGCGTGAGATTGGAGGCGGTGAAGGTCTCGTCGAACACGAGCGTGCCGGCGCCGGTCTTCTGGAAATTGCCGTCGCCGGCGAGCGCGCCCGAGAAGGTGGTGCTGCCGGAGGCGTAGTTGGCGACGACCGTGCCGCCGCTGGCGATGGTGAGGACGGCGCTGGGATCGGCGGAGCCGATCGCGCCGCTGTTCAGCGTGGCGCCCGTGCCGATGGAGAGGGTGCCGGCGCCGAGCGTGACGGCGCCGACGGTGTTGGAGGCGGCCGAGAGCGAGAGCGTGCCGGCGCCGTCCTTGGTGAGGTCGCCGGTGCCGAGGTTGAGGGCGCCGGAGAGCGTGGTGTGGCCGGCGCCGCCGACGCTGAGCGCGAGATTCGTCGAGGACACGCCGCCGGAGAGGGTGAGGGTGTCGGCGTCGGAATTGATGCGGGCGGCGGAGCCGAGCGTGAGGGCGCCGGCGAGGGAGTTGTTGCCGGCGATGTTGCGGAGCGCGCCGTCGCTGGCGACGCCGGTGCCGTTAAGGGTCAGGGCCTCGGTGGAGATCGTGAGGTTGCCGTTGGTGACGTTGCTGAACTGGAGTGCGGCGCCGGCGCTGACGGTGGTGGAGCCGGCGACGGTGCCGAGGGCGGTGTTGTGCTGCACGCTGAGCGCGCCGGCGCTGACGGTGACGTTGCCGGCGAAGGTGTTGGCGCCGGTGAGGGTGAGCGTGCCGGAGCCGGCCTTGTCGATGGCGGCGTTGGCGCCGCCGGTGACGAGGCCGGCGAAGGTGGTGGAGTTGGTGTCGCCGACGGTGAGCGTGGTGGCGGCGCCGGGGCTGCCGAGCGCGAGGGTGGCGCCGGTGTTGGTGGTGGCGAGGGAGCCGAGGGTCTGGGAGAAGCCGTTGAGATTGAGGGTGGGCGTGCCGCCAGCGTTGAAGGTGACGGCGGCGGTGGCGGCGATCTGGTTGGCGGCGGAAAGCTGGGCGACGGCGGCGCTGGTGCCGTTGCCGAGTGCGAGGTTTCCGGATACGGCGAGGCCGGCGCTGTTGAGGAGGAGCGTGCCGTCGCTGACGGTGGTGGTGCCGGTGAAGGTGTTGGAGCCGGAGAGGGTCCAGGTGCCGGTGCCGTCCTTGGTGACGGCGGTGAGGTTGAGGCTGTCGTTGTTGACGATGGCGCCGCCGAAGACGTTGCCGGTGGAGGAGCCGCGGAGGGTGAGGGTCTTGGTGCCGACGCCGGTGGCGGTGAGGGCGCTGGTGAAGGTGAGGCCGCCGGAGCCGGAGGAGTCGATGACGCCGCCGCCGGTGGTGCCGGCGAGGTTGATGACGCGGTCGGTGGTCTCGCCGGCGCCGGTGTAGGCGAGGATGCCGGAGGTGGTGGTGGCGCCGAGATGGATGGTGCCGTTGGCGACGGTGGTGGGCGCGCCGAGGTGGCTGCTGGCGGTGCCGCCGGTGACGCTGTTGAGGGAGCCGACGCTGAGGGTGCCGCGGCCGATGGTGGTGACGCCGGCGAAGGTGTTGGCGCCGGAGAGGAACCAGGTGCCGGTGCTGGTCTTGGTGAGCGAGGTGAGGTTGAGCGCGGAGTTGTCGACGATGGCGCCGGAGATCGTGCTGCCGGTGCTGGCGCCGGAGAGGGTGAGGGTCTTGCTGCCGGCGCCGGTGGCGGTAAAGGCGCTGGTGAACGTGAGGTTGCCGGTGGCCGTGATCGTGGCGCCGCCGGTGGTGCCGGCGAGGTCGATGACGCGGTCGGTGGTGGCGCCGGTGCCGGTGTAGGTGAGGGCGCCGGCATTGGCGCCGCTGCCGATGGCGATGGTGCCGGCGGCGACGGTGGTGGGGGCGCCGAGGGCGCTGCTGCCGCCGCCGACACTGGCGAGGGTGTTGATGGAGATCGCGCCACCGGCGATGGTGGTGGCGCCGCTGTAGGTGTTGGCGCCGGAGAGCGTGAGGGTGCCGGTGCCGGCCTTGACGAGGCTGGCGTCAGTGCCGTTGAGCGTGCCGCCGAAGGAAGTGTTGGTGCTCTGGGTGGCGGTGAGGACGTGGCCGGTGGCGAGGTTGACGGTGCCGGCGGTGCCGGCGAACGCGCCTACGGACTGGGCGGCGTTGTCGAGATTGAGGGTGCCGGCGTTGACGGTGAGATTGGCGGCGGAGCCGGAGAGCGTGGCGCCGCTGTTCACGGTGACGGTGCCGGCGGAGATCGTGGTGGTGCCCTGCTGCGAGTTGGTGCCAGAGAGGACGAGGTGGCCGGCGCCGGTCTTGGTGAGACCTCCGCTGGTGCCGGTGCTGGAGATGTTGGCGGAGACGGTGAGTTCGGCGGTGGTGCTGGTGGAGTCGGAAATGGCGAACGTGCGGGTGGCGTTGCCGAGGCTGACGAGGCCGGAAATCGTGGAGCCGAGGGGATTGCTCGTGACGTTGGCGGTGTAGGTGGTGGTGCCGTTGAGCGTGAGCGTGCCGGCGCCGGTGGAGAGATTGTTGACCGTGGTGACGGTGGTGCTGGCGCCGCCGAAGGTGAGCGTGAGGACGGTCTGGTCGTTGCCGTTGAGATCGAGGAGCGAGGTGGTGCCGGCCTGGTTGTTGATGACGATATCGGAGATCGTGGAACCGGAGCCGAGCGCGGCGGAAGCGCCGAGGCGGAGTGTGCCATCGCGCACGATGAAGTCGGAGCCATTGGTGATGGTGCCGGCGGCGGCGCTGAGGAGGAGGGTGCCGGCGCCGGTCTTGATGATGCCGCGGGCGGCGGAATTGGAGATCGCGCCGAGGGTGACGGTGCCGGTGCCGCTGCCGTTGTTGGCGACGTTGATCGTGGCGTTGCCGGTGAGGGTGGTGGCGCCGAAGGTGAGGCCGTAGTCGGTGTTGGAACTGACGGTGGCGCCGGGCTGGACGGTCATGGTCACGGCGCCGGCGCTGAGGGTGCCGAGGGTGTGCGTGACGCCGGGGTTGGCGGTCGCGGTGTCGGAGCGGACGGTGGTGTTGGCGGTGAGCGTGGTGTTGCGGCCGAAATTGGTGGCGGTGTCACCGGCGAGTTCGAGCGCGCCGCCGCCGAGCGTGAGGTTGCCGGCGCCGAGGGCGGTGGCGTTGGTGACGCGGAGGGTGCCGGCGGAGAGCGTGGTGTTGCCGGTGTAGGTGTTGGTGCCGGAGAGGAGGAGGAGGCCGGTGCCGGTGGCCTTAAGGAGATTGCCGGAGCCGGAAATATTCGCGGTAACGGCGAGCTCGGCGTCGGTGCCGGTGATGCCGGCGGAGTCGGCGATATTAAAAGTGCGATTGCCGGTGCCGCCGGAGCCGAGGACGACGTTGCCGGAGAGCGTCCAGGTGTTGGTGGGGACGCCGGTGGCGGAGGTGGTGACGTTGCCGCCGAGGGTGAGCGAGCCGGCGCCAGTGCTGACGTTGTTGATGGAGCCGGCGAGGCCGCCGGTGCCGCCGAGGGTGAGGTTGCCGATGGACTGGGAGAAGCCGTTGAGGTCGAGGAGCGCGGTGACGCCGGCGGTGTTGTTGACGATGACGTTGGTGTTGGTGCCGGTGCCGAGGGCATCGCTGGCGCCGAAGCGGACGGTGCCGTTGTTGACGGTGAGGCCGTCGGCCGTGGTGGCCCAGCTCGCGGCGGCGGAGCCGAGGACGAGGGTGCCGGCGCCGTTCTTCGTTATGATGCGGGCGGTGCCGCCGTCGGTGAGGGCGCCGAGGATCAACTCGGCGCCGGAGCCGACGGTGAAGGTGGGGCTGCCGGTGAGCGTGACGGCGCCGAACTGGGTGGTGGCGGTGCCGCTGCTGACGTTGGCGCCGGCGTTGGCGGTGAGGGCGATGGCGCCGATGGAGAGCGTGCCGAGGGTGTGGGTGACGCCGGCGCCGCTGGTGAGGCGATCGGACTCGATGGCGGTGGCGACGGTGACGGTGGTGTTGCGGCCGAAGTTGAGGCCGGTGTCGTCGGCGAGCTGGAGCGTGCCGCCGGCGAGGGCGAGGGCGCCGGCGCCGAGGGCGTCGGCGTTGGTGGCGCGGAGGGTGCCGGCGGAGAGGGTGACGTTGCCGTTGAAGGTGTTGACGCCGGAGAGCGTGAGCAGGCCCGCGCCCGACTTGGTGAGGGCGCTGGCGGTGCTGGTGCCGCCGTTGGCGATCACGCCGGTGACGGCGACGTTGCCGCCGGTCGTGCTGAGAGTCAGGATACGGTTGGCGGAGCCGTTGGTGAGGTTGATCGCGTCGAAGGTGGTGAGGCCGCTGTTGCTGATGGTGAGCGTGGTGCTGGTGTTGTTCTGGGTGAGCGGGCCCGTGAAGGAGAGGTTGGAGGTGCCGCCGATGGTGGCGTTGCCGTCGAGCCGGACGTCGTTGGCGAGGGTGCGCGGCGTGCCGTCGCCGGCGAGCGTGGCGGCGGCGGAGAGGATGAGGGTGCCGGTGCCGAAGGCGCTGTCGTTGCCGGCCACGAGGGTGCCGGCGGTGAGCGTGGTGTTGCCGGAGTAGGTGTTGGTGCCGGAGACCTCCCAGGTGCCGGTGCCGGTCTTGCTCAACGTGATCGCGGCCGCGCCATCGGTGAGATTGCCGGAAAAGAGATTCGCGGCGGTGCTGGTGCCGCTGAGCGTAAAGGTCTTCGCGGTGGCGGCGGTGGCCGTCACGTTGCCGGAAAGCGTGAGGGCGGCGGTGCCGTTGTTGGTGACGTTGCCGCCGCCGGTGCTGCCGGCGAGGTCGAAGCCGCGGGTGATCAGCGCGTCGCTGCCGCCGGTGTAGAGCAGCGTGCCGGTGCTGGTGGTGCTGCCGAGCACGATGGCGCCGGTGCCGCCGAGATTGTTTTCCGCGGCGATCGAGAGCGTGCCGGCGGCGATGGTGGTGGTGCCGGAGTAGGTGTTGATGCCGGCGAGGGTGAGGGTGCCGGTGCCGGCCTTGGTGAGGCCGCTGGCGGTGCTGCCGCCGCCGTTGGCGATGATGCCGGCGACGGTGGTGGCGCCGGTGGTGCTGAGGGTGAGGACGCGGTCGGTGGCGCTCTCGGAAAGATTGATGTCGGTGAGGGTGGTGCCGCCGGTGTTGCTGACGGTGAGGGTGCGGTTGCCGAGATTGTTGGTGAGCGTGCCGGCGAGGGTGATGGCCTGCGTGCCGCCGATGGTGGAGTTGGCG
>CAZENI010000253.1:0-11243 GCA_964513055.1 uncultured Opitutus sp.
ATCCCTATCTGTCCGCGCTGACGGGGATTTCGGCTCCGGCCGTTCCAACCGCGGTCCCGTCGCAGGTGGTGGCCCCGGCGGTGGTGCAGGCGCCGGTCATGCCGGTGCCGGTGGCGGTGGTGCCTGCGCCGGCCAGAACGCCGCTCCCGGCATTTGTGAAACCGACGAGCGACGAAAAGCACTTCAAGCAGCTCAAGCGCTTCTGACCGGATTCGAGCCACCCGCGCCGTCGGCGCGCTCCCATGTGAGCGAATGCCGAAGGGAATCCGCCCTGAAAGGGCCATGCAAAAAAAACGCATCGGCTTCGGGTTAGGGCTTGGATTCGCCGGGGCCGGGCGCTTGTGTCGCGCGTTTCAACCATGGCATTGGCACTTTTATTCGCAGGACAGGGGGCCCAAAAGGTGGGAATGGGCAGATCGTTGTGCGAGCAATCGGCGGCTGCGCGCGCGCTGTATGACGAGGCAAATGGGGTGTTGGGCTGGGATTTGAAGCGGCTCAGCTTTGAAGGTCCGGACGCCGAACTCACGCAGACCAAGGTGTGCCAGGTGGCGCTTTTCGTGCACGGCATGGCGCTCGTCGCGGCGTTGCGGGAGGCCGGCAAGGTCCCGACGGGCGAACCGAAGTCCGCCCTCGGCCTGAGCCTCGGGGAAGTGACCGCGTATGCGACCGCCGGCGTCTTCGATTTCGCCACCGGACTCCGGATCGTGGCTGAACGCGGCCGGCTGATGCAGCAGGCATGCGAACAGACGACTGGCGGAATGGCCGCCATCATCGGCGAGGAACGCGCGAAGGTGCAGGAGATCTGCCGGGAGTTCGACATCGAGGCGGCGAATTTCAACGCGCCCGGCCAGATCATTGTCTCCGGCGAGAAGGCGAAAGTCGCCGCCGCCGTGGCCGCCGCGAAGGAACGCGGCCTCAAGAAGGTGGTGCCGCTAAATGTCGCCGGGGCCTATCACTCGCGATTGATGGAGCCGGCCCGGGCGGGCTTTGCGGCCTTCCTTGAGGGAATTCCGTTTTCGGCGCCGCGACTCCAGGTGTTCACCAACACCACCGGTCATTCGATCCACGAACCCGCGGCGATCAAGGCCGCGCTCGTGAAGCAGGTCGTGTCGCCGGTGTTGTGGGAGGACTGCATGCGCAGTGCCGCCACAGCGGGCGCCACCGAATTATGGGAACTCGGACCGGGTGGTGTCCTCAGTGGACTCGCCCGCCGGACCGAGAAGTCGTGGGTTGTGAAGAGCTTTTCCGAATTCGCCGACGTGGCTGCCGCCTGATCCGATGCCGTTCAAATACACCCGCAATTTCTGCATCATCGCCCACGTCGACCACGGCAAGACCACGCTGTCGGACCGGCTGCTCGAATACACCAACCAGGTCTCGCAGCGCGTGCTGACCGAGCAGCATCTGGACTCGATGGATCTCGAGAAGGAGCGCGGGATCACGATCAAGTCGCATCCGGTCACGATGACGTATCCCGCCAAGGACGGGCGCATCTACAAGCTCAACCTGATGGACACGCCGGGCCACGTGGACTTCTCCTACGAGGTCTCACGCTCGCTCGCGGCCTGCGAAGGTGCGGTGCTGCTGATCGACGCGGCGCAGGGCGTCGAGGCGCAGACGGTCGCGAATGCGCACCTCGCGTTCGCGCAGAAGCTGAAAGTCATTCCGGTCATCAACAAGATCGACCTCCCGAGCGCCAACCTCGACCTCTGCCTCAAGCAACTCGAGGACATCCTCGCGATTTCCGCCGAGGAGGCGATTCTGGCCAGCGGCAAATCGGGTATCGGCATTCAGGATATTCTCGAGGCGGTGGTGGAACGCGTCCCGCCGCCGCGCTGGACCGACCACGCGCAGCTTCGCGCGCTGGTGTTCGATTCGCTCTACGATTCGTATCGCGGCGTGATTTCCTACGTCCGCGTGTTTTCCGGCACGATCAAGGCCGGTGAGTTCATGCTCCTGATGAGCAACAACGTGAAGTCCGAGGTGAAGGAAGTGGGCGTCTTCACCCCGAAGATGGAGAAGATCGCCACGCTTGGGCCTGGCGACGTCGGCTACATCGTGTGCTCGATCAAGGACCCGGCGGAAATCAAGACCGGCGACACCATCACCCACTCGAGCCGGCCGGCGACCGAGATGCTGCCGGGCTACAAGGAAGTCCGCCCGATGGTGTTCTGCGGACTGTATCCCGTCGACACCTCGGACTACGAAAAACTGAAGGCGGCGGTCGGCCGCCTGCGCTTGAACGATTCGGCCTTCGTCTATGCGTCGGAGAGTTCGGTCGCGCTCGGTTTCGGTTTTCGGTGCGGCTTCCTCGGGTTGCTGCACATGGAGATCATTCAGGAGCGGATTCGCCGCGAGCACGACGTGGACATCATCTCGACCTACCCGAGTGTCGTCTACCACGTGATCAAGCACGGCGGGGTGAAGCTCGAGATCGACAATCCCGTAAACCTGCCCGATGCGGGCGAGATTGTCGAAATCCGCGAACCGACGATCAAGGCGTCGATTCACATCCCGAACGACTCCATGGGCGACATCCTTGCGCTCGTGATGGAAAAGCGCGGCACCGTCGACCACACCGACACGCTCGACGCGACGCGCGTCATGCTCTCGTGCGTGCTCCCCCTCAACGAAATCCTCGTCGATTTCAACGACCGGCTGAAGAGCGTCACGCACGGCTACGGCTCGATGGATTACGAGCTCGGCGAATATCGCGCGTCGGACCTCGTGAAGATGGAGATTCTCGTGAACGCCGACCCGGTCGACGCCTTCGCGAGCATCGTGCACCGGGACAAGGCCGAGGCGAAGGGCCGAGAGCTCTGCGAGAAACTGGCGGAGATCATCCCGCCGCAGATGTTCAAGGTTGCGATCCAAGCCGCGATCGGCGGCAAGATCATCGCCCGCGACAACGTGAAGGAGATGCGGAAGGACGTGACCTCAAAATGCTACGGCGGCGACATCAGCCGCAAGCGCAAGCTGCTCGACAAGCAGAAAGAGGGCAAAAAGAAGATGAAGCAGTTTGGCCGCGTCTCGATCCCCTCGGACGCTTTCATCAAGGTGCTGAAAACCAACTAACGAAAGCGTCGCCATGTTCGGCTTCTTCGCATCCCGGGAAAAGAAAATGCGCGAGAACGCGGGCAACTGGCTCGAACTCGCCGACAAGGTTTACCACTACCGCCGGGACGTGCTGACGCCGGCGCTGATCGGTGAACTGCAGTCGCGCATGGTGGAGTTGCGGGGATTGCTGAAGGAACGCGCGGGTGCCGAGAAACTGAAGCTGGCCATCGAGCGGCTCGAGGAGGTCCTGCAGCGGACGGGTGGGGCGATCTACCCGAAGAGCGCGCTGGTGGAGAACGTGGAGTTCTTCCTCGTCGCCGCGATCGTGATCCTCGGAATCCGCACGTATTTCGTCCAGCCGTTCAAGATTCCGACGAATTCGATGTGGCCGACCTACAACGGCATGACGCCCGAGGTCTACACCACGAAGTCTGCGGAGCCCTCCGTGCCCGCGCTGGCCGCGCGATTTTTGGCGTTCGGCGCCTGGCCGCACCGGCTCGATGCGCCGGTCGAGGGCGAGGTGCTCGTGCCGGTTTATGGTGCGGAGCGCCGGGGTCTGGTGAACTGCCGCGTGGTGCCGGGCCGGACGTGGCTCGTGATTCCGACTCAGGTCCGCGAATACACGGTGCTCGTAGGCGACACCCCGGTCACGACGCGCGTGCCGATGGACTTCGACTTCGACTGGGCGGTCTATGACGCCTTCTTCCGGGAGAATGGCGCGTATTCCGGCCAGAAACTTGACGCGGTTATCCAGCGAAAGCTCCAGGCCCGGGAAGCCGTCAAGAAGACGATCAAGGGCGAAGAGGTGATTTGCATCCGGACCGGCAAGACTGTGCGGGCCGGCGAACGCGTCTTGTCGTTCGACGAGTTGACCGGCGATCAGCTTTTTGTCGACCGGATGAGCTACCATTTTGTCCGGCCGAGCGTAGGGAGCGGGTTCGTTTTCCGGACCGGCAACATCCCCGATATCGCGAAAAGCTACGGCGACCAATATTACATCAAACGGCTGGTCGGCGTCCCCGGCGATCGTCTGGAAATTCGGGATTCGGCGGTCCATCGCAACGGGGCTCCGATCACGGGTTCGTCGGCGTTTGGTGCGAACGAGAAACGGGTCGACGGTTACACCGGTTACGTGGCGATGGGATTGCTGGCACCGCGTGAGGTGCTGAAGGTGCCGACCGATCGTTATTTCGCGCTGGGCGATAATTCCTCGAACAGCCAGGACGGGCGCTATTGGGGATTCGTGCCGGGCAAGGACGTCGTGGGCCGGCCGATGTTCGTGTATTTCCCGTTCACGAAGCACTGGGGACCGGCCCGGTAGCGGTCTTTCCCTACAGGCGCAGGCCGCACAAGGCCGATTATGTTAAGTAAAGATTTCCAGCCAACTTCTTCCTCCTCGAATCACTTCGCCCATGTCGGCCACACCTACGACCGCGAGCTCTGCCCCGCTTTTCAATTGGCTCAATCAGCGCGGCATCGGAGTTCTCCTCCATCCGACCTCGCTGCCGAGTCCGTATGGGGTTGGCACGTTTGATGAGTGTGCAGACACCTTCCTGGAATTTCTCGTCGCGACCGGGATGAGTTACTGGCAGGTTTGCCCGCTCGGGCCGACCGGCTATGGCGATTCACCCTACCAGTGCTTCTCTTCGTTTGCCGGCAATCCCTACCTGATCGATCCCCAGGCCCTTGTCCGTGCCGGATTGCTCACCGAGACCGCGATCGCGCCGCTGCGCAGTCTGAACCGCGACCACGTGGATTATGGGGCGCTCTATCAACGCAAACTCCCGCTCCTCTTCTCCGCCCACGCCGCCTGGCGTCGAGACCCCAAACGCGGCCTGCCGTATGGAGACTTCGCCGCGTTTCGCCAGCGCCACGCCGCCTGGCTGGCTGGCTACGCCTACTTCTCGGCGCTCAAGGACCACTTTGACGGACGCCCGTGGTGGGAATGGCCGGAGGACATCCGCTCACTCCGGCTGGCGGAAAAATCGCCGTTGCGCCGCGAACTCGCCGTTCGAATCGAAGGCTACGAGTTCATCCAGTATCTCTTTTTCGGGCAATGGACGCAGTTGCGTCGTCGCGCCGCGACGTTGGGCATCCAGATCATTGGCGACACCCCGATCTTCACCGCCTACGACAGCGCCGATGTGTGGGCCAGCCCGCACCTGTTTCAGCTGGACCGGCAAACGCTTCGCCCCACTGCCGTCGCCGGCGTGCCGCCGGATTACTTCTCGGCCGATGGTCAGCTCTGGGGCAACCCGCTCTACGACTGGCCGGCCCATGCCGCGGAAAACTATGCGTGGTGGCTGCTGCGCCTCCGGGCGAATTTCGAGCTCTGTGACATCGTCCGCATCGATCATTTCCGCGGCTTCGAGGCCTATTGGTCCGTCCCGGCTGGCGCCACCACCGCCCGCACCGGGCGCTGGGTAACTGGTCCCGGGATCGAGTTCTTCCGTGCCGTCGAGGCTGACCTGCCCGGCGCCAAGCTGATCGCCGAGGACCTCGGCCTGCTCACCCCGGCGACCATCGCCCTGCGCGAGGCCACGGGACTGCCCGGGATGGCCGTCCTGCAGTTCGCCTTCGGCGGCGGCGCCGACAATCTCTACCTTCCGCACAACGTGCGCGCCAACACCGTGGTGTATCCGGGCACGCACGACAACGACACCACCCGCGGCTGGTATGCCACGACTGATGAGAAAAGCCGCGATCACGTGCGCCGCTACTTCCGCATCAGCGGCCAGGAGATCGCCTGGGATTTCCTGCGCGCGGCCTATGCGTCGACGGCCAATCTCGCCGTCATCCCGCTGCAGGACCTCCTCAATCTCGGCTCGAGCGCGCGCTTCAACACCCCGGGCAAGAGCCAGGGCAACTGGACGTGGCGCTGCCACGAAGAGGAACTCCTGACGCTGCGCGACCAGTCGGGCGCCTACCTGCGCGAACTGGCGGCGCTCTACGGCCGCGAACCGGCGGTCAAGCCGGCGTCAAAAACGACGTGATGCGCGGCACGACCTCCTCGCGCGCATCGTCGAGGACGTAGTGCCCGGCGTCGGCCATGCGGTGGACGGCGGCCTGCGGGAGCAATTCACGCCAGCGCCCGAGAAAGCGGTCGTCGAAACAGAAATCCCGGCCGCCCCAGAGGATCTGCACCTCACGATCGCGGAACTGCGGCAGCGCCTCCTCGATCGTCTGCAACGTTTCCCAGGTCGGATGCGCCGGCCGCAGCGGGATGTCCTGCACGAAGGCGCTCACCGCCACGCGGCTGGCCCACGAATCATAGGGGAAGAGGTATCCCCGTTTCTCCTCATCGCTCAGGCGCCGGCGCTGCATCGCCATCCATGTCGCCGGCCACGCGAAGCCATTGAGGCCGCGCACCAGCAGCGGGCCGACCACCGGCGCCTTGCAGAGCGCGATGCGTCCGGGAATCCACTCCGCCCGGAACGCCGCCGTATTCAGAATCACGATTCTTCCGATGGTGGCGGCCTTGCGCCGGGCGAAACCGAATCCGATCGCCCCGCCCCAGTCGTGCACGACCAGATGGATGCGCTTGAGGCCCAGCGAGGCGACGAGCGCCTCCACGTCGGCGATCCGCGTGGCAAGCGTGTAGTCGTAGCGCTCCGGCTTTTCCGAAAGGCCCATGCCGATGTGATCCGGCACGATGCAGCGCCGGCCGGAAGCCAGCGCCTGCACCAGATGCCGGTAGTAATACGACCAGGTGGGATTCCCGTGCAGCATCAGCACGGCCTCGTCGTGCCGCGGCCCCTCGTCGAGGTAGCTCATCGCCGCCCCCGCCGGGGTGCGGAAACGGCGCGGCGTGAACGGATACTCGCGCCGCAGCCAGTCGGGAATGGGCGCCGCGCTTACCATTCCAGTGCCAGCATCAGGCAGTTGAGGCCGCTGCCGATTCCCAGCAGGCCGACGCGTGAACCGTCGCGCACGGCGCCGGCCCTGACCGCCGCGGCCAGCGTCGCCGGCAGCGCGACCGAGCCGGTGTTGCCGAGCGTCTCGAACGTGGAGAAATCCTGCTCCAGCTTCAGGCCGAGCGTCTCGTAAAGTTTGCGCCGGTGCACACTGCCGACCTGATGGCAGACGAAACGGTCGAACGCTCCGCCCTGCTCCGCGCTGAAATCGGCCCACGTGTCGCGGGCGAGCGCCACACCGGCGAGCAGCAGTTGTTCGGAATCGGTTTGCATCGCGAGCGCCTCCGCCCCGTGCGTGTCACCCTGGCAAAGCGCACTGTGCTCCGTCGCCGCCCGGGCCACGCCGCCGAGGAGCCGGTGCGGCCGGCCGCGCACCAGCGAACGGTGGCACACCATCGCGCCGACCGCCCCCGAGCCAATCGTCAGGTTGGCAAAATACGGCTTGATCTCGTTACGCGTCAGCGGCCGCTCCCCGAGCGTCCGCAATGTCTGCTCGACCAGCGGCCGCCCGTTCTCGCCCGACACGATCATGGCGCAGCGCACCTGCCCCGACTCGATCAGTCCGGCGGCGATCGTCAGTGCATTCAAAAACCCGAGACACGCGTTGGAGACATCGAAAATCTGCGCGGTGGCCGGCAGGCCGATCTTCCGGTGTGCGAACGCCGCCGTGGCCGGCTCGAGCATGTCGCGGCTCACGGCCGCATGGATGAACAACTCCACCTGCTCCGCACGCAGGCCCGATTCGGCCAGCACCGCGCGCCCCGCCGCCGCGCTCGCATCCGACGGCCGCGTGCCGGCCGGCCACATCCGGCGCTCGCGGATGCCGGTCATGAGTTCGAGACGGCCGGCCGGGAGCTTTAATCGCTCGTAAAGCGGACGCAGTCGTTCCTCGATGGCGGCCGACGTCCAGATTTCCTCTGGCAGCGCCACGGCCAGCGCCTCGAGGCAGACGTGCTCGAACTTCATGCCCCCGCTCACTTCCCCGCCCTCATCGTGAGCCGGACGATTTCCTGATCGAAGTAGTTCGAGCCGAGTCCGGCATCGACGACCAGCGTCGTGCCGTTGATGCCGCTGCTGCGGCTGCTGAGCAGGAAGGCCACGACGTCGGCCACTTCCTGCGTCTCGAGATTCTTCTTCCGAAACGTCAGCTTCTCCGCGTAGAGGTAGCTCTCGATGTAGCCCGGGATGCCGGCCGACGCGCTGGTCTTCAACGGCCCCGCGCCGACGGCGTTGAAGCGCACCGCGGTGTCGGCGCTGAACGACTTCGCCAGGAAGCGCACGCTGGACTCGAGGGCCGCCTTGATCGGCCCCATGTAGCCGTAGTTGTCGGGCGTGACCAGCAGCGAGGAGATCCCGATCGTCACGACAGAAGCGTCCCGCGCGAGGTGCGGTTTGAAGGCGCGCGCGATTTCCACGAGTGAGAACGCCGAGACCGCCGTGGCCTGGAGAAAATCCGCGCGCTTCGTTTCGTGGAACGGCTTGAAGCCCTCACTGTAGTTGGCGAACGCAATCGAGTGCACGATGCCGTCGAGCGGCGCGTGGCCGGCGGCGGCGATCTCGGCGGCAAGCCGCTCGGCGGCGCCTGGCTGCTCCACATCGCACAGAAACGTCGGGCGGCCGGCGAGCAACGTCTCGAGCGATTTCCTCCGCGCCTCCGAGCGCACACTGTAGATCACGCGGGCGCCCTGCTCTTCCAGCGCCTTCGCGACAAACCACGCGACGCTCTTCCGGTTGGCGACACCGAAGACGAGGAAGGTCTTGCCGCCGAGTTGGAGAAAATCAGGCATGAAGAACTTAATTCAGAAGCCAGGAAGCCATGAAAAAGACGGGCCGCGAGTTCGTTCCTGGCTTCCTGGTTTCCTGCTGCACTCAGCTTGCTGCCGCCGGTGTTTTCCAGGCGACGGAGAAATCCACGTTCATCACGCGCGTGCCGTCGGCCTTCTTGACGTGGCCGCTCAGCATCGTGAAGCCGCCGAGCGCGTCCTTCTGCTTCACCTCGAGCACGACCGTGTCGCCGGGATAGACGGGATTGCGGAAGCGCACGTCGCTGATCTTGGCGATGAGCGGCACGCCCTCGCCGGGCTTCGCGCCGGCCGCGCGCGCCTTCAGCGCCATGAAACACGCGGCCGTCTGGAACACGGCCTCGCACAGCAGCACGCCGG
Organism: uncultured Opitutus sp.; assembly: GCA_964513055.1. Taxonomy (GTDB): domain Bacteria; phylum Verrucomicrobiota; class Verrucomicrobiia; order Opitutales; family Opitutaceae; genus ER46. The sequence continues at coordinate 9,134 of CAZENI010000253.1, forward strand.
GCGTGATCGGCGCACCCGGGTAGTGGCCCTGGTAGAAATCCTCGTCGGCGCGCCACGTGCGTTTCGCGATGAGGCCTTCCGCATCGTGGCTGACGATTTCGTCGACGAACAGAAACGGCGGCCGATGCGGGATGAGGTCGGTGACTTGGGTCATGAGGGAAGCAGCTCAGGCGGCGGTGGGCGCGGCGCGTTTCAGGGTGAACAGCGCCTTGTCGATCTTGTTGGCGACAATCACGCCGTAGTTGATGGTGCCCAGCCAGCCCGACATGATGATGCCCACGGATCCGGCGTGGTAGAGGCCCGGGAGTTGCTCGGGGAGATCCATCGAGACCTTGAGGCCCTCGAATTTCGTCCCGAACGAGGTGCCGGCAAAGTGCGTGGTGTAACGCTCGATCGTCCGCGGCGTCGCCGCCTCCGTCCAGTCGATCTTGGCGCGCACGCCGGGGATGTATTTTTCGAGCGCCGCGACGGACTCGTCGATCAGCCGCTGCTTTTCGCGTTCGTAGTCCGCTTCCGTGAGCTTCGCCCAGTCGCCGTAGTGGCCATTCAATGACACGACCACGGTGTAGCGATCCGAGCCAGGCCTCGTCTCCGGATAGTAGACCGAGAACGTCCGGCTCGTCGTCCGGAAATCCGTCAGCTCGGTGCTGCTGAATTTCGGATTCTCCGAGGTGAACACGAGGTCGCCGATGTGCGGAATGCTCTCCCCTTTGCGGATGCCGAGATACACCTGGCACGAACTCGAGTTGATCCGCACGGCGCGCGCCGCGGCGAGGTAATCGGACGGAAAATTCTGCTCTCCCGCCAGCCGGAAAATCGTGTTCTTGATGTTGGCGTTCGACAACACGGCCTTCGCGCGGATCACGCGTCCGTTGCTCGCGACGATCCCGCACGCGACTTTGTGGCCGTCGCGCTCCTCCACGAGCACGCGGTCCACGAGGACCTTCTTGCGGACCTCAACCCCGTTGCGCTTCAGCTCGGCGATCATCTTTTCGATCAGCAGGTCGGAGCCGCCGCGGAACGTGTAGACGCCCGAGCCCATGAAGTTCGAGAACACGATGCCGTAGGTGATGGCCGGGTCGTCGAGCGTCGAGCCGTTGGCGTAGGCGATCGGCTCCATCAGGAGGCGCTTCACGTCATCGCGTCCCGGAAAGTAGCGCTCGAGCATCTCGCCGGTCGTCTCCGGATTGTTGTCGTAGAAATTCATCGACCGCAGGTGGTCGTAGAATCGCTCGACGTGCGCGCGCTCCAGGCCGAACTGCTCGACCAGCACCCGCGTGTAGTCCTCGCGGGTGAAGGTCGTCCAGACATCCATCTGCGGATTGACGAATCGGATGTCCTTCAGCGGCACGATCGACTCGGCGATCTCCTTCGTCCAGTATTTGCGGCACGACTTGACCATGCCGACGGGAAAACCGTGAAGGGAAATGTCGAAGATGTGCCCGCCCTTGCGGGTGAACCAGGTGGCAAGGCCGCCGAACTGATAGTGGTGCTCGAGCAGCAGCACGCGATGACCGGCCTTCGCGAGCACGTTGGCGCCCGTGAGGCCGCCCAAGCCGCTGCCGATGACGATCACATCATACTCGTCGGCGACACCTTTGAGCCAGTCGTAAGCCATGAAAGGGGCCAGAGTGAAAGCCCGGCCCCGCCGAGAGCAATCCGGATTCTCGGTTTCATCGTGCCCGGACGCTCCGGCCGGCGGGCGCACCTCCGCCGGACGCTGCGGCCTTGCGGCGGAGGCGTTGGGCGGGCACAACGCCTCCGCTCACGCGATGCTGCTGCCTTACAAGATCGAGACGCTCTTCAAGCACTGGCCGGTGGCGAACTGGCTGATCATGGCTCTGACCGTGGCGGCCTACTTTGCCAGCGATCTTCTTTCGAGCGAAACCGTCCACGCCCTCGTGCTCGGCGGGACTTCGAGCGCGGGTCTGTTGGGCCATCTGTTTCTCCATGCCGGCTTCATCCACCTCGCGGGAAATCTCCTCTTCCTTTGGGTCTTCGGCAACGCGGTGAACGCGATGACGAGCAACCTCGTCTATCCGCTCCTCTACCTCGGCTTCGGCGTCCTCGCGGCGGCGGCGCACGTCGCCTTCGACGACGAGATGGCGGT
>CAZENI010000254.1:0-11231 GCA_964513055.1 uncultured Opitutus sp.
GACTCCGGCAGCCGCCCCCGCTCCGCCGCCGCCCGCGCCTCGCGCCGCCTCCTCGCGGACCTCCAGTCCCTCACGATCAACGACGTCCTCGACCAGGGCCTGCACGAATTCCTCATGGAGATCCAGGCCACCCTTTCCTCCATCAGCGACGAAGTCGGCGAGACCACGATGTTCTACCCCGCCGAGTCCGTGCTCGAGGAACAACAACAGCAGCAGCAGCAGCAACAATAGCGTCGCCGCTCCCACCCCTTCGGCGCCGCCCATGCACCTTCGCGTCCTCCATCGCACCACGTTCAGCTACGCCGGCAAGGCGCACGACAGCTTCAACGAGACCCGCCTGCGCCCGATCGACGATCCGACGCAGCGCTGCGTCGACTTCAAGCTGCGCCTCACGCCCGGCGCCTCGCCGCGCGACTACAACGATTTTTACGGCAACACCGTCCACTACTTCGAGATCATCGACAGCCACACCAAGCTCGTCATCGAAGCCGTCTCGATCGTCGAGACCACGCCGCTCGCCGACCGGCCGCCCGTGCCGCGCGTGCCCGTCCAGGATCTCGAGCGTTCGAGCGAACGCGAGATGCTCGCCGAATTCTACAACAGCTCCCACTACGTCCCCCTCGACGTCGAGCTCTGGCGCGAGGCCCAGGACGCCCTCGCCGAGGGCCGCAGCGATGTGTGGAGCGATGTCCGCCGCCTCGGCGAACACATCTACCGCCGCTTCGCCTACCGCCCCAAGACCACCGGCGTGAACACCCGCGCCACCGACGTCCTCAAGCTTCGCATGGGCGTCTGCCAGGACTTCGCCCACGTGCACCTCGGTCTCTGCCGCAGCATGGGCATCCCCGCCCGCTACGTCAGCGGCTACTTTTTCAACAACACCCGCCGCCCGCGCGAGATCGAGGCCTCGCACGCCTGGATCGAAGCGTGGGTGCCCGGCCACGGCTGGGTCGCCTTCGATCCCACGCACGACCGCCCGGCCGACGAACGCTACGTCAAGGTTGCCGTCGGCCGCGACTACGCCGACATCCGCCCCGTCAACGGCACCTATCGCGGCGCGCCCACGCGCCTCCTCAAAGTCGACGTCACCGTCCGCGAAACGCCCGCCGGGGTCGTGGTCTCGTAGCTCTTTTACTCGTTTCTCCCTCTGTCGCTCGGCGCGTGAGCGCCCGGACTCCGGTCCCGCCGCTCCCGCGACGGACGACTCCCTCCCTCTCCGCCCTCGGGCCCGCGCTATGTTCATCCGCCTCTCCCATCTCACGCGCTACGAGTATTCCGGCCCGGTCTCGTTCGCGCCCCACGCGCTTTACCTGCGTCCGCGGGAGACACCGCGCCAGCGTCTCCACGATTTCCAGCTCGCGATCAGCCCGACGGCCCGCCGCATCGCCACCACCGATCCCCTCGACAACGCCCTCGACTGGGCCTACTTCGCCCCGGAAAACTCCGCGACGCGCCTCGAGTTTCGCAGCGAGCTGATGGTCGAGACCCTCGACACCAATCCGTTCGATTTCTTCCTCAAGCCCGCCGCGCTCACGTTCCCGTTCGACTACGATTCCACGGAGCGAATCGCGCTCATTCCCTCGCTCACGCCGCGCGCCGATTCGCCCTCCGCCGCGGTGCTGCGCGGCTGGCTCGATCAACACCTGCCGTCGCCGCCCACCGAGACCGTGCCGTTTCTCACCGCCCTCAACAGCGCCGTCCATCGCGCCCTCACCTACACGCGCCGCGAGGAACAGGGCGTCCAATCCGCCGCCGAAACACTCGCGCTCGGCAGCGGCTCGTGCCGCGACTACGCCGTCTTCCTCATCGAACTCTGCCGCACCCTCGGCCTCGCCGCGCGCTTCGTCAGCGGCTACCTCTACGAGCCCACCGCCCCCGGCACCACGCCCATGCCACCCGCCATGCACGCCTGGGCGGAAGTCTATCTCCCCGGCGCCGGCTGGCGCGGCCTCGATCCGACCCGCGGCATCTTCTGCGACGACGCCTTCGTGCCCGTCGCCCACGCCAGTTTCGCGGAAAACGTGAACCCCATCCAGGGCACGTTCTACGGCCCCGCCGGCACCACCTCGCAGCTCACCACCATCCTGACCATCGAGAAACTGTAGCGCCGCTCCGGCATCTCCGATCTAGCCATGTCCTCCCCTCCCTACGCTGATGCCACCTGGAAAAAAGTCCGCGCGTGCGGCGACGCCGTCGAGGCCTCGCTCGCCCGCAGCGGCGTGCTGCTCACGATGGGCGGAGAACCGACCTTCGTGCCCGTCGCGCCGAGCGGCGCCGAATGGCAGACCGCCGCGCTCGGACCCACCAAGCTCACCTACGCCCGCAAGCTCGCGCGCGAACTGATCCGCACCGCGTTTCCCGGCGCCGTCCTGCTCGAAACCTCCGGCAAGCACTACCCGGGCGAGCCCCTGCCGCGCTGGGCCCTCCTCATCCAGCGCCTCGCCGACGGCCGGCCGCTGTGGCGCGACCCGACGCGCCTCCGCACCGACACGGCCCCTGGCACCCATACTTCGGATACAGCGAAGAAATTCCTCGCCGCCCTTGCCCGCGCGCTCGCCGTCGATCCCGCCCGCGCCCTGCCGCTCGCCGAAACCGAGAAGCCCGCCGACGTCATCGGCTACGTGCTGCCGCTCGATCACAACGGCACGGCCTGGATCACCGACGACTGGACGCCCGCCGTCGGGAAGGAACCGCTGCCGCTCTTCGCCGGCGAAAGTCCCGCCGGCCTCCGCCTCCCGCTCCAGCGCCTCGGCGAAAAAAATCTCCGCCGCGCGCTCACCGCCGAGGTGCGCACCGGCACACTCACACTCTTCGTGCCGCCGCTCCTGCTGCCGGCTTATGTCGCGATCCTGGCCGCGATCGAGGACTCCCTCACCGCGCTCAAGCTCCACGATGTCGTGCTCGCCGGTTACGCGCCGCCCCCCGATCCCGCGCTCCCGACTGTCGGCTTGGCGAGCGATCCAGGCGTCCTCGAAATCAACGTCTCGCCGTGCGCCACGTGGCTGGACTACGACACCCAGCTCGAGCAACTCTACACCGCCGCCAGGACCTGCGGCCTGTGCGCGCGCAAGCTCCAGTTCAACGGCCGCGAGGTCGGCACCGGCGGCGGCGCGCACCTCGTGTTCGGCGGCCCGGCCGGCCTGCTCTCGCCCTTCTTCGCGTTTCCCGCCCTCCTGCCGTCAATCATCCGCTACTGGCAGCGTCATCCCGCGCTCAGCTACGCCTTCACCGGCGCCTACATGGGTCCGAGCTCGCAGGCTCCGCGCATCGACGAGTCGACCTACGAGGCACTCTACGAACTCGAGATCGCGTGCGCCGGCGCCGAGACGCTCGGCTCCCCGCAGAACCTCGCGCTCTTCGATCTCCTCTTCCGCGATCTCCTCATGGATCGCTCGGGCAACACCCACCGCGCCGAGATCAGCGTCGACAAGCTCTGGAATCCCTTCGCGCCGAACGGCCGCCTCGGCCTCGCCGAATTCCGCGCCTTCGAGACGCATCCGGCGCGTGCCATGCACACCGTCACCGCGCTCTTCGTCCGCGCCATCCTCGCGCGCCTCTGCGCCGCGCCGTGCAAGGAGCCCTTCATCCGCTGGGCCGGCGAGCTCCACGATCGCTTCTTCCTGCCCGCCTTCGTCTGGGAGAATCTCGTCGCGATCTGCGACGACTTGAAAAAACACGGCCTCGCCTTCGATCCCGAGTGGTTGCGCGCACCGTGGGAGTTTCGTTTTCCCAAGCTCGGCGAGTTCGCGCTCAAATTCTCAAAGCCACTCCCGCCCGACGCGCCGAAGGACGGGAAGCCCGAGGAGGAGAGTTTCAGCATCGAGTTCCGCCAGGCCCTCGAAGCCTGGCCCCTCCTCGGTGAATCGCCCAACGCCGGCACCGTCGCGCGCACCGTCGATTCCAGCGTCGATCGCATCGAGGCGCGCATCTCGGACAAAAAATTCCTCGAGGGCGGCCTGCTCCTCGTCAACGGCCTGCCGTGCGAGTTCCGCGCCACCTCCGGCCAGGGCTTGCCCGCCGAAGCCGTGGCGAAGGCGGGCGCCGCGTGCGGCATCCGCTACCGCGCGTTCTACCTCACGCCCTCCCTCCAGCCGCACGTGCCCGTCCACGCCCCCTTGCTGATCGAGTGGGTCGATCGCGCCACGCTCACGGTCATCGCCGCCGCGCGCTGGCACGTCTGGAACCCACGTTTCCAGGCCTACGATGCCGCGCCCGCCGACGACACCGTCGCCGCCGCGCGCCGCGCCGAGCGCTGGGAGACCTGGCCCTTCACGATCGGCCAGGCGCGCTTCGTCCCGAAGATCGATTTCCCGCCCGAGGGCCGGCACACGCTCGACCTCCGCCGCTACACCGCGCAGGCGCGGTAGCAACGCCGCGGCTAGCCCTCGATCGCGGCGAGCAGATGCGCCGGCGTGAACGGCTTGCGCAGCACCGCGTGCGCGCCGAGCTTTTTCAACTCCTCCAATTTTTCCATCGTGAGATAACCGCTCACCAGCACGATGCGCCCCGCGAAGCCCGCCGCCTTCACCCGCTGGATGAGATCGCCGCCGTTCAGCCGCGGCATGTTGTAGTCCGTCAGCAGCACGTCGAAGTCCTCGCCGCGCCGCGCGAAAAGCTCCCACGCCTCCTCGCCGTCGCTCGCCGCGGTCACGTTGTGACCCGCGACGCCCAGCAGCGCCACGATCGTGGCCGACACCAGCGCCGTGTCCTCCGCCAGCAGGACCTCCAGCGGCGCGTGCGTGGTGCGCTTGAAGGCGATCTTCGGCGGCAGCGGCGCCGCGCCGGTCAGCGCCACCGGCGGCGCCTCCGGCACCGGCAGGAAAACGCTGAAGGCCGATCCTTCGCCCCCATCTCCCGCCGCCACCTCCACCCAGCCGCCGAGGCTGCGCACCGCGTTCCAGACCACCGCGAGACCAAGCCCCGTGCCGTGCCCCGGAGCCTTCGTCGTGAAGAACGGCTCGAAGACCTTCGCGCGATCCCCCGGCGGAATGCCGCACCCGTTGTCCACCACGCGCAGACGCTGGCACGGCGTCGCGAACGGCGCCGCCGAGGCGCCGTCGCTCCGATCCGCCGTCGAGGCCCGCTCGGTCGAAATCGCCAGCCGCGGCACCCAGCCCCGCGGCGCGCCGGCGGCCAGTTTCTCCAGCAGCGTGTCCCGCGCATTCAGGCAGAGATTCATCACGATCTGCACGATGCTCGGACGATCGAGCAGCAGCAGCGGCAGCTCCGCCGCCAGCGACAGGGACACTTCGATCCGGCGATCGAGCGACGGCCGCAGCAGCTCGAGCGCGTTCTCGACCAGCGCGTTCAGGGCGAGCAGTTCCCGCTGCTCCGACGTCCGGCGCCCCACCGCCAGGATCCGCTGGTTGAGCTGCGCCGCCTGTTCGATCGCCTCCTGCACGGGCCGCAGGTAGGCGAGCAGCTTCACGTCCTCCGCATAGTGAAACGCGATCAGGTCCGTCTGCACGAGCATCGGCGTCAGCAGGTTGTTGAACTCGTGCGCCACCCCGCCGGCGAGCTGGCCGATCGACTCCATCTTCTGCGCCTGGCGGAGCTGCTTCTCCAGCGCATCGCGCTCAGTGATGTCCTGCGCGCTCGACGCCACGCCGATCACCGCCCCCGTCGCGTCGACCAGCGGCGTGTTATACCATTCGCAGAGGATGGCGCGGCCGCTTTTCGTGACGTTCTCGTTGGTGCTGCGCGTGCCGCCCTTGTGCGTGAGCAGCGCCGCCCACAGCCGCTCGACGTGCGCCCGCGCGGATTCCGGCACGATCAGGCCCGCCGCCGGCCGGCCGATTGCCTCCGCCGCCGTGTAACCGAAGATCCGTTCGGCCGACGGGTTCCACGCCCGCACCTGGCACGCGAGATCGAACTCGATCACCGCGAGCGGCGTGTGCCGCACGTGCAGCGCCAGCTTCTCCTCGGACTTCCGCAGCTTCGCCTCGCCCTCGACCCGATCGGTGATGTCGAAATTCACCCCGAGGATCGCGCCGACTTCGCCGTCCACCCGCACCGGGGCGACGATGCTGGAGTAATGATGCCGCCGCCCGCGCAGCTCGTAGGCGACCTCGTGCCGCACCGTCTCGCCCGCGAAGGCCCGCCGGTTGATCTCCCGCCACTCGGCGCGCGTGACCTGCGCGACCTGCAGCTCGTCGAGCCCGCGGCCGATGTTGTCCCCCCAGTGCGCGCGCGAGGCGGCGTTGAGCATGGTGTAGCGCTCCGATCGATCCATCATCCAGAAATCGCACGGCAGATTGTCGATGGCCGTCCGCAACTGCGCCTCGCTCTCCCGCAGGCGGAACTCGATCGCCCGCCGCGCCCCGAGTTCCGCGCGCAGCGCCCCGGTGATCGCCGCGCCGAAGCCGAGAATCAGCACCGGGATCCCCAGGAACCACAACATGCGCTGCCGGCCGAGCGCGATCGCCGTCAGCCAGGCGTCGGCGGGATAGTCGACGCCGACCGCGCCCTCGATCCGCCCTGTCGCGTCGCGCAGCGGCACCTGCGCGCTCACCCACACGCCCCACTCGTCACGCACCGGCTCCGGTGAAAACGAGCTCGTGCCCGCCAGCGCGGCGCGCATGCCGTCGTCGGCTTGCGGATACTCCTTGCCGATCGGCACGCGCTGCTCGCGCTCCCCGGCGATTTTTCCATCCCGATCGTAGTCCGTCTCCGCGTCGACGATCAGGCGCACCACCCCGCCGACCTCCCGGAAGGTGTAGATGTCGCTCACCACCCGGTTCGCCTCCTTCCAGCGCTTGAGCGCCTCGATCAGGCCGAGGTAGACCGGATCGTCGGGCGGCGTCGCCAGTGTGAGCCGGGCGTGGCCCAGCCGCTCGATCTCGAGCGCATAGGTCGGCGCAATCCCCTCGAGGAAACCCCGGATCCGCGCGTGCTCGGCATCCCCGGCCCGCCCCACAAAAAACCAGCCCGCGCCCAGCAAGGCTGCGAGCGCGGGCCAGGTCCAGGCCGGCAGATGGCCCGCCGGCCGTCGCCGCCGGAGCCAGAGCTCGAGCAAGGCAAACACCAGCGCACACCCGCCCGTGTAAAGGAGATAGTCGATGTTGTGCTCGAACCAGGCGGACATGCGCGCACGGTAGAACAGCGCCGAATCGCGACGCAAGGCGGGCGCAGGCTGCCCCCGCGCGATTTTCGCGCTCGCGGGCCCGCGGCGCGCGCGTCACGTTGCGCGACTCTTCCGTGAAGCACCTCCTCCTCTGGGACATCGACGGCACCCTCATCGCCTCCGGCGGGGCCGGCATGCGCGCGCTGCAGACCGCGCTCCGCGGCGTGTTTGGGATCGACGGCTCGCTCGCCGACATCGACTTCGCCGGCCGCACCGACACCTGGATCATGCGCGCCGTCTTCGCGAAATTCTCGCTGCCCGCCACCGCGGAGAACTTCACCCGCTTCTTCGACGGCTACGTCGCGGCGCTGCCGGCCGAGCTTGCGAATCCCCAAGCCCGCGTGCTGCCCGGCGTCCGCGAGATCCTGCACGCCGCCGCCGCGCAGGGCATCTTCGCCCAGGGGCTGCTCACGGGCAACATGCGCCGCGGCGCCCAGGCGAAGCTCGCGCACCATGGGCTGTGGGACCACTTCGCGTTCGGCGCCTTCGGCGATGACAGCGAGCATCGCAACGACCTCGGCCCCCACGCCGTGCGCCGCGCCCTCGAGCGCCACGGCGTGAACTTCGCCGCGGACGACGTCTGGATCATCGGCGACACCCCGCACGACATCGCGTGCGGCAAGATCATCGGCGCCCGCACGCTCGCCGTCGGCACCGGCGGCGCCACCGTCGAACAGCTCCGCGCGCACGCGCCGACCGCCGTCGTATCCGATCTTGCGGACACTGCGGCCGTCCTGGCCCTGTTGCAGAGGTAGGGGCGGTTGTCCCCAACCGCCCTCGTTGGGCCAACAGACCTCGAATAAGAGCGTTCAAGGACAAACGCCCCCACCGACCCATAGCTCACCGCATCCGCTGCCGCGTCTCGATGCTGGCCACCCGCCCGGCGGAATCGAAGACGACTCCCATCTTCTCGTCGTCGTGGTAACCGGTGCCCGTGTGGAGGCCGACGCTCCCGAAACTTCCCCCGCGCGAACCCAACGACCCTACGCCGAAGCCGACGCCGAAACCGAAGCGCGGCCCCCGCTCGCGATAGCTCCACACCTCGGTCGTGCCGTCGGCCGTCGTGCGCGCCCAGACGCGATCCGGTTCACCCAGGGCCACCCGCACCTGCTCCGTCGTGAAACCCACGTCGATCTGCCCGGCGACCACTTTCTCCTGCACCGCCGGCGGCCAGGTGTCGAACGCCGCCCGGCGCTTCGCGATGCGGGAATCCACGGTGGAGCAGCCGGTGGCGGTCAGCGCGGCGGCGACGACCACGGCCAGGAGGAGAGTTCGGGAGGTTTTCATGGCAGGAAATTTGTTTGCGACGGAAATGGCGCGGCGGAATAACGACATCTCCCATCCTCCGGAGTTTCTCCGGATCTGCCTCCCACGCCACCCATGTCCCGCACGTTCTCCATCGCCCTCGCATCCGATCACGCCGGTTTCACCTACAAGGAAGCCATCAAGGCCATGCTGCTGGCGGAGGGCCACACGGTGCGCGACTTCGGCACGCATTCCGATGCCGCCTGCGACTATCCGGACTTCGTGCGGCCGGCGGCCGAGGCCGTCGCGCGCGGCGAGTTCGAGCGCGGCATCGTGCTGGGCGGCTCCGGCAACGGCGAGGCGATCGTCGCCAACCGCGTGCGCGGCATCCGCTGCGGCGTGTGCTGGAACGAGCAGCTCGCCGTCTGGAACCGCTCCCACAACGACGGCAACGTCCTCTCCCTCGGTCAGCGCACCGTGACCGAGCCCGAGGCGCTCGCCATCGTGCGCACCTGGCTCGCGACCGACTTCGAGGGCGGCCGGCATCTCACGCGCATCAACAAGATCGACGCGAAGTAGGTCCGAAGGGTGGAACGGCTTGTCCTCAAGCCGTTGGTTTAGGTGCGTCCGCCTGCCTTGACAGCGCGTTGAGGACCACCCGCTCCACCCTGCGCCACTTGCGCTCGCGCCGCGCACCCTTTCATTGCGTCCGTCGTCTCGCCCCGCGATGCCACGACGCTCCATGGCCCATCTCACGTATCACCATGTGTTCGAACCCGGCACGGATCCGGCAGCGCCTCCGCTGCTCCTGCTCCACGGCACCGGCGGCAGCGAACACGATCTGCTCCGGCTCGGCCGCGCCATCTCTCCCGGCTCGGCGCTCCTGAGTCCCCGCGGCGACGTGAGCGAGGGCGGCGCGCTGCGTTTTTTCGCCCGCCTCGCCGAAGGTGTGTTCGATCCGAAGGAGATCACCCGGCGCACGCATGCGCTGGCCGACTTCATCCTCGCCGCCGCCGCGCACTACTCATTCGACGCGTCGCGGCTCCTCGCCGTCGGTTTCTCCAACGGCGCCAACATCGCCGGCACGCTGCTCGTGCTCCGGCCCGAGACGCTGGGCGGCGGTGCGCTCCTCCGCCCGATGGTCGTCCTCGATCAGCCCGCCGCTCCCGCCTCGCTCACCGGCAAACGCGTGCTGCTCTGCCACGGCTCCACCGATCCGCTGGTGCCACCCGATCATCCCATGCGGCTCGCCACCCTCCTGCGCGCGGGCGGCGCCGAGGTAAAGGTGCACACCATCCCCGCGAGTCACGCCCTCACCCCCCAGGATGTCGCCGCCGCGCAAGCGTGGCTGGGTCAATAAGCGATCAGCGATCAGCCGATCAGCTTTCAGCACTCGATCGTGACACCAACCCGAGATCGCCCGCTGCCGACCCCTGCTGATCGCTGACTCCTGATCGCTGACAGCCGATCGCCGATCGCTTCCCGCCCATGCGACTCACCTACTACGGCCACTCGTGTTTCCTCGTCGAGACGGCGCACGCCCGCCTGCTCCTCGATCCCTACCTGACGGACAATCCCCGCGCGGCGATCCCGGCGGCCGACGTGCGCTGCGACAATATCCTGATCTCCCACGGACACGAGGATCACACGTGCGACGCGCTCGCGATCGCCCGGCGTTGCGACGCCACGATCATCGCGAACTACGAGATCGCCGAATACTTCTCGGCCCAGGGAGCCAGGGTGCACGGGATGAACCCGGGCGGCGGCTTCAATTTCCCCTTCGGCCGCGTGAAGCTCACGATCGCGCACCACACCTCGAGCGTCGAAGCCGGCTTGAAACCGATCTACCTCGGCGCGCCGTGCGGGATCCTCGTGCAGGCCGACGGCAAGACGCTCTATCACGCCGGTGACACCGCCCTGTTCCTGGACATGCAACTCATCGGCCGCGCCGGCATCGATATCGCCCTGCTGCCAATCGGCGACAATTTCACGATGGGGCCGGAAGACGCGGTGACCGCACTGGATTTCCTGCGACCGAAACTCGCCGTGCCGATGCACTACAACACGTGGGACATCATCGCGCAGGATGCGAAGGCGTTTGCCGCTCGCGCCGCCACGTCCGGCCACACGGTCAGAGTGCTCGAGCCGGGCGAGGCACTCGAGCTGTAGTTCGTCCGCGTGGCGACGAATTCAGGTTCGTCGCGGCCGTCGGCGCCGGGAGTTTTCAACCGGAGTGGCTCGCTCCCGGCTGCGATGACTTGAAACTATCCTTGTCCGCTTTCCGCGCAGGCGGCAGCCCTCAGGCATATTCCGCCATGAACCCCGACGCCGATTTACTGCGCCGCTACGTCGAACAAAAATCCGAGCCCGCGTTCACCGCACTCGTCCAGCGCCACCTCGGCCTCGTCTATTCGGTCGCGCTCCGCCGCGTCGGCGGTGATACGCACCTCGCCGAGGACGTCGCCCAAAAAGTCTTCACCGACCTGGCCCGAAAGGCCACCGCGTTGACCAGCCACGTCGCGCTCTCCGGCTGGCTCTACCTCGCCACCCACGCCGCATCCGCGGCCGTCGTGCGCAGTGAGCAGCGCCGCAAAACCCGCGAAACCGCGGCCCACCTCATGGAAACTTCGCTCGCCTCCTCCGCCCCGGCTGCCGACTGGTCCCGCCTGCGCCCGGTGATCGACGATGCCGTCGTGGCCCTGCGGGAGCAGGATCGCGAGGCCATTGCCCTCCGCTACTTTGAAGGGCGCTCGTTCGCCGAAGTCGGAGAAACCCTGCGCGTATCCGAAGAGGCGGCACGCAAGCGCGTCGATCGCGCCATCGATCAGCTCCGGTCGCTGCTGGCCCGCCGGGGCATCACGTC
>CAZENI010000255.1:0-11205 GCA_964513055.1 uncultured Opitutus sp.
AGCACCACCTGGAACATGTGCCAGTTGGTCTGCGCGAAATCGGCCGGCGGCAGCTGCAGCCCGAGCACGCGCGCGGACGGCGCGTCCAACAATTCAAAATACACCCGCGCCAGCTCGCGGCGCCGCGCGTTGAACTCGCCCAAGCGCGGGAGCTGCCCGAGGCCCACCCGCGCCGCAACGTCGGTGAGGTTGAACTTCCCCCCGACGACCTCGACCTCCATGCCGTCGAAGCCGGTGCGCACCACGCCCTGCAGCCGGTATTGTTCCGCCAGTTTCGCCTCGCGCTCGTCGTTCAGGACCAGGGCGCCGCCCTCGATCGTCGTGAGGTTCTTGTTGGGGTGAAAGCTGAACGAGACGAAGTCACCGAACGCGCCGATCGCCCGGCCGCCCCAGGTGCTGCCGAAAGCCTGCGCGGCGTCCTCGACGACGCGCAGCCCGTGCCGCCGCGCGATCGCGTAGAGCCGGTCGCGATCCACGGGCAGTCCCGCCAGATCGACCGGCAGGATCGCGCGCGTCGCCGGCGTGATGGCCGCCTCGACCCGGTCGAGATCAAGGTTCCGCGTGACGGGATCGATGTCGACGAACACGGGCCGCGCGCCGACCTCGAGGATGACGTTGCTGGTCGCCACCCACGACAGCGGCGTGGTGATGACCTCGTGGCCCGGCCCGATGCCCGCAATCCGCAGGGCGATCTCCATCGTGCAGGTGCCGGAGTTGAAGACGCGCACCGGCCGGCCCCCGCAGTGCGCCGAGAGCTTCGCCTCGAACTCCTTCACCTTTGGCCCCGAGGTGATCCAGCCCGAACGCAGCACCTCCGCCACTCCTGCAATCGTCTCGTCGTCGATCGTCGGTCGCGTCAGCGGAAGAAAAGGCACGGACATGTCAGGGCTGGTTGCTGATCAGGCTGTGAGCGCGGGTCTCCGCGATCAAATGATAACGAAATCCTGCGTCGGCGAAGACCGACTTGGGCTGCGCCTGATCGCGTTTGCGCACGACGAGCCAGACACGGCCCGGTCCGGCCCACTGCCGGCGCAGCTCCGCGTCGTCGATGAAGCGCGCGGCCCGCTCCGCCGGCGGGAGGAACTGCACCCCGAGTTCATCGATGTAGCTCACGAGGCCGACGGGACGCCCGGAGTAGTAGACGAAATCGTGGAAGAACGCCCAATAGTGATACACGCGGTCGCCCGGCGCCACGCGTTCGCGCGCCACGAGCGCGAGGTCCTTCGTGACGGGCCGCTGGAACGCCGGCGCGGCCAGCACGATGCCCACATAGAAGCCGAGGGTGGTGCCGACGAGCGTCGTCACGCCGGCCGCCAGCCCGCGCACGCGTGCCAGCCACGGCGCCAGCACGCCGCCTAGCAGCAGCACTGCCGCCATCGCGAGGGCAAACGGCCGCAGCGCCGCGGCCTGCTCCGCATCGCGGATCACTCCCGGCTTCAGCACCGCGACCAGCAGTGCGACGCCAAGGACGCCGCAAAAAAACGCAAACACCCGCAGGCCCCGCCGCAGCGGCCGGCCCTCGCCCGCCGCCAGCCGCCCCGCCAGCCACGGGCCGATCAGCACGGCCAGCGCCGGGAACATCGGCAGGATGTAGGGGATGAGCTTCGACTGCGACAGGTTGAAGAACGCGAACACGAAGACCGCCCACGTGACGAGGAACCACGCGGCGGCATTTTCGCGGCGTCGTTTCCAGCCGCCTTCGAGCGCCGCACGCGTGGCGCAGCCGAGAAAGCCGATCCAGGGAAACAGCCCGAGGATCAGCACCGGCCCGAAGAACCACCACGCCTCCGTGCGCCCGTGCCCCGGTTCGGTGAAGCGCCGCCAGTGCTCGTTCACGAAATAGAACTCCGTCCACGCCGGGTTGCGCTGGGCCGCCAGCACGTGCCACGGCGCCGCGATCGCCAGGAACAGCAGCACGCCGCCCGCGAGGTGCATCGGCAGCAGGCGTTTCCACTGATTGAAGACCAGCAGCCACAGGAACATCACCGCACCCGGGATGAGGAAGCCGATCAGGCCCTTGGTCAGCGTGGCCAGCGCCGCGCTCGCGTAGAGCCCGTAGAACAGCCAACGCCGCCGCCGGCCGGGCGGCTCCCGGACGGCGAGGATGAAGCAGAAGAGCGTGGCGCTCATCAGGACCGACAGCGCCATGTCGAGCAGGAGCACACGGGCCAGGGCAAACGTCAGCAGCGACGTGCCGAACACCACCGCCGCGGCCAGCCCGGCGGCGCGATCGTGCAGTCGCCGCGCCGCCGCGTAGGTGAGCAGCACGCCGCCGAGCGCGAACAGCGCGGGCGTCAGCCGCATCGACCATTCGCCCGGGCCGAACAACCGGTGACACAGCCCGACCGTCCAGTAGACCAGCGGCGGCTTCTCGAGATACGGCACCTCGTTCAGCCGGCCGATCACCCAGTCGCCCTGCGCCAGCATCTCGCGCGGAATCTGGGCATAGCGCGGCTCGTCCGGATTCGCCAGTGGCAGCCGGCCCAGCAGGAACAGATAGAGCGCGCCAAAGCCCAGGGTCAGGAGGAGAAGGTCGCGACGCCACCGCGCAGCAGGTGGGGCGACCGGGGTTGACGGATACGTCATGAAGAAGAACGGCGCCAGCCTCGGGGTGCCACCGGCCGGAAGGCGATTTTTTTCGTGCACCCTCCGCCACTTCGCGCCCAGATTCCCGCCCTCCATGGCGGCGCCGAAAAAATTCTCGTTCGTCTGCGGCTCCGATGACTTCCTCGTCGGCCGCCTGGGCAAGGAGCGCTTCGCGGCCCTCGCGGCCGAGGTGACCGACGAGTTTTCCCGCGAGACGCTCAACGGCTTCGCGGCCAACGTTGGCGAGGTCGAGACCGCCGTGAACCAGTTTCGCGACTCGGTGCAGACCGTGTCGATGTTCGGCGGCAAGCGCGTCGTGTGGCTCAAGGACGTGAACTTCCTCGCCGACACCGTCACGGGCCGCGCCGACAGCACGCTCAAGCTCGTCGAGGACCTCCAGCAGATCCTCGAGGCGCTGAACCCCGAGGAGACTGCGGTGCTGATCACGGCCGCGCCGATCGACCGGCGGCGGTCTTTTCCGAAGTGGTGCGAGAAAAACGCCGACTTCACGCTCGTGGGCGGCGACGGCGACAGCGCGAGCGAGGCGCTGACGGGCGTCGCGCTGGCGGAGGCGAAGACCTTCGGAGCGAACTTCGGGCTGGGCGCGGTGGAGCTGATGATCGCGAAAGTGGGCGCCAACACGCGGCTGATCGTCGAGGAGACGCGCAAGCTGGCGACCTACGCCGGCGAGGGCGCCACGATCGAGGAGGCGCACGTGGCGGAGCTCACGCCCAACGTGGCCGAGGGCGATTTCTTCGAGGCAGCCGAGGCGTTCTTCAGCGGCGACCTACGGTGGACGCTCGGCGCGCTGCACCGGCATTTCTTCACCGGCGGCGACGCCCGGCCGGTGATCAGCGCGCTGCAGAACCGCAACCGCATCCTGCTCCAGGTGCGCGCGCTCGTCGACGCCGGCGAGGTGCGCATCGGCCCGCGCGGCCTCGACGGCATGCCGCGCGCGCAGGCGGCCTACGGTGCGCGCTTCATCGGCGCGACGGAGAAGAGCTCGTTCAATCTCTTCACGCAGAACCCGTGGTATGTCGGCAAGCTCGCGGGCAGCGCGAAGCTCCCGGGCCTGAAGCGGCTGATCGACAACCAGCAGGAATTCATCGCCGCCTTCGAGGAGATCATCCGCCGACCGAACGAACAGGAAGAAGTCCTGCGCGAGATGGCCGTGCGGTGTCTGGCGGCGTGAAGTTTTTCGACAGGATTAACAGGATTTACAGGATTCAGAAATGACGGGCGTGGCCTTCTGACCAATCCTGTAAATCCTGTTAATCCTGTCCAAATATCAGCGTTCGGATCATCGCACCGCTCCGAACACCACCGCTGCCGCCTCACGCCAGAAGCACTCCGGTTCGGCGAAGCCGGCGTCGGCCAGCATCCGCAGCTCGGTGAAGAGCGGCGGATAGTAGTCCTCGTGCGCCCAGCTTGCGAAGTGCGCGTGCGCCTGCCGCTCGTCGATCCCGTGCGGCGCCATCGAGCGCGCCCAGAGTGAAAACGCGTGGTCGCGCAGGGCCGGTGTCGCGCACACGGCCGTGTCGGCATTGACGAAGATCCCGCCCGGCCGCAGCGCGGCGAAAATATTCCGATAGATGCCGGCCTTCACCGTGAGGTCCTTCACGTGATGCAGCGCGATGCACGCCGCGACCGCATCGCACGCCGGCAGCGGCTCCGTGAAGGAGCTTCCGACATACTGCACGCGCGCGCCAAACGCCGCGCACCGCTCGCGCGCGGTCGCCAGCATCTCGGGATCGGTGTCCCAAATCTCCACCTCCACCGCGGGAAAACGCTCCGCGATCGCGGCCGCCAGCGCGCCCGTGCCACCGCCCAGATCGAGCACGCGGCGGCCGGCGCCGCCCTCCGGCAGCGCGAGCGCGAGCAACTCGAGCTGCACCGGCCGCATCGCGGGATACGCCGGCACAAGCCGACGGATGAGCTCGTCGTATTCGGCGACGCGCAGCTGGAGATGTCCGGAGACCGAATGGGCCATGGAGGGAAGCTCCAAAATCCAAGCTCCAAGCACCAGAGAAACTTCACGCTCCACCCCTTCTCCAAAGTTCGAATTCGGTTCTTCACTGGAGCTTGGTGCCCGGTCGCTGGAGCCTTTTTCCGTTCGCCAACCCGCGCGCGGGCCGCATAACACACCCCCTTTGCCGTGAACGAAACGCCCACTCCCGCCGCCGCGCCGATTCCCAATGTCCTTGCCGAGCGCTACGCCTCGGCCGCGATGAAGGACATCTGGTCCCAGCACGGCCGCGTCGCCCTCGAGCGCGATTTCTGGATCGCCGTGATGAAGGGCCAGCGCGACCTCGGCGTGCCGATCCCGGGCGACGCGATCAAGGACTACGAAAAGGTGAAGTCCCAGATCGACCTCGCGTCGATCGCCAAGCGCGAACGCGTGACGCTCCACGACGTGAAGGCGCGGATCGAGGAGTTCTCCGAGCTGGCGAAGCGGCAGTTCATCCACCTCGGGCTCACCAGCCGCGATCTCACGGAGAACGTCGAGCAGCTCCAAATCTTTCGCGCGCTCAAGCTCGTCCACTTCAAGGCCGCCGCCGCGCTGCTGGCGATCGGGCAGCAGGCCGAGGCCCATCGCGACCTCATGATCACGGGGCGCACGCACAACGTCCCGGCGCAGCCGACCACGCTCGGGAAGCGGCTCGCGATGTTCGGCGAGGAGCTGCTGATCGCGTTCACCCGGATCGAGGAGCTGCTGGCCCGCTACCCGGTGCGCGGTCTCAAAGGCGCGGTCGGCACGCAGCTCGACCAGCTCACATTGCTTGCCGGCGACTCGAACAAGGTCGACCAGCTCGAGAACCGCGTGCTGAAGCACCTCGGGTTCCACGCCTCGCTCGGCGCGGTCGGCCAGGTGTATCCGCGCGGCTTGGATTTCGAGGTGGTGAGCGCGCTGCACCAACTCGGGGCCGCCGCCGCGAGCTGCGCAACCACGCTCCGCCTCATGGCCGGCGCCGGCCTGCTCACGGAGGGTTTCCAGGACGGCCAGGTCGGGTCGTCCGCCATGCCGCACAAGGTCAACGCGCGCAACTGCGAGCGCATCTGCGGCTTTTCCACGATCCTCGGCGGCTTCGTCACGATGACGGGCGCGCTCGCGGGCCATCAGTGGAACGAGGGCGACGTTTCCTGCTCAGTCGTGCGCCGCGTCGCGCTGCCCGATTCCTTCTTCGCGATCGACGGCGCGCTCGAGACCTTCCTCACCGTGCTGCGGCAGATGGAGGTGTTTCCCGCGGCGATTGCGGCGGAGAACGAGCGCAACCTCCCCTTCCTCGCCACCACCACCATCCTGATGGAGGCCGTGAAGCACGGCGCCGGCCGCGAGACGGCACACGAAGCGATCAAGGAGCACGCCCTCGCGGCCGCCAAGGCGCTGCGCACCGGCAACGGCGACGCCGACCTGCTCACGCGCCTCGCGACGGATCGACGCATCGGGCTCGGCAAGAAAGCGCTGCAGGCCATCCTCTCGGAGAACGCCCGCTTCGTCGGCGCCGCGCCCCACCAGGTCGACGCCTTTCTGGCCGAGGTGAAGCCGCTCGCGCGGAAGCACCGCGGCGCCGCGGACTACCGGCCAGGCCGGTTGCTGTGAGCGGGCGCTTGATCCGACGCAGGTAGTCCCGCCTTCAGGCGGGACCACGAGCAAAGCCGCCGGCCGGCGGCTACTTCTTCTTCGCGTCGGCCTTGCCGCCGCCCGCCTTCTTGTCGGAGCGCTGCAGCAGCACCGAGCTCAACGCCGGATGCGCCTCGAAGAACTTCGCCAGCGGCGGGTGCGCGATCAGGAAGCTGCCCTCGACAATCTGGCCCGGCTTCTTCGCGAGATCCTTCGCGATCGCCGGATGCGCGGTCAGGAACTCATCGAGTGCCACCGCGTCCTTGCGCGTGACCTTGGCCCGCGCGAGCCGCGCGACCTGGCGGTTGATGAAGAAGTGGCGTTCCGACTTCAGCGCGCGCACGAGGCCCGGCTGGCGCTTGAGCAAGGCATCCACGTCCGGATTCTGCGCGCGAAACGTCTCCTGCGTGAGTTGATCGAGATTGGTCCGCAGCGTCTCCTCGAGCTTCGGGTTCGTATCCAACAACCGGTCGAGACTCAGCAGTTCCTGCTGCACCGCCGCGTCCATCGAGACGATCGGCACCTCCACCTGCGGCGCCGGATCGGCGGCAAACACTCCCGGGGCAAAGAGGCCGCACGCGAGCGCGGCGGCCGAGCAAAGCGCCCGCAGGGGCGACGAGGAAGAGGACGCGGAGGATTTCATAGGGTCGAAGGGGAGACGAGGCGTGAGCCGGCTCAGACGCTGAAAGGTGCCGGACGGTTGCCCGCGATCGGGGTGAAGGAGCGGTAGTTTGCGCGTGCGGGACTCGCAACCGAATTCCCCCGACGGCTCCCGCGGCCGCGCTCCGTGGCATCGGGGAAATTTGAGTTTGCCACGCCCGAGGGCGCCGCGCTTTCTTGGACCTTCACGTTCTCTCCAACCTTTACCACACCTCACTCATGGCTGAACTCGTAGGAAATGTCTTGGTGGGCCAGTCCGGCGGCCCCACGTCCGTCATTAATGCCAGCGTTGCGGGCATCATCTCGGAGGCGCTGAACCACGAGTGCATCGAGGAAATCTACGGCACGCTGAACGGCGTGCTCGGCATCCTTCAGGAGGACCTGATCGATCTCGCGTCGGAGTCGCAGCAGCAGATCCGCGCCCTCCGCCACACGCCCGGTGCCGCCCTCGGCACCTGCCGCTACAAACTCAAGAAGCAGGCTGACTTCGAGCGCGTCCTCGAGGTCTTCAAGGCCCACAACATCCGCTACTTTTTCTACATCGGCGGCAACGATTCGCAGGACACGGCCGACAAGATCTCCAAGCTCGCCCAGCAGCAGGGCTACGAGCTCCGCGTCATCGGCGTGCCGAAGACGATCGACAACGACCTGCCCGTCACCGACCACTGCCCCGGCTACGCCAGCGCGATCAAATACATCGCGACCAGCGTCCGCGAAGTCGCCTGCGACAACGAGGCGATGGGCCAGGGCGATCTCGTTTCCATCATCGAGGTCATGGGCCGCAGCGCCGGCTGGCTCGCCGCTGGCGCCGCGCTGGCCAAGCGTCGCGATCACCCGCACGATCCGCCGCACCTCATCCTCCTCCCCGAGATTCCCTTCAACCAGGAAAAGGTCGTCGAGGACATCAAGCGCGTCCTGAAGCGCGAGAAATTCTGCCAGATCGTCGTCGCCGAAGGCCTCGTCGACAGCGACGGCAACTACGTCGCGGCGGATGCGCAGACGGATGCGTTCGGCCACGCCCAGCTCGGCGGCGCTGGCGATGCGCTCGCGGAAATCCTCGGCCAGGCTCTCCCCGGCGTGAAGATCCGCGTCGCGAAGCCCGGCCTGCTCCAGCGTTGCGCGGCCCACGCCGCGTCGAAGACGGATGCCGATGAGGCGTTCCTCGCGGGCCAGGCCGCGGTCGAGGCCGCGATCAACGGCGAGACCGACAAGATGGTCACGCTGATGCGCGGCGACGGCGATCACTACACCAGCGAGACCGGCCTCGCGCCGCTCGCCGATGTGGCGAACTCCGTGAAGAAGCTGCCGCGCGAGTGGATCAACGAGGACGGCGTGAGCATGAACTTCCAGTTCCTCCGCTACGCGCAGCCGCTGATCCAGGGTGAGGTCACGATCCCCCACGACGCCGGCGTGCCGGTGTTCGCGCGCCTCGACAAGGTGCGGGTCGACAAGTCGCTCCCGGCTTACGAGGTCTGAGTCGGACGAAAGCGAGCCGCCACGGCTCGAGAGAATTTCGAAGGCCGGTCGCAAGACCGGCCTTTTTCTTTAGGTAGGGCGAACCGTCCCCGGTGAGCCGTCGCGCGGCATGCAGACGCAAACTGCAATCCCTTCGGCCGCACCAATCGCGACGGCTCGGCGAGGACGCCTCGCCCTACCCGCAGACCTTCAGCAACCGATCGTGCACCGCGGTGGCGTCGATCGATTCGCCTGCCGGCAACGCCCCACAGCCGATCAACACCGGCCACTCGTCCGAACTGGCGGGGCACGTGCCATGCGAGCCCTTCACCAGCGACGGATCGAGCGGGATCACGTCCATCAGGATCCGGAAACCGAGTTTCTTGCGCAGCAATTTGGCTGCGAACGTCAGCTTCGGTGCGGCCAGTGCCGGATCGACGAAGAGCTCGACGGGGTCGTAGCCGTATTTGCGGTGGATATCGACGCAGCGGGCGAAGTCCGGGGCCTTCGCGTCGTCCTCCCAATAGTAATACGTGAACCAGGCGTCCTCCGCCGAAAACGCCACGAGGTCGCCGGAGCGCGCGTGGTCGAGTCCGGTGGCGCGTTTCTCGTCGGCGCCCAGCACGCGGGCGACGCCCTCGACGCCCTCGACCGCCGCGCGCACGGCGCCCAGCAGCGCGGGGTCGTTCACGTAGATGTGCGCCACCTGATGGTCGGCGATCGAAAAGGCCTTGCTCGCGCCACAGTCGAGCAGCTCGAGCCCGAGTTCGTCCTTGATTGTGAGCCAGCCCTGCGCGCGGAAGATGCGGTTCAACGCGATCGACCGGCGCACGGCGGTGATGCCGTATTCCGAGAGGACAATCGGGCGCACGTCGCGTTTCGCGTAGAAGTCGAGGAGACCACCGACGACGTGATCGATGGCACGCAGATCGTCCGCGATCCGCGGATCGTCGGGCCCGAGCCGCTGCAGGTTGTAGTCGAGGTGCGGCAGGTAAACGAGCGAGAGGTCGGGACGGTGGCGCTCCTCGATCCACTCGGCCGATTTCGCGATCCACTCGGAGGAGGCGATCCCGGCCGTCGGACCCCAGAAGGCGGGAAACGGAAACGGGCCGAGGTCGCGTTTGATGTCGTCGCGGATCGAAAGCGGGTGGCTGTAAACGTCGAAGAATTTGCTCCCGTCGGCGGGATACATCGGCCGCGGTGTGATCGACCAGTCGGCGGTCGAATACATGTTATACCACCAGAAAAGCTTCGCGCAGGTGAAGCCGGGGCGCGCGCGCCGCAGCGTTTCCCAGAGCTTCTCGCCACGGACGAGGTGGTTCGACTGCTTCCAGAAATGGTGCTCGGCGAGCTCGCGATCATACCAGCCGTTGGCGACGGCCCCGTGGCCGGAGGGCGGCAGGCCCGTGAGGTAGGTGCTCTGCGCGGTGCACGTGACGGCGGGCAGCACGGGCTTCACGCGGATCAGGCCGCCCGCCTGCGCGGCCTGCCGGAGCCGCGGCGTATTCGGCCCCAGGAGACGCGGCGTGAGGCCGACGACATTCAGAAGTGCCGTTCTCGTGCTCATAGGTCCTATAGGTCTCATAGGTCCCATGGGACCTATTTCCAAACCTCAGCCATAACGCGCCCGCAGTTCCTCGAACGACGCCTTCACCACCGGGCCATCCATCTCGTGGACATCGAGCCGATCGCCCGGGGCGCGGATCATCGGGATCGTCAGCCGGCCGCCGAGGTGCTCGCGGAACTCCTCGAGACCGTCGAGCATGTCCTGGCGGCCGCTCGGGCCGC
The DNA here is from genome assembly GCA_964513055.1 of uncultured Opitutus sp. GTDB lineage: Bacteria > Verrucomicrobiota > Verrucomicrobiia > Opitutales > Opitutaceae > ER46. The sequence goes on from CAZENI010000255.1 coordinate 10,112, forward strand.
GGATCTCCTTGATCGGCGCGAAGAGCTCGAACCCGAGCCGCTGGATGAGCGCGAGGATCCGTTCGGCGATCGGCTCCAGCAACAGGCCGACGCGGCGCGCGTAGATCAAGTCGATCGCCATGCCCACGGCGACGGCCTCGCCGTGGCTGACGCGAAATTCCGAGAGCTGCTCCAGCTTGTGCGCGGCCCAGTGGCCGAAATCCAGCGGCCGCGCCGAACCGCGTTCGAAGGGATCGCCGCCGGTCGCGATGTGCTCCATGTGCTGGCGCGCGCTCTCGCGCACGACCGCCTCGTAGGGCTCGGGCTCGAACCGCGCGAGGGCGTCGACGCGCGCGGCGATGAACTCGAAGAACGCCGCGTCGCGGATCAACGCGACCTTCACCGCCTCGATCAACCCCGCGCGCCGGTCGCGCGGCGGCAGGCGGTGCAGGAACTCCGAATCGTTCACCACCGCGTGCGGCACGACGAAGGAGCCCAGCCAGTTCTTCTTCGCGAAATAGTTCACGCCGTTCTTCACGCCGAGGCCGCCGTCGGCCTGGCTCAGGCTGGTCGTCGGCAGGCGGATGATGGGGATGCCGCGATGCGCCGTGGCCGCGCCGAACCCCACCATGTCGAGCACCGCGCCGCCGCCGATCGCGATGACGAAGGAATGCCGGCAGATCTTGGAGGCGTTGATCACGTTCCATACCCGCTCGAGCTGATGAAAATCGTTCTTCACGCCCTCGCCGCCCGGCAGCGCCACCGGTTCGGACTCGAGGCGGACGCGCTCCGGGCGCGCCGCGAACCAGCGCGTGATGCGCGCGGCGATGTCCGGAAAGGCGGCGGCGAGGCCGCCATCCCAGAACACGACCGCCCGCGCCGTGCCGCCCGGCTCGCGTGGCGTGAGCAGGTCGGCGAGCGCCTCGTTCTCCGGGGCGAAGACATCGCGCGTGAAGATGAGGCGGTGCTCCTGCTGCAGGGTGATGGGAAAGGAGACGCTATCGGGGCGGTCGGGCATTGCGCGGTCAGGTGGAGGCGGCGAGACGTTGCGCCCAGCGTCCAAGTGGAACGGCGACGGCGCAAGCAATTGCCGGGAGCCAGGCGCCCGCCACCAG
>CAZENI010000256.1:0-11170 GCA_964513055.1 uncultured Opitutus sp.
AACCAGGAGGTGCTCGACCGCGCGGGCTCCGGCTACGTCGGGCGCCACGGACGCGATTTGTTCGTCTCCGACGATCCGTGGTTTCGCGGCATCGAGCTGGGCAGCGGACCGGACGGCGGCGTGTTCGTGCTCGACTGGAGCGACACCGGTGAGTGCCACAACGCCCTCGGCGTCAGCCGCACGAGCGGCCGGATCTTCAAGATCACCCACGGCGAGCCGAAACGCGGCGGCCCGGACGATTTCCGCCAGGCGGGCGGGCGGGAACTCGTGGCGCTGCAGACGCATGCCAACGCGTGGGTGGCGGGCCAGGCGCGGCTCCAACTCGCGACGCGCGCGGCCGCCGGCCACAAGCTGACGCATGGTCTCGAGGACGTGCGGGCGCTGTTCGCGCAACACGCGGATCCCGTCGTGAAGCTGCGGGCCTTGTGGACGCTGCACGTCACGGGTGCGGCCGAGGCCGGGTTTCTTCGCGGTCTGCTCCGGCATGACGACGAGCACGTGCGCACGTGGGCAGTCCGGCTGCTGACCGAGCTCTGGCCGCTCGATACGGTGATGAGCCAGCGCCCCGTGCGGGCGGTGCCGCCGGTCGATCCGGGCGTGCTGGCGGAACTTGTCGCGCTGGCGAAGACCGAGCGTTCCGGGCTGGTGCGGCTGGCGCTCGCGTCGACGCTCCAGCGGCTGTCGCCGTTGCTGCGCCAGGATCTCGCGCGGGCCCTGGTGGGCCGGGCCGAGGACGCCGCGGATCACAATCTGCCGCTCCTGATTTGGTATGGGCTCATTCCGCTGGGCGAGGCGGCACCGGAGGCGCTGGCGTCGATCGGGCGCGAGTGCGAGCTGCCCACCACGCGGCGGCTGATTGCGCGGCGGCTGGCCGAGGCGATCGAGCAGGCGCCGTCGGCGCTCGACGCGCTCCTTATCGCGGCGGGGACGAAGCCGGCTGCGTTTCAGGCGGACGTGGTGGCCGGCCTGACGGAAGGCTTGAGCGGCTGGCGGCGGGCGCCAAAGCCGGCGGCGTGGGAGGGGTTTGTGGCGGCGCTCCGGCCCCCGGCGTCGGTCGACCTCGCCGGACGCATCCGCGAACTGAATATCCTCTTCGGCGACGGGCGGGCGCTCGACGACGTGAAAGCGATCGCGCTCGACGGCAAGGCCGACCTCGCGGCCCGCAAGGCGGCCCTGCGCGCGTTGATCGATAACCGACCGCCCGACCTGCGGAAGATCTGCGAGTCGCTGCTGCGCGTGCGCTTCCTGAACGCCGTCGCGGTGCGAGGGCTGGCATTGTTCGACGATCCGGAGATCGGCGACCGGCTGACGCTGGCGTATTCGAGTTTTCACCACTCCGAGCGCGGCGCCGTGATCGAGACGCTGGTGTCGCGGCCGGCCTTTGCCCGCGCCCTGTTGACGCATCTCGGCGCCGGCCGGATTCCGCGCGGCGACATCACGCCGTATCATGCCCGGCAGATTCGCAATCTCAACGACCCGGCGCTCACGAAGCTGCTGGGCGAGACGTGGGGCGAGCTGCGCGAGGCGAGCGCCGATCGGAACGCGGCCATCGCGGCGCTGAAGGTGGAGCTGACGCCGGCGGTGCTCGCGGCGGCCGACAAGCGGCAGGGGCGCGCGGTCTTCGCCCCGCTCTGCGGGGCCTGTCACCGGCTGTATGGCGAGGGCGGGAGCGTCGGGCCCGACCTGACGGGAGCGGGCCGGGACAACCTCGACTACCTGCTCGAGCACATCGTCGACCCGAGCGCCGTCGTGACGGCGGACTTTCGCATCGCGACGGTGAAGCTCAAGGACGGCCGCACGCTCAGCGGCTTCATCGCCGCGCGCACCGGGCGCACGCTCACGGTGCGAAGCATGACGGAATCGCAGACGGTGGAGCGCAGCGATGTGGCGGAAATCCAGGAGTCGGCGCAATCGATGATGCCGGACGGCCTGCTCGACACGCTGACGCCGGCGCAGCGCCGCGATCTGATCGCGTATCTGCTGCACCCCTCGCAGGTGCCGCTGCCGTAGGCGGGGATTGTTGTAGGCCCGGCCGCTGGCCGGGCGCCCGGCCAGCGGCCGGGCCTACATCAATGCGAGCACAGTTGGGGTCAGGTGGCACTACGCACCGGCAGGCTCGTCCCGTCGATCCACTGGCCTTCGACGAGGATGCGGCGGCAGAAACGCGGGATGCCGCGCTCGTTCTGGTGAATGAGTCCGGCGAGGGTGCGGAGCGCGACGCGGCCGACCTCGTGGGAGTTCTGGTCCACCCCGGCGTCGAACTTGCCGTCGAGCACGCTGACGGCGGCGACCGGCAAATCGGCCGGGACGCGCACGTTGATGCTCGCGAGCAGACCGTGGAGGGCGGGGTGGGTGGAGATCACGGCATCGGGCCGGGCCCGCTTGAGCCAGGCGCGGAGGAGGCGGGCGTCGGCGGGCGACGATTCCTCGGCGAGGAACAAGGGAGGCAAATGGCGGCGCAGCGGCAGAGACGCGTCCTGCGCGCTCAGGAAGCCGGCGCGGAAGTTGCCGCCGGTGTCGCGATCGAAGCGTCGCGAACTCACGAACCCGATGCGATCGTAGCCGCGTTCACGGATGCGTTCGAAGGCCATCTTGGCGCAGTTCAACTGATCGCTGGTCACGACGTGGGCCCGCGGGTGCGGCACCGACAGGCCCAGGCGCACGACGGAAAACTGACTCCAGTCGAAGTCGGGCAGCGTCAGCCCGTGGGGGTGCGGCGGGAGCAGGATGCCGCGCACGCTGCGCGCGGCGAGGATGCGCTGCAGGCGGTCGTGCGAGAGATCGCGGGGCGCCTGGAATTCCTCGAGCCGGTAGCCGAGCTCGCCCGCCGCGTCCGCGGCGCCGCGCCAGTAGGCGGCGAATTCATGGAGGCGGCGCAGCGCCTTGGGGTCCGGCCACTGGTTGATCCAGGCGACGGTCGAGCTGATCTCCACGCGCTGCTTCGTGCGCCGATAGGCCGCCAGCGAGGACAGCATGGGATCGGGCCGGTAGCCGAGGCGCTCGGCGGCGAGCTTGATTTCGCTGCGGCGCTTCTCCGAGACGCGCGCGTCGCCCCGCAGCGCGAGCGAGATGGCGACGTGCGAGACCCCGACGGCGCGCGCGACATCGCGGAGTGAGACGCGGCCGGAGTTCGACGAGGGAGCGGGGGGCATGGCGGGTTTCACTGGAAAGTGGAGGGGCTTGGCTCGACGATGGCGAGGCTGGGCTCCCTCCGAAAACCTCCGCTCGACGCGGCGCGCAGCTTGCGGCAACTTCCCGGCCTTTCCCCATGCAAAAATCCCTGTTGCTGTTCTCACTCGCACTCGCGTCGGCTGGTTCGCTTGCCGCGCAGTCTTCCCAACTGATCAAGAAATGGGAGACCGAAGCCACCCTGAAGACGCCCGAGTCCGTGCGGTTCGATGCCGCGGCGAAGGTCCTCTACGTGGCCAACATCGACGGCAAGGAGCCGTGGACGAAGGACAACGCCGGTTCCATCGCCAAGGTCGGGCTCGACGGCAAGGTGATCGCCGCGGAGTGGGTCAAGGGCTTGCAGGCGCCGAAGGGCATGGCACTGCACGGCGGCAAACTCTACGTGGCCGATATCGATCGCGTGGTCGTGATCGATGTGGCGAAGGGCGCGATCACCGAGACGATCGCGATCGAGGGCTCCCAGCAGTTGAACGACGTCACCGTCGATCAGAAGACGGGCGTCGTCTACGTTTCGGACATGAAGGGGCTGCGGATTCACTCGATCACGAAGGGCAAGCCCGCGGTCTTCCTCGAAGGCGGTTTCAAGCGGCCGAACGGCGTGCTCGCACACGGCGACGACTTCTACGTGGCCGACTCCGGCGCGTTGATCAAATTCGACAAGAACAAGAACCGCACGACGGTCGTCGACGGCATGGACGCCAGCACCGACGGCATCGAGCATATCAAGGGCGATGAGTTCATCGTCTCGTGCTGGGCGGGCGCTATCTACCACGTGAAGGGCAACACGAAGACCCTGCTCCTCGACACGCGGGAGAAGAAGATCAACTCCGCCGACATTGGCTACGACGCGAAGAACCGCATCGTCTACGTGCCGACGTTCTTCGTGAACACGGTCGTCGCGTATGAGCTGAAGTAGTCCGTCGGGGCCTCGCCGAGGGTCAGGCGCGGTCGGGGTGTTTCAGTTTCCAGTGAAACGGCCGCGGGGTTTGAACTGCCACGCGGGGGCTGCTTGGTGTCGGCCGCGCGCGCCTGCCGTGTGCGCACCAAGCCTCTTCTGCCATGCCCCTGCTGTCCTGTCTTGTCCGCCTCGGCGCTGTCGGCGCCGGCACGCTGCTTGCCGCCGTCGTCGCGCCGGCCCAGGTGAGTCCCGTCCCGCCCGTGGTCGACGCCACGGCCGCGGCGAGGGCCGCCGCGCCGATCCTGCTCACGCCCTTTGAGGTGAACACGGACAAGGACGACGGCTTTGCCGCCACCAACGCCGGCACGGCCACCAAGCTCGGTCTCGATATGAAGGACATGGCTGCGCCCTACACGGTCATGACGGGCGAGTTTCTCGAGGCGCTCGGCATCACGAATCTCCAGGACGCGGCGATGTGGTCCACCAACGGCGGGCCCGTGATCGACGCGCAAGGCGCGGATCAGTTCGCCGTGCCGAGCATGTATAATATCCGCGGCGTCGCGCTGAACGCGGGCCAGCAGCGGAATTTCTTCACGACGGCGAGCATCGGGGACACCTACAACGCCGAGCGCATCGACTTCGGCCGCGGACCGAACGCCGTCCTCTTCAACACCGGCGCCAACAGCGTGCTCGGCGGCGGCATCAGCCTCCAGACCAAGCGGGCCCGGGTCGACCGCGACGCCACCACCATTGGCTTCACCGCGGGTTCGTGGGAATATTATCGCAGCACGCTCGACGTGAACAAGCGGCTCACCGACAAGATCGCGGTGCGCGCCAACGCCGTCTGGCACGACAAGGGCGGCTGGATGGATCACGAGTTCGAGAAGATCAAGGGCATCACGGTCGCCGGCACCTACCGCATCGCGCAGCAGACGGAGGCGCGGATCGAATACTCCAACGAGAAGGTCGCGCGCACGCGGCCCACGTTTCCGTCGTTCGATCGCCTGAGCGGCTGGGATGGCGTCACCGTGTTCGACGGCCCGATCACCAACGCCATGCTCAGCACCACGGCGACGCCCGGCGCCGTCTACGGCCTCACGTTTTCCGGCGAGCCCAACGGCATCGAGCGCGTCGGCAACGACTACGTCTACATTCCCGGCCAGACCACGCTGATGAACTGGGCGAACACGGCGCGCTCCCGCCGCGGCGACTCGACCGCGCGCGTGCCGATCTACTCCGGTGGCCAGGTGTGGACGCGCAACGGCAACAACGAGCTGCTGCCCTTCGGCAACTGGGCGACGCAGCAGCGCCCCGCCACGCCGAGCGTCACGCAGGGCGGCGACCAGGTGCCGTTCAACTACGCCGAGAGCCTGCCGGGCGACCGCTTCGACCGCGCGATCGCGAAGTCGAATTTCCGCGTGCCCGGTAAGCGCTTCACCAACGTCCCCGACGATCCGCTCTACACGCAGTGGACGAACAGTATCAGCGTCGGCTTTACACACCAGATCGGCGAGCGGCTCTACTTCGAGACGGCGGCGAACTACAACTCGGTCTTCGAGAAAATCATCAACAACATCAACGGATTCAGGGACTCGTTCCTCGACCTGAACCGCAACCTGCCCAACGGCCAGCCGAACCCGCATTTCCTCGATGTCTACGGCCAGGGCCAGGAGCGTATCCGGGAGCGCACGATCGACAACGGGGGCTTCCGCGCGAACCTGAATTACATCCTGAACCTCGGGAAGTGGGGCAACTACACGTTCAACCTCACGGGCGCGATGAGCCAGCTCAAGCGCGACAACCGCCAGCGCGTTGCCAGCGTGTCGCTGGCCGCGGATCCGCGCGAATGGCAGGGGCAGACCATCTCGATTCGCAACTACTGGAACGAGCCCAACCGCACCTTCGAGCCCGCCGGCGGCTTGCCGACGACGCTTTTCAACCGCATCGCGGCGGCCGACGGCAACAGCTTCACCACCTCCACGGCGGCCATCAATACGCGCTGGGTGCTGAACGACTGGAGCGACGAGACCGAGATCCAGAAGCAGGCGATCTTCGCGTTTGCCGGGAAGTATTTCAAAGACCGGCTGATCGTATCCGGCGGCGCGCGACGCGACAACTGGACGCGCGAGGTGCGGAGCCGGCTCAACGGCTTCGGTTTCATGCCGGCGAATCCGGGCTGGGACGGCTTCACGCTCGACGATCGTTATTGGCGGCCGAATGCGCCCGCCGACTGGAAGACGCTCTCCTACATCCCGAAGAACGCCGACGGCTCGCCCCGTTCCACCCAGCCGCTGCTCGCCGTGGATCGGCCGACGGTCGCGGGCGCGAATGGCGTGAACCTCCCGAATCCGCTCTATGCCGGCGACCGTTTCCGCAACGACTACAACGCGCCGCTGCGCGAGGGCACCGGACTGAACACCACGCTCGGCGTCGTCTATCACACCTTCTCGTGGCTCACGGCCGGCGTGAACTACGGTGACAGCTACCGGCCGCGCACGGGCGGCGAGCTGTTCCTCGACGGCTCCGATGCCGAGCCCGAAACCGGCAAGGCCTACGACGGCGTGCTGCGCTTCAGCCTGTTCCAGCGGCGGCTCGATCTGTCGGCGCGCTACTATTTCAACCGCCAGGAGAACCGGCTCGGCACGCCGCCGACCACGGCGCCGATCAACGACCTGCTGTCGCGCAACGACGCGAGCGACAACACGCCCGAGGGCCGCAATCAGCTCGGATATCAGAACGTGCCCGGCGGCGACATGTTTGCCTCGAAGAACTCCGGTATCGAGATCGAGATCTCCGGGCGCATCACGCGTGGCTGGCGGGTGACCGGGAGCTTCGGCACCGGCCGCGTCGACGACTATGATCGCTGGCAGAGCACGCAGGCCTACGTGCTCGGCCGCGCCGACGAATTCCGGCAGGTGCTCGAGCGCGCGGGCGGGCGGCTCGACACGACGCGCAAGCCCGACGGCGCCCCGAGCGCGCCGGGCCTCGCCATCGCCGACCCCACGCGACCGGATGCGACGATTGCGATCCCGTCGGAGCGGACGAACGCGATCATCAACTACAACAACATCTGGTTCCAATATGACAGCATCAGCGCGCTGAAGGACACGATCGGCATCAAGCGGATGACCGCGAAACTCTTCTCCGACTACACCGTGCAGGAGGGGCGGCTCAAGGGCCTGCGCGTCGGCGTCGGCGCCAACTACGTTGATCGCAATCTCGCCGGCTACCGCTCGGGCGACACCGTGGCGAATCCGTCCTTCAATCCCGCGCTGCCGGTGACAGCGGCGAACCGTCCGTGGATGGATGATCCGAGCGTCGACCTCAACACCCCGGTCTGGATCAGCCAGCCCTTCGAGGTCACCGGCACGCTCGGCTATTCGTTCCGGCTGCGGTCGCGCACGCGCGTCCTCGATGGCAAGGAACTCTCGTTCAACCTCGTGATTCGCAACCTCCTCAACTGGCAGCGCGTGATCAATCAGGACGAAGGCGTGGCGCTGCGGCCGCCAAACGGCGACTTCAGCCTGCCGTATCGCGTGGCGGTGCCCGGGCGTATCGGGATGTTCCAGCGGCCGATCAACTTCGAGTTGACGACGACGCTGCGGTTGTGAGCGGGTGGTCGCCGCCACGCGCGGCGACGAAGGCGTGAACAGGCGGCGGCGGGGTTTACGCCGGCTTAACAATTCTCCCGGAAACGGAAGCCGGCGGCTTACAATGGCGGCGTCATTCCCGTTGTTCAGCGCAGTGTCCGTGCAGTGTGCCTTCCCTTCGGCGGGCAGCGGTCAGTGCGATGAGCTTCCTCCTCCCATGTCGAATCTTCGCCTGTTCTTGCTCTCCCTCACCGTCGGCGCCGCGTCGCTCGCTCACGCCGCCACTCCGGCCGCCTCGCCGCCGGGCGACGCCGGTGTGGGTTCCGTCGGACGCGCCGCATTCTCGAACGGCCGGATGCAGAGCCTGATCGTGGCCGCGCTCGACACCGACCGGGACGGCATCCTCTCCCAAGCTGAGGTGACGCAGGCGCCGACCGCCCTCCGCGCGCTTGATCTCAACGCGGACGGCGCACTCTCCGGAGAGGAACTGCGCCGCTTTGAAGCGAACCGGCCGACCCGGGGCGTGCGGCTCTCGAGCGGCTTCAATGTCGCTTTCACGCTCGACGCGAATCGTGACGGCGAGATTCAGGCGATGGAGATCGCGAATGCGCCGCTGAGCCTGAAGGCGCTCGATGCGAATGGCGATGGCCAGATCACCGGCAACGAACTGCGCCCGGCGACACTCTACGCGCAGGTGACGCGATAGAGCGGGGTGTGTGCGAGCCTGGCAGCCCGGAGCGCAAGCGAGGGGAAAGCAGCGTCCCTGCGCTCACGCGAATGGCTGCACGAAAAGGCTACGGCAGGAGCTGGAACGTGCGCTTGACCGGAGACGCGGATTGGAGCTTCGGCTCGCTGCTGCGGCCATATTGCCAAGCGACGACCGTGACGCGGAGCGGCAGTCTGGCCCGAGGCGGAATCGGCGTGAACACGAGCATGTCGCCGACGATTTCGGCCGGGTCTTCGCGGACGTAGTAGCGCACTTTGGCGTCGGCTCCGGCGTCGGACGTTGCGTTGAGCGTAAGCGATTTCGCCGCGAGACGCTGATCCGGGATGGCAGGAAACGTGATCACTTGCGGCGCGCCCTCGGTGTTGCGCAAGGGGACGCGCAGCAGGGCCTGTTGCATCGCGCGTTTGAAGGTGGCGTCGCCGGGATGCGTCGCGGCGAACCAGATTTCGCCGGTGCGCCTCGGGTTGTTCAGTCCCATCCGATAGAAACGCAGCGCGAAGGTGTCGGGCGCGAGTTTCTCGACCGGACCGCAGATTCGTTCGATCACGACTGGCGCGCCTCCGATCGGGTGAGTGACTGCGGCGCCCTCCTTGAGTCAGGTCCACCGCTCGGGCCGGCCCTTCGGCACGCGGTCGATGAACGTGGCGCCGAGTTTGAACGTGATGCCGTCCGCCAGCGGGCGAAATGGGATGGTGACCTGCTGATGCGTGCCGGCGACCTGGGGGAGGACGGCACCGTCCTGCACGTAGCCGAGCAGCGCCACCTTCTTGCCCCGCTGGCTTGCGCGGAACTTCTCGGTCGCGACGGCGTGCTCCTCGTCGAAGGCCCAGAACGCCTCCTCCGGCTCCGCAAAGTCGGCGACGGGTGCGGCGGGCACCCGCGGCGGCTCGTCGCCCCGCCAGCGATCGTAGAGCCAGCCGGCGCGCGTCGGATCGATCGGCCGCAGCGCAATCGTGCCGGTGCGGCCGATGTCCTTGGGCAGCCGATACGCTGCCGCCTTGCGCAGGTAGAGGGCGAGGTAGGCGGCCTTTTCGTCTGACACCTCGAAATGTCCGGCACCCGCCTCCGCCAGCATCGTGAGAGGGATGCGGGGAAAGAGCGCGCGTTGCTTCAGCCCGGTGCCGGCCCGCTCCTCGGCCCACTCGTATTCGCCGATGGTCACGAGTCCCGGGATCCCGTCGAGGTTTGCGATGTCCGGCGGAGGCGCGCCGGTGTCGCCCGGAAACGGCCATTGCCCGCTCACCGAGATCACGGCGAGCGTGCGCTCCGAATGAGTGGCGGCGAAATTCCACGGAAACGAAGCCGCCGCCGAGTGGCCGACTGGCACCACGGGTGCGTCGGCGAGTTCCTCGTAGCCGGACTCCGTCGCGAGCGTGCGCAGCAGGGCGAGGAAACGCGTGTCGGTGTCGTTGGCCGGGTCGTAGGCGAAGTCGAGCGGCGGCGAGATCCAGATCGCGGCGAAGCCCAGGTCGCGGAGCGCGCCGCGAAACGCGGGATGCTCGAGGATCGCTTCCTCCTCCATGTTGTGCTGGCCCACGACCACGCCCCGCACGCGGGCGCAGTCGGGCGGGATCCAGAGGAACGCGCGCGGCAGGCCGCCAGTTTCAGGGGAGGCGGCGCCGGCGATTTCGGCGGACCATTGCCATTCGGCGCTCACGGGGCGGATCCTCCAATCTTCAGATCGACAAGCGTGAGCGTCGTCGTGAGGGAGCGCAGCCGGGAGGCACCGACGGCGCCGACCAAGACCTCGGATTTGAGTGCTAGCGCAACGGAGCCGACGGAGCGCCAATCGTCGCCACCTTCATTCAGTGCGATCGAAGCGGTGAAGCGTTGTCCGTGGCGAACGAGCCGGAGCGAGAAGCCTTGGACGATGCGGCCGTAGGCGACGTGCGGCGCCGTCAACGGCATGTCCGCCGCCACCCGGGTCTCTGCACCCGGGGTTTCGCGCGTGGAAAGGTGGGCCTTCCAGGTCGGCCGCTCGCTCTCTCCGAGGGAGTCGGAGGAGATGAGCAACGCCACGTGCGCCGAATCCGGCGTATCCGATTCGCGGACCATCAAGCCAAACTGGCTGCGTTGTGAACTGAACGGCGGTGCGAATCTCACGGTCAGGATGCAGTCACCCGCCAACGGCGTGGATGCGAAGCGGAAGCGATCCGATGTGCCCCCGATGCCTTCCCCGTGGGCTTCGAAAGCGGAGGAGTTTCCGTTGTAAGCGCCATTGTCGGCCACGAAGGGAACCGGGTCCTCCATCGCGGGCGAGAGGCCGATGGACGCGAGGGAACTGCCCGCGCTCCGGCCGTGGCGATTCTCTGCGGTCACTTGATAGTCGTAGCGCGCTCCCGGCTCGCTCGCCGGATCGACGAAACGGGAGCCGATGACTTCCGTCGCCAGTTCGGTCCAGGCGCGACGGTGTCCGCGGCTGACGCGGTAGTGCGTGGCCCCGCGAGCAGGAATCCACGTGACAACATTCCGGCCCGCTTCCGCGCGCACCACCACGGCGCCCGGGGCCGACGGCGCCGCGGTCACGTCGCTCGCTTGATCGACCGGGCTGCGGGCGGGGCGAGTGTAGAACAGCGTTCCGAATCCCGGATGATCCGCGACGGGGCGGCTCGCGCCTTCGGGGCGGAGCTTCTCGGCGGCCTGCTGCGTCCACGGCGCAGCGAGGCCGGCGCGATGCACGTAGTGATGATAGATTTGCTCGTAGACCGGCCGCCGCGCGCCGCGGCCGCTCGGGGAGATTTTGTTGTGTTGGTATTTTCCGGTGCG
>CAZENI010000257.1:0-6678 GCA_964513055.1 uncultured Opitutus sp.
AGGACGTGGCCGCGGGCGATGAGGTGCACCTGATTCCAGTCGTCGCTTTTGATGAAGGCCTCGAGCGCCTTGGTGTCGCCGAGCGAGGCGACGACAGCGGGCTTGGCGGTGGCGTCGACGCGCACGAACTCGCCGCGGCGCGCGAGGAACGTGCGGCCGCGCTCCTCGTAGTTCTGGCCGGTGTGGCGGAGGGGCGGACGGTTGCGTTCGTGGCCATCGAGATCGGCCTGGTAGCCGCGCAGGGCCCAGGGCTGGCCGGCGACCTCGGTGCTGCGGTAGTTGATCCCGCTGTTGCCGCGCGCCGAGATGCGATACTCGAGCTTCAACTCGAAATCGGCCGGAGCGCCGCCGCGCCAGATGATGAACGTGTTTTGTTTCACGATCGTCTCGGGGGTGATTTCGCCGACGAGGCAGCCGCCCTCGACGCGCCAATACTTCGGATCGCCATCCCAGCCGGCGAGGGACTTGCCGTCGAAGATGGGCTGGAAGCCGGCGTCGGCCGCCGGGGCCTGGGCGTGGGACGCGAGCGGAACCGCGACGAGCGCGCAGGCGCAGGCGAGGGCGAGGGCGGAGGGGCGGAGCAGGGAGATTCTCATGGGGAAAAGGAGCGGGGGCGGAGCGCCGGGGAGCGGTGCGAGCGAGCGACGAGAACGCAGGCGCGGGCCGGTGTCAGCCAGTTATCCTTGCGGGGGCGATGGCGGCGAACTAGTCGATGCGGCGAAGCTGCGAACCCCGTTTCTCCTCCCCCTATGAAAATGCGATTCCCCCTCCTTGCCCTCGTCTGCGTGTTTGGCCTTTCCGGCGCCGCGCTGGCGCAGGCTCCCCAGAAAAAAGACGAGAAGAAAGCCCCGGCGCCGAAATCGGCGGCGGATCTCGCGAACGACGAATTCAACAAAGTCCGGAACGAGGCGGGTCCCAAGGACCAGGCGCGTTTCCAAAAGGTGATCACCGCGGGCGTCGCGTATCTGACGCAGCATCCGACGCACGGGCAGGTGAACACGGCGGTGAACAACCTGGCGTTTTACGCCAACGGCATCGACAAGAAGACCGGAGCGGCGCTGCGGATCTCGTATCTCTCCAATCTGAAGCTCGAGGTCGCCAATCAGAAATTCAAGGAAGGCGTGTCCGACAACGCCAAGGCGGCGCTCGCCGCCATCGAGGCGGCCATTGCCGATTTCGAGGTGCGCGAGTTGATCAACCGCGACAATCTGACGGCGTTCCGGGAGAAGGTCGACGAACTCGCGGCGGCGCCGGGCGGCAACCGGTTTCTGACGGACCGCGAGCGCTCCTACATCCACATCCTGGCGCTGGGCTTCCCGGCGGGGCGGGCGGAAGAGCACGCGAAGAAGCTGCTTGAGCACAAGGAAAAGGCCGTGAAGGACATGGCGCGCGAGGAGCTGAACATCCTCGAGGTGAAGAAGGCGCCGTTCGAGCTGAAGTTCACGGGGCTCGACGGCAAGGAGACCGACTTCGCGCAACTGCGCGGCAAGGTCGTGGCGCTTTATTTCTGGGCGAGCACGAACAAGGGATCGACGGATCGCCTGGAGCAGTTGCGGATGCTGCACTCCGACTACCGGAAGCGGGGCTTCGAGCTGGTGACGGTGTCGACGGACAAGGCCGAGGATCGCGAGAAGCTGCAGAAGTTCGTGAAGGAAAACCGCGTCAACGTGCCGATCCATTTCGACGGCAATGTCTACAAGAACAGCTTCGGGCCGAAGCTGAACGTCTACGGCGTGCCGCGGCTGATGGTGTTCGATCAGAAGGGCATCCTGCAGACGACGATTCAGGGCGGTCCGGTCGGACGGCTCCAGGCGGACCTGCCGCAGAATCAGCTCGAGGGCATGATCAAGAAGCTGCTGAACATCAAATAGGCGTGCGCGGCGCCAGGTGCGCCGATGAGAGAGTCGACGCCGGCACACTGCGTGCCGGCGTTTTGCTGGGGGCTGTGCGGGCGCGCGCGGGAGGCGGGGCTTGCGCGGGTGGTCGGAACGCCTAGCGTGCGCGAGTCATGAGCGCCGCTGAAGTCATCGAGATGATCAAGAAACTGCCGCCGCAGGAGCAGGCGCAGGTGCGGGCATTTGTAAACGAAGGCGAAGTCGCGGCGGGTGCCGTGAAGCATATCAAGCGGGAGGAGTTCGAAAGAATCGCGCCCAAGATTTTCGCCGACAATCGGGAGTTGCTGAGGCGGCTGGCGCAATGAACGGAGGCGCCGAGCCTCGATTTCTGACCTTGGAATTGGTGAGGCTGATCCATCACCAGTCGTTGGCGGAGCATGGTGGAATCGATGGAGTCCGCGATCAGGGAGCGGTCGAGGCAGCGCTGGCGGCGGGGGAGAACACGTGGCTCTACCGCGGGAGCGACCTCTTTGAGATCGCGGCGACCTACGCGTTTCACCTGGCGGAAGCGCAGGTATTTCTCGATGGCAACAAGCGGACGGCGATCACCAGCGCACTGTTCTTTTTGGCGGCGAATGGGGTGACGGGAGTGCCGGGACAGGACGAACTCTACGAGGCCATGATCGCCATTTCGGCGAGGCGAATGGACAAAGCCGGTCTCGCCGCAGTCCTGCGGCGGCAGTTTCCGAAGGAGTGAGCCGCACATGAGCAGCACGAGCACCGGGGGCGGACTCTCCGCCGCCTACCTCGACCGCTTCGCCGGCGTGGGTCGCCTGCTGGGACGCGCCGGGCTCGAGCGGCTGCACGCCGCGCACGTGGCGGTGGTCGGCGTGGGCGGGGTCGGATCGTGGACGGTCGAGGGGCTGGCGCGAAGCGGCGTGGGCGCGCTGACGCTGATCGATCTCGATGATGTGTGCGTGACGAATGTGAACCGGCAGCTTCCCGCGCTCGACGGGCAGATCGGGCGGCCCAAGGCGACGGTGCTGGCCGAGCGTATCCGGTTAATCAATCCGGAGTGCCGGGTGGAGACGGCGCTGGAGTTTTTCACCGAGGGCACGGCGGCGCGGCTGCTGGCGGCGCGGTTCGACTTCGTCGTCGATGCGGTCGACTTGATGTCGCACAAGGCGCTGGTGATCGCCGGCAGCCGCGCACGCGGGATCCCCGTGCTCACGGTCGGAGCCGCGGGCGGGCGGTGCGACGCGACGCGGATCTGCGCGGGCGACATCGGCGAGGCGAGCGACGAACTGTTGCGGCAGGTGCGGAAGAAACTGCGGCGCGACCACGGTTTCTCGTCGGGCGCGCACAAGGGCATCACGCGCATGGGCGTGCGCTGCGTGTGGTCGAGCGAGCCGCCGGTGTTTCCGCGCGCCGACGGCACGTGCGCGGCGGAGCCGGAGCCGGGCGAGAATCTCAAGCTCGATTGCGAGAGCGGACTGGGCGCGGCGGTGTTCGTGACCGGGGCGTTTGGGCTCGCGGCGGCGGGCGAAGTGGTGCGCGCAATCGCGGCGGTCAACCCGATCCCCACGGCGGTGGCGGCGCCGGCACCGGTTGCGTGAGATCGAATTCGACGCGGAAGCGGCGGCCCTCGGAGGCGCGGACGAGCCGGTAGCTCAGGGTCTTGCTGGGAGCGAAGAGGAACGACCAGACGTTGGTTTTCGCCGCGGGAATCAGCCCCGCGGTGAACGGGTCGGCGGGAAAATCCTGCTGCAGCGCGGTGCCGGCGGAGGCGGTGTCGCCGCCGTATTGAGTAATCTTATCCGCGGTGCCGTCCTCGTGGCGGTGATCGTGTTTGAGCCGCAGGCCTTTCTCGGTGCGCGTGAGCACCCAGGTGCGCGAGCGGTTGGTGCCGACGTGAAACGGAATCCGAATCTCGTTCTCACCGCAGGCGCGCACGTGCATCACGAGCGTCTGTCCGGCGAAGGCGGCGTCGGTCGCGCTGGTGCTCTCGGCGATCTTGCCGGCGAAGGCCTGGCCGCAGAGCGCCTGGAGCTCGCGCCAGAATTTCTCCTGTTCGGGCGGGAGCGCGCGGACGACGAGAGGGCAGAGCAGGAAGAGGAGGAGAAGGCGGCGCATGAGTCTAGAAAAGGCGGTGGAAGTTCTGCTCGATCTGACGGACGAGCGCGGCGGGGTCGAGGCCGCGCAGCGCGGCGAGGCCGGCATAGGCGGCGCGGAGGTTGGCCGGGTGATTCAGGACGGTGCCGTCGGCGAGGGCGGGCAGCTCGTGCGGGCGATGCGCGGGCGGGGGCGGCATCGCGGGAGCATCGGTCTCGACGAGCAGCCGATCGAGCGGGAGCGACGCGAAGACGGCGCGCTTCGCGGTGTGGCGCTCGTGGAGGAAGCCGCCGTTGAAGGAGAAATACGCGCCGAGCGCGGCGAGTTCGCGGGCGAGTTCCGCGGAGCCGCTGTAGGCGTGCAGCAGGAAGCCGCGGGTGGGTCGGGGCGTCGCGTGCAGCAGGTCGCGCAGGGGGCCCCAGGCATCGAGGCAGTGAATCGAGACCGGGAGGTTGCGCTCGGCGGCGAGGGCGAGCTGCCAGATGAAGGCCTCGCGTTGTTCGTCGAGCGGCGCGCGGCGGAGGCCGGCGAGGCGCGGGTCGTCGGGGCGCGCGCGATCGAGCATCCACGTGTCGAGGCCGATTTCGCCGACGGCGGCGTGCGGGTCGGCGTCGAGCAGGCGCCGCAGGGTGTCGCGCCACGCGGCGCTGGCGTTGCCGACGTGCCAGGGATGCAGGCCGTAGCTGGGAAGGAGATGCGGGTGAGCGCCGAGGGGTGAGAGCTGGACGTTCGGTGCGCAGAGGGCGCGGACCGCGGGCCAGTCGGCTTCCTCGGTGCCGTTGACGACGGCACGGCCGAGCGGAAGCGCGGCGAGATCGGCGAAGATCCGGTCGTGATGCGGCGCGAGCCAGGCGTCGTGCAGGTGATTGTGCGCGTCGTGAAGCACAGCCGGAAATACGGAGTGGTTAATTCAGAAGCCAGGAAGCCAGGAAACGGAGGCGAGCTCTCCGTGCCCTGGTTTGATTCGTGGTTTCATGGCTGCTGAATTAGTTCTCCGAAAGTTGGGCTTGCGCGAATTCGCGGATGGTGCGGCGCGCAGCGGCGAGGCCGTTGCGGCGGGTGGGCGAAAGGTTGCGGATGACCTCGAGGGCCTCGAGCGGATCGAGTTCGCTCGCGGCGATCTCCGCGGCAGTCGCGTCGCTGAAGAAGTCGCAGAGAAAGGCGACGAGGCCGCGGACGATGGGCGAATCGGCGTCGCTCCGGAAGTGGCAGCGGCCGTCGCGCACCTCGCCGGTGAGCCAGACGACCGAGACGCAGCCGCGCACGCGATTCGCCTCCGTGCGATCCTCGGGCGGCAGGGGCGCGCGGCGCCGGGCGCGATCGACGAGCAGCGAGAGCCGCTCCTGCGGATCGTCGAGCACGGCGAGATCGTCGACTTCGCGCTGCAGTTTCTCCGCAAGGGACACGGGGCAAGGCTGATGGCCGATCGGCCGGCGGCAAGCCCGCGGGTAGGGCTTCAGTGCGGCCCGGGATGGGCCGTTAAGATCCGCAGCCCGCTCCCGATGTCGCCACCTGTGTTGATTCCCCTGCCTGGTTTCCGCCTGCCGCGAGATTTTCCGTGGCGGGTGGGTTTCGTGGCGCTGGTGGACGAGCAATTGAAACGCCTGCGGGCGACGGGGCATTTCCTGCCGCCGCGTTTTTTCGGCTACTATTTCCAGGCCCAGGTGCCGATCGGGGTGGGCGGCAGTTGGACGGTGGCGCTCGAGGCCACGCAGCCGGCGTCCCTGTTGCCGGGCCTGTTGGAGCGCGTGACGCACAGCCAGTTCAGCATCACGAGCACGGGGCCCGGGGCCGAGCCGGATTGCCTGCTCGTGCACGATCGTCAGGACGGCGCGTGCTGGCTGTGGAGCTTTGCGGAAGGCGTGCGCTTCGTGGGATCCAGCGAACCGGTGCTCGGCCCGGGCCGCGACGGGGCGGAGGCCGGGAAGTATTCCGGGCCGTGACCCGGCCCGTGCGCGGCGTTCAACCGACGGGCGGGCGCCGCAGCGAGTCGAGCCTTGCGAGCAGGGCCGTGAGTTCGCCGAGGTGCAGCGGCTTGGCGAGGTAGGCATCCATGCCGGCGGCGATGAAGCCCTCGCGATTGCCGGCGAGGGCGTGCGCGGTCATCGCCACGACGATGGGCTGGCGGTCGGCCGGAAGCTCGGCGCGCAGCCGGCGGGTCGCCGAGGGGCCGTCGAGTGCCGGCATCTCGATGTCCATGAGGACGAGGTCGAACGCGGCGCGCTGCAGCGCGGCGAGCGCCGCGAGGCCGTCGTCGACGACCTCGGGGGCGTAGCCGAGTTTCTGCAAGGTGCGCAGGATGACCTTCTGGTTCACGACATTGTCCTCCGCGACCAGGATGCGGGCGGGATGGCGGGCGGCGAACTGGGGATCGAAGGTGGCCTCGGCCGGGCGCGGAGTGGAGGCCGGCTCCGCCGGGGCCGCGGCCACCACCGGTTGCACGAGGATGGTGAAATGAAAGCGCGAGCCGGTGCCGGGCTCGCTCTCGACCCACATCCGGCCGCCGTGCAATTCGGCGAGCCGCCGGCTGATCGCGAGGCCCAGGCCCGTGCCGCCATAGCGGCGGGTCGTCGAGGCGTCGACCTGGCTGAACGTCTGGAACAGGCGGTCGATCGCTTCCGGGGGAATGCCGATTCCGGTGTCGCGGACGGTGAAGGCGAGTTCGCAGCGGCCGTCGGGCCGATCGGCCGCGGTCACGCTCACGACCACTTCGCCGTGTTCGGTGAACTTC
>CAZENI010000257.1:6688-11148 GCA_964513055.1 uncultured Opitutus sp.
GCGTGGCGCGGCGGTGGGCGGTGGTGAGCGATCTCTGCCGGAGCCGGGTGGCGTCGCCGGAGATCTGCGCGGGCGTGCCGGGGGCGATCTCGGAACTCAGACGGAGCTGTTTCTCGGTCGCACGGGCGGCGAGCAGGTTGATGGCGGAGCGCACGCAGTCGGCGAGCGCAAACGGGGCGAACTCGATCTCGAGCCGGCCGGACTCGATCCGCGAAAAATCGAGGATGTCGTTGATGACCGTGAGCAGGTGCTCGCCGCTGAGGTGGATCGTGTCGACGCTGTCGCGCTGCTCGGCGGTGAGCGGAGTGTGGCGCAGGAGAGTGGTCATGCCGATCACGGCGTTCATCGGCGTGCGGATCTCGTGGCTCATGGCGGCGAGGAACCCGGCCTTGGCGCGCGTGGCCTCCTCGGCCACGCGCCGGGCGACGTCGAGCGCGCCACGGGTGTGCTCCAGGTCGGCGATGATGCGATTCTGGTGCTCGACGAGCCGGCGCAGTTCGATCGCGTTGACGACGTGGCGGCGGAGGACGCTGAGCGCGCTGAGCTGGGCGGCGGAAAGTTCGCGGGGCCGGCGATCGATCACGCACAGGGTGCCGAGCGCCCAGCCGTCGTGGGTGACGAGCGGGGCGCCGGCGTAGAAACGGATGCTGGGATCGTCCAGGACGGCGGGGTTGTCGGCGAAGCGCGGATCGTGGTGGGCGTCAGGGACGATGAAGAGATCCAGGGACGGCCCGCTGATGGCATGCGCACAGAAGGACTGCTGGCGTGAGGTCTCGGTGGCGGTGAGGCCGATCCTGGACTTGAACCACTGGCGATCGGCGTCGACCAGGGAAATCAACGCGATCGGGACATTGCAGATCTGGGCGGCGAGGGCGGTGAGTTCGTCGTAGTCCGGTTCCGGTGGGGTATCGAGCACGCCGAGGGAGCGCAGCAGCGCGACGCGCGCGATGTCGTTGGCGGGAATCGGCGGTGGCGTCATGGGTGGGTGCGGGGAAGCGCGCGAGACAATGGCGCGCGGGACGTCCGCAGCAATTCCGGAGGCGCGAAAGCTTCAGCCCGCCGGGCCGGGCGCCGAAGCGCGACTGAGCACGCGGGCCGCTACTTCGCGTCGGCCGGTTCGGCGATCGTGACGAGCTGCGCCTCGGCGAGCCGGGCGACGAAACTGGCGACGTCGGCCAGGCACTGGGCCGGCGTGGTGTCGTAGACTTTCAAGAGCTCTGCCACGATGCTCTCCACGGAGCGCGGCTGTTCCAGCAGCGCCCAAATCCGGCTCCCTGATTTTTCCAGGCCGAAGGTCTGGCCGCTGCCGAGGCTCATGAGGACGACCTGACTGTCGATCTCGGTGGCGATATGGTCGGGACTGCGGCTGATGATGGCGGCGGGAGACATGAGGGTGCGGCGAATTTCGTGGCCGGAAAAACCGTCGTCAACGCCCGTCTCTGTGCGGAATTTGCCTTTTTCGCGGGGCGAACCGGCGCGGTCGATTCAGCGGCCCAGATTCCCGGTCGTGCGGAGGACGCGCGCGAGCGCGGCCGCCTGATCCGCGAATCGCTCCGGGAAGCGCGAACGCAGGGCGGCGGCGAGATCGCCCTGCGAGGTTTCGCCGTCGATCCGCTCGAGCAGGAAACGCTCCTCCTCGGCCTGCGGCGTGACCTGCGGGCGGTAGGCGCTCGAGCTGCGCCGCAACATCTCCGGATCGATGATGTGTCCGCGGAGGGTGGATTGCTTGAACTCCGCGATCGGCTGCGCCTGGCCTTCGCGTCGCACCGTGGTCGCCCAGTTCCACTCGTAGCCGGAGCCGCTGAGGAGCGCATCGATTTTCACCTCTACGCGATCGCCGGTGCGCAGGGCCACGGCTTCGGGCCAGGGCAGGAACGTGTTGCCATACACGCTCGGGGTCCGGCCGGGGGCGTTGGAGAAACGCGCGCCGCCAAACAGCGTGGCCTCGAACCAGCCGGCGAGGCCGTGCGCCACGGCGTCGCGCGTCGCCGTCAACACCACCGCGCCATGCGCGTGCGGCGAACGCAGCGTCGGGTAGTGAATGCTCGCCCACGCGGCCGAGGTCGTGACGAGGCTCTCCAGCGCGCACGGCTGGCGGATGAGGCTGTTGGTGGCGTAGCGCAGTGCCGAGTTGAGATCGAGGCCCCAGCGCGAGCCATCCCACCACGCCTGCACCTGGTGACGCCCGTTCGGCGCCTCGACCGCGGCGAGGTGAAACGTGTCGGTCTGGCAAATCCAGGTGGCCTCAGGCGTGAGCAGGCGCTCGCGCGCATCCATCAGATCGCGGAGATGCGTGCCGTAGAGCGGAATCGAGCCGCGCAAGTCGGAGATGAGAACATCGCAGCGCTCGGGCAGCGAAACCTCGGTGGAGAGCGCATGGTGAAAAACGATGCGATCGGCGCAGCCGTTGTCGCGTGCGGCCTGGGGCCCGAGGTTGATGGCGGCATCGGGCTCGATCGCGTAGACGCGCCGCGCGCCGAATTTGCACGCGAGCAGCGCCATCGCGCCGGTGCCGCAGCCGATTTCGAGGACCACGGAGCCCGGCTTGACGGCGGCGCGAATGGCCTCGGTGTAAGCCGCGATGCGTTCGCGGGCATTCAGCATCTGCGCGTAGTCGGTCAAGTCGTAGGGCATGGCGGCCGGAGCGTGGTCGGATCAGAGGCGAAACTTCCACTCCAGCGCGTTCGCGAGGATTTGGAATTGCGGTGAGTTGAAACGGTGAAACGGCGAATACGCCTTCAGGAGACGACCGACCAGCCCGAGGCGTGAGCCGAACGGCAGAATCTCCCGCGGATCGAGCAGGGGCGTGGACAGCGCGGGCCGGTCGCCGCGCTGGAATTCCACCGAGATGCTGCAGCGCGGCTCGGTGCCCATTTTGCTGGCGCGGCTGCCCCAGTGATAGAGCGACTGGTTCCAGCTCAACAGGCTGCCGGGCGGCGCCGGCAGCGCGCGGATATTCTGGAGCTGTTCGCCGGACATCACGGTGTGCATCCCTGGGCTCCAATTGCGCTGCTTGAAGTTATCGTCCCAGTGCGCCGGGAGGATATACATGCAGCCATTCAACGGCGTGGCGTGCGTCAGCGGCAGCCAGATGCTGAGCGATTCGGGGGTGTTGTCGGGGGCGAGTCCCACGCCGGGCCGATCGCGGTGCGGCGTCCAGCCCGAAGCGGCATCCGTCGGCTCCACATACCACGCCCAGAACGCGGGCAGCACACGGTAGTTCGGCCCCAGCACCTCGGTCAGGAACGGCGCGAGGCTGCGGAAGATCAGCCAGAACTCGTCGTAGACGAACGCGAAGGCCGGCGGGATGCCGCGCGCGTGCAGCGTCTGGATCGCACCGCGCATGCGCGCGATCCATTCGAGCGAGAGGACGTCGGGCTCGTTGATGTAGCCTTCGGTGCGGAGCAGGCTGAGCAGCGCGGCCGGATCCGGCAGTCGCGCCGGCGGCGCCTCGAGTTTTCCCTCGATGCTGAGCTCGGGGCAGAGCTCGCGCCAAAACGCGATGCTCGCAGCCGCCTGGGCGTTGAATGGCTCTTTCATGGCGTGGTTAATAGAGTCCGATCCGATAGTGCTCCATCCAGGCGAAGAGCGAACGGTGTTCCGCGGGGATGCCCGCGTGTTCGGCTTCGCTCATGCGGAAGAAGGGCCACGCCTTGTGATTGTGGTAGTCTTTGAACCACGGGCGATGGTAGGCGAGAAACAGCAACGGCCGGATCTCCTCCGAGATGTTGGCGGTGCCCTGATGAAAAAGGCGGTAATCCGCGAGGAGGCACGAACCGCACGGCACCATCGGGTCGAAGCCCGGAGCGCCCTCGGCTTCCTCGCCGCTCTTGACGTGGGTGCCGGGAAAGAGGCGGGTGGTGCCGGTGCGTTCGTTGAAATCCACGAGCGGCACGAAAAGGTTGATCGCGAAGGGCGGCAGGAAGCGGTTGATTTGCGCGCTGAAAAGCAGGGGGTTGTCGCGGTGGCGATGCTGCGCCTCGGCGCCCGGCAGCGAGGTCACGGATCCGAAGATGCCGAGGAAAAGATTGCTCCCCAGCAACGCCTGCAGGATCGGCAGGATGAGCGGGGAGGCGTAGAGCTGGGGCGCGTTGAACGGCGCGGAGAACTCCACCGCGACCTGATACCGGCCCGTGCCGACGGGCTTGGCGTCGTCGAATTTGCCCGCGCGGAAATACGACTGGTAGCGCTCGAGGTAGGCCTCGCGCAGCGTATGAATGAACCCGGTGGGAAAGAGGCCCTTGAGCTGAAGGCAGCCGCTCGCGTTGAAGAGCGTGGTCGCGCGTTGAAGCGTCTCCGCCCCGAGGGCCTGCGACTGGAGTTCCGTGGGCGTGAATTCCAATTCGGGAATCATGACGAACGGGAATTGCTCCCGGCGGATCCCTGCGGCCAGAAGCTCCAGTCGAGCGCGGCCGCCAGCACCTGCATCTCGGGGCGCGACTCGGCCTGAAAATACGAAT
>CAZENI010000258.1:0-11127 GCA_964513055.1 uncultured Opitutus sp.
CGGCCGGGCGAAAGCCCACGGGGAGGCAGGCGCTTACTTGCGCGTTTTGCCCGTGCTCGCCGCGAAGAAGGCCTTGGCTTCGCTGACGAGCCGGTTCGGGTCTTCGGCGAAGGCCTTGCTGTCGGTCTCGATCGCCATCACGCCCGACCACTTGGCCTTCTTGATCTCGGCGAAAAGGCCCTTGTAGTTCGACTTGCCCTTGCCGATCTCGGTGTCGGTCGCGACGGTCTTCCCCTTCGCGTCGACGTCGGTGACCTTGTCCTTGAAATGCATGTCGTAGACGCGGTCGCCGTAGCTGCGGAAGACCTCGGCGGCGTCGAAGCCGGCGGCGGTGACCCAGCCGACATCGAGGCACACGCCGATGCGGCGGTCGCGTTCGGCGAGGACCTTCTTCACCGTGGCGGGATCGCCGTAGACGGTGCCGGTGCCGTGATTGTGGATGGCGAGCTTGATGTCGTATTCCTTCACGAGCTGCTCGAGGTTGTCCCACTCGGCCATGTTTTTCGGTTCCACGATGATGACCTTCATCCCCATCAGTTTCGCGAACTCGAAGAGCTGCCGGTTCTTCTCCTTGTCCATCGAGGTGCCGTTGACGCCGAAGGAATAGGCGGTGAGGCCCTTGGCATCGAGGATGGCCTTCTTGCGGAGCGACTCCTCCTTCGGGGCGAGCGGATCGAGGTGGGCCTTGATCATCTCGAGGTGCGTGATGCCGTGCTTCACGGCGAACTCGACGACCTGGTCGAAGTTCATGTTGCGGCAGGTCCAGGTCTGGAGGCCGAGCTTGGGGCCGCCGGCATCCTTGGAGGCGGCGGGAGCCGCGGTCAGGCGGGTGAGCGGCAGCGCGCACACGAGAGCGGCGAGGAGGGCGAGACGAACGAGGGGATGACGGCGCATAAAGGGGGAGAAGCGCGCCGACCCTAGAAGCCGCGCGAGCGGTGGCAAGCGCGCGTCCGGAGGGAACCGTTAGTGCCGTTGAATGCCGAGCAGACCGGCGCCGGCCAGCTTCACGCGCAATCCGGACCAATACCGGCGGCTGACCGGCACGGGGTGCGCGAGGCCGCGCAGGAGCAGGTGCGTGCTCTCGTCGGGCTCGCGCACGATGCGCTGCACGCAATGGAAGTTGACGATCGCGGTGCGGTGCACGCGAACGAAGGGCCCGTCCGGCAGCAGCGCGGCCCAGGCGTGCATCGTCCGGCGGACAATCGAGCGCTCGCCGGAAATCAGGATGACCTCGGAGTAATTTTCCGAGGAGCGCACGACGGCGATCCGGTCCAGCGCGGTAAACGTGCCGCCGAGGTTCGGGCCGCGCAGGAAAATCTGTCCGTCGCGCTCCGCGGCGGCGTCCCCCTCCGCCGCCCGGCGGCGTGCCACGCGCGCCCGCTGCAGCGCGACCTCCAGCCGGGCCGCCGTGATCGGCTTCACGATGTAGTCGAGCGCGTCGACCTCGAAGGCCCGCAGCGCGTGGTCGCGGTGCCCGGTGAGAAACACGACCCGCGCCTGGGAGGAGACGTGCGGCACGAGATCGAAACCGCTCTGCGCGGCGAGTTCGATGTCGAGGAACACGAGATCGTAGCCGGGCTCGGCGAGCCGCGCGCGGGCCGCGGCGAAATCGGCCAGGACTGCGACCACCTCCACGTCGGGATGCAGCCGGAGCAGTCCGCCCAGAAGATCCGCCGCGAGCGAATCGTCCTCGACGATCAGCACCCGCAGATTCATCGGAGCGGCGGGCGCGACCGACCTGGATGACGCAGGCCGTTCCCGGTCGGAGGGAAATGTGGTTCGGGGTGGAAGCACGGACGCGAAGCGCGCACAGGAAGGTTCGAACCTCCGGCCGGGCCAATCGAATTGCGGCGCTCTACGCAGGTTTGCGTAGAACGACCCGCGAACGACCTGCCACCCGCGGCGACCACCGGGTCCGAACGGACGGGGCGCCGCCGCCGGATGGACGGGGACGCCCGCGTGCGGCCGGGCGGCGGTCTCAGGTTCTTGGATACGGGCGGTGCGCCCGGCGCCTCACGGCACTTCATACACTTCGACCAGGGCGACGCCGATGGTGTTGCCCACGCCGCTGACCTGCGCGGAGTAGGCGCCGGGCGGCAGCGTGACGAGCAGCACGGCGTCGCGGCTGCCGGCGGTGAACGCGAAGGCGCCGACGCTGCTTGCGGCCGCGGTGATCTGCGCGGCGTCGGCCGCGCCGGTGCCGACCGGCGTGCCCCAGTTGTCGTTTTCGTTGCGCACCGTCGTTCCGGAGAAGAGCTGCAAGCGCGGGTCCGACAGCGTGCCGCCTACGCCGAAGGCCGCGAGCGAGGGACCGGAGGCGCGGATGAGGACCTGCTTGGGCACTTCGCCGCCGATGTAGAAGCCGGCGATCAGGATGTTGCCGCCGGTGCCGACCTCGCCGCGCGTGGCGACGTTGATCAGCTTCGCGGGCGCCGGGCCCTCGCTGGCGTCGTAGAGTTCCACGATGCCCACGCCGGTGCTGGTGCCGGCGCCGCGCACCTGCGCGGTGTAGTTGCCCGGGGCGAGCGTGGTGAGGATGACGGCGTCGGCGCTCGTCGCGGGCAGCGCGAAGGCCCCGACGCGCGCGACGGTCGCGGCGACGGCGGTGGCGTTGGCGGCGGTGCCCCAATTGTCGTTCGTCGCGGTGAGGGTCGTGCCGGAGAACAGCTCGAGCACGGGATCGGCGATCGCGCCGGTGACGCCGAGCGGGCCGAGCGTGGGGCCGACGGCGCGGATCAGCACCGGCTTCGGCTCGGTGCCCTGGATGACGAAGCCCGCGATCAGCATGCGCTCGCCGGCGCCGACGGTGCCGCGGGTCGAGAGGTTGACGAGGCGCGAGGCGGGCGGCGTGACGACCACGACGGCGGCGGCGCTGGTCACGGTGCCGGCGGAGTTCGTCACGGCGACGGTGTAACTGCCGGCGCTGGCGGCGTCCACGGCGGCGAGCGTGAGCGTGGCCGCGGTGGCACCGGTGAGGGCGACGCCGTCCTTGCTCCACAGATACGTCAGCGCGGCGGAGCTCGTCGCGACGACGGACAGGGTCAGGGTGTCACCGGACGCAAACGTCCCGCCCTGCGGCTGCGCGGTGATGACGGGCAGGCCGGCGGGGGCGGCGCCGACGGTGAGGGCGGCCGCGGCGCTGGTGGCGGTGCCGGCGGCGTTCGTCACGACGACGGAATAGGCGCCGGCGCTGGCGGCGGTGAGATTGGTCAGCGCGAGGGAGGCGGCGGTGGCGCCCGCGAGGGCGGCGCCATCCTTGCGCCACTGATACGTCAGGGGCGTGGTGCCGGCCGCGACGACGGTGAAGGTGGCGGTGCCGCCGACGGTGCCCGACTGCGCGACCGGTCCGGTGACGATGGTCGGGGGCGTGAGCAGGGCGGTGACGGCGAGGGTGGCGACGCTGGAGGTGGCGAAGCCGCCGGCGTTGCTGACGACGACGGAGTAGCCGCCGGCGTCCTCCGCCTTGACGTTGGCGAGCGTGAGGAAGTTGGCGTTGCTGTTCGCGAGGGCGTTGCCGTCCTTGCGCCACAGATACGTGAGCGGCGCGGTGCCGGCGGCGTTGACGACGAAGGTGACGGTCGAGCCCTCGACGACGGCCTGGCTGGCGGGCTGGGCCGTGATGATGGGCGCGGTCGCAATCGTGCCGCCGCCACCACCGCCGCCGCCTCCTCCCCCACCCCCGCCGCCGCCACCGCCCGCGGCGGCGACGGTGAGCGTGAAGGTGGCCGCGGGACCGGTGCCGGTGGCGTTGTTGGCGCTGGCCGTGAGCGTGAAGGCGCCGAGGGCGGTCGGCGTGCCGCTGATGACACCGGCGGCGCTGGCGGCGAGGCCGGGGGGCAGGCCGCTGACGTTGAAGCTCTGCGGGGAGTTCGTGGCGGCGAGCGCGAAAGGCGCCATCGCCACGCCGACGGTGACGGACAGCGGGGCGGCGTTCGAGACGCTCGAGAGCGCGCCGACGGTGAGGGCGAGGTTGGAGGTGGCGCCGGCGCCGTTGTTGTTGGAGGCGCTGAGGGCGACGGTGTAGGCGCCGGCGATGGTGGGCGTGCCGGTGATCGCGCCGGTGGTGGTGTTGAGCGCGAGGCCGAGCGGCAGGCCGATGGCAGAATAGGTGACGGGCGAATTGGACGCGGCGATCGTGTAGGTGAAAGCGGCGCCGACGGGGCTGGTGGCGGTGAGCGGGCTGGTGATGGCGGGGACGGGGCCGGCCGGGCTGATCGTGAGGACCAGCGTCGTGGAAGCGCCGATACCGGAGGCGTTGTTGGCGCTGAGGACGATCTGGGCGGTGCCCGCGGTGGTCGGCGTGCCGCTGATGGTGGGGCTGGTGAACGTGAGGCCGGCGGGGAGCGCGCCGACATTGAAGCTCGTCGGGGAGTTGCTCGCGGTGACGGTGTAGGCGAACGCGGTGCCGACGGTCGCGGACGCGGTGGCGGCGCTGGTGATCGCGGGCGTGCCGAGCGCGGGATCGACGACGAGGGTGAAGGTGAAGCTGTTGGTCACGCCGCCGAACGCGAGCGAGATGGCGCCGGTGGCGATGCCGGCGGTGGTCGGGGAGCCGACGACGGCGCCCGACGTGCTGTTGATCGAGAGGCCGGTGGGCAGGCCGGTGGCGCTGTAGACGGTGCCGGCGGGCGCGGCGGGCGTCGTCGCCACCTGGTAGGTGTAGGCGACGCCGACCTGCGCGCGGGGCAGCGTGGCCTGGGCGAGGGCCGAAGACAGTCCGAGCGCGAGGCCGGCGAGGACGGCGAGCAGCGGGCGGAGCGGAAAGGACGCGGGGAAATTCATGGCGGGAGTCGGAAGGTTTTCGCGGAGGGGACGGGGCGCGCTCAGAACTGGAACGTGATGTTCGGCGCGATCGTGATGATGAGCGTGGCGGGCTGGCCGACGCCGTTGCCGTTGACGGCGATGAGGGTGACCTCGAACTGGCCGGAGGCGTTGGGATGGCCGCTGATGACGCCGGTCGCGGCGTCGAGCCCGAGGCCGCCGGGGAGCCCGGTGGCGATGAACGACGTCGGCGTGTTCGTCGCGAGGATGGTGTAGGTGAACGGCCGCGGGGCGGCGGCGGTGCTGACGGTGCCGGCGGCGGTGCGCGTGCTGATAATCACCGGGGTGTTGGCGGCGGAGGCGATGGTGAGCGTGAGGCGGAGCGGGTTGCTCGAGCCGGCGGCGTTGGTGGCGACGAGCAGCACGGAGAACGTGCCGGGCGTCGTGGGCGTGCCGGCGATGGCGCCGTTCTGGCCGTTGACGGTCATCCAGGCCGGGGCGCCGAGGACCTCGAAGGAAGTCGGCGAGTTCGTGCCGGTGATTTGAAAACTGAAGGGCACGCCGACCTGCGCCGCGGCCGACGGCAGGCTGGTGACGACGGGCGCGGTCGGCGCGGGGTCGACGAAGATGGTGAGGTCGCGGAACGCGCCGGTGCCGGCCTCGTTGGTGCCGACGAGCGTGGCGACGAAGATGCCGGAGACCAGCGGCACGCCCTGGATCACGCCGGTGGAGGGATTGACCGCGAGGCCCTCGGGGAGGTTGACGGCGTCGAGCGTGAACGGCGCGGGGAACGGCGCGGCGGGGAACGCCGGCGTGCTGGCCGCGGTGATCGTGTAGGTGAACGTCTGGCCGACGATCGCGCTGGCGTAGCGGCCGCTGGTGATGACGGGCACGTTGTCGGCGGAGGCGATGTTGAGCACGAGCGACTGCGGCTGGCTGACGCCGCCGTCGTTGGTCGCGGTGAGGTCCACGGTGAAGATGCCGGCCTCGGCGGGGCGGCCGCTGAGCGTGCCGGTGCTGGTGTTGAACGAGAGACCGAGCGGCAGCGTGCCGGTGAGGCCGTAGGCGGTGACCGGGCCGGAGCCGACGGGGACGGTCGTCGTGATCTGGTAGCTGAACGCGGCGGCGGCGCCGACCTTGCCGCTCGCGGCGGGGAGGCTGGTGATCGACGGGGCGGCGGCGGCGGCGCTGAGCGAGAGGATGAGCGTCGACGGCGCGCCGAGGCCGGCGTTGTTGGCGGCGCGGAGCGTCACGGGGAAGTTGCCCGAGACGGCGGCGGTGCCGGAGATGGCGCCGGTCGTGTTGTTGAGCACGAGGTTCAGCGGCAGGCCGGCGGCGACGAAGGACGTGGCGCCCTCGCTGGCGGTGACCTGATAGGTGAACGGCGTGCCGGCGCGGCCCGACGCGGTGAGCGGGCTGGTGATGACGGGCGTGGCCGGGGCGGACGCGATGGTGAACGTGAGCGGCTTCGGGCTGCTCGTGCTCGTGGCGTTGGTGGCGGTGAGCGTGACAACGACCGGAGCGATCGTGGACTCGGACGGGATGCCGGCGATGACACCGGTCGCCGGATCGAGCGTGAGGCCGGCGGGGAGCGTGCCGGAGGCGACGGCGAAGGAGGTCGGGTTGTTGTTCGCCGTGATGACGTAGGAGAACGGGAGGCCGACCTGGCCGGCGGCGGTGCCGTTGCTGTTGATCACGGGCGTCGTATCCGCCGCGGCGATGCTGAAGAGGATCTCCAGCGCGAGGCCCTGGCCGGTGGCGTTGGTGGCGGCGAACCAGACGCGGCGCTGGCCGACCTGCGTCGGGGTGCCGGTGATGGCGCCGGTCGCACCGTCGAACAGGAGGCCGGCCGGCAGCGTGCCCGATGTGAGCGCGTAGGACAGCGGTGAGTTCGAGGCGGAGAGCGTGACGTTGAACGCGTTCCCCACCCGCGCCTGCAGGACGGGCGGGCTGGTGATGATCGGGGCGTTGGCCGCGGGATTGATGGAGATGACGAGGACGGACGCGGGGCCGGAGCCGACGCCGTTGGTGGCGCGGACCTGGGCGGTGAACTGGCCCGGAGCCGTGGGCGTGCCGCTGATCAAGCCGGAAGCGGCGGTGAACGTGAACGCGCCCGGCAGGCCGGTGGCGGCGAAGGACGTCGGCGACTGCGAGGCGGAGAGCGTGAACGCGAACGGCGTGCCGACGGTGGCGGTCACGGTGCTGGCGCTCAAGATGACGGGCGCGGTCGGCGCCGGATTCACGGTGAGCGTGAGTGCGACATTCGTGGTGCCGCCGGCGTTGGTGGCGGCGAGGGTGACGGCGAAGGTGCCGGTGACGCTGGCCGAGCCGGTGATGGCGCCGGTGCCGGGATCAAGCACGAGGTTCGCGGGCAGGCCGGTGGCGGTGTATCCGGTTACTCCATTCGCGAAGACGGGCGCGAAGCTGAACGGGGCGCCCTGGACGGCGCTGAGCTGCGTGGGGCCGGAGTAGGCCGGGACGTTGAGGGGCGGATCGACGATGAGCTGGAGGGCGCTGGTCGAGGTGCCGGTGGCGTTGGTGGCGGAGAGCGCGACGTTGAACGTGCCCGCCACGACGGGCGTGCCGCTGATCACGCCGGTGGCGGGATCGAGCGTGAGATTGGCCGGCAGGCCGGTGGCGGCGAAGGTGGAGCCGGCGGGCATGTTGACGGCGAGGACGGTGAACGAGAAACCGGTGCCGACGCGCGCAGTGGCCGCGGCCGCGCTGTTGATGATGGGCGGCGGCGGGAGGATGGCGATCGTGACGGGCTTGGAGTTCGCGCCGGTGATGTTGGTGGCGGTGACGACCGCGTTGAAGGTGCCCGTGGCGGGCGGCACGCCGGCGATGCTGCCGGTGGCGGCGTCGAGCGTGAGGCCCGGCGGCAGGCCGGTGGCGCTGTAGGTGGCCTGCGTGGTCGCCGCCGTGATCTGATAGGAGAAGCCGCGGCCGAGGACGCCGGAGGCGGTGCCGGGGCTGGTGACGACGGGGGCGATCGGATTGACGGTGAGGAGCGCGCCGGCGCTGACGTCGGAGCCGACGAGGTTGGTCGCGACGACGCGGTAGGTGCCGCCGGCGTCGAAGGAGACGCTGGCGAGCGTGAGGCTGGCGCCGGTGGCGCCGGGGATGTTCAGATGGTTGCGCGTCCACTGATACGTCGGGTCGGGGAAGCCGCTCGCGGCCGCGGTGAAGGTCACGGACTGGCCGGCGACGACGGTCTGCGCGACGGGCGGCGTGGTGATGAGCGGCGCGACATTCACGCCGAGAGTGGCCTCGGCGCTGAGGGTGACGCCGGTGGTGTTCGTGAGTTCGACCGAGTAGTTGCCGGCGTCGCCCGCCACCGCGCTGGCGATGGTGTAGGACTGCCCGGTGGCGGTGGGCAGGTTGCCGCCGTTCTTCTTCCACTGGAAGGTGACGGGGCCGGGCTTGGCGGTGAACGGCGCGGCGAGCGTGATGGTCGCGCCGGCGGTGAGGGTCTGATCCTGGAGTGGCGCGAGCAGCGCGGGCCGCGCGGCGGGATCGCGGTAACCGTCGACGAGGAACACCTCGGTCAGGACGAGGCCGGCGCCGCCGGAAGCCTGCACCGTGTAGGCGCCAGCCTCGAGGGTGAGCAGGAGGGCGGAGTCGTTCGCGGCGAGCGGCATCGCGCCGACCGCGGCGGCGGCGGCGGCGAGGGCCGGGAGGTTGGCGTGGGTGCCCCAGTTGTCGTTGGTGGCGATGAGCGTGGACGGCGAGCCGCCGAAGACGCTGAGCGTGGGATTGGCGACGGTGCCCGCGGCGCCGAGGCCGGTGCCGACCGCGCGGATGAGCACGGTCTTGGTGCCGGTGGCGCCGGAGCCGGCGAGCACGAAGCCGGTCGTCGCCGAAGTGGTGATACGCGTGCGGGTGGCGCCGTGCGCGAGGCGGCCGGGCGCGCC
Organism: uncultured Opitutus sp.; assembly: GCA_964513055.1. Classification (GTDB taxonomy): domain Bacteria; phylum Verrucomicrobiota; class Verrucomicrobiia; order Opitutales; family Opitutaceae; genus ER46. The sequence continues at coordinate 8,676 of CAZENI010000258.1, forward strand.
GGTCTCGAAGATCTCGAGCTGCGCGTCGCCGGTGCCGCCGGCGAGGCCGCTGACGCGCGCCGTATAGGTGCCCGGCGCGAGGTTCACGAGGAGCGCGGCATCCTTGCTCGCGGCGGAGAGTGGCAGCGCGCCGAGGGCCAGCGCGGCGTTGGCGATCGGGGTGACGCCGCCCCAGTTGTCGTTGGCGGCGACGACGGCGCCGGTGGCGTCGTGGATCGTGAGCAGCGGATCGGCGATCCGGCCGAGGACACCGTAGGCGACGAGGCCGGGGCCGATGGCGCGCACGAGAAGTTCCTTGGGCGCGTGGCCCTCGATCGTGAAGTTGGCGAGGAGCGCGTCGTCGCCCGCGCCGACGGCGGCGCGGATGGTCTGGTTGATGAGGCGCGGGCCCTGCGGGATGGTGAGCGGAGTCGCGGCGCTGATGGTGCCGCCGCCGGCGAGCGTGACGGCGATGAGGCCGCTCGTCGCGTAGGTCGGGATGACCGCGGTGATCTGCGTGTCGGAGACGACGGAGAAGGACGCGGCGGCGAGGCCGTTGAACGTAACCGCGGTGGCGCCGGTGAAGCCGACGCCGTTGAGCGTGACGGTCATGCCCGGCGTCGCGACGGCCGGGGTGTAGTTCGCGATGCCCGGGTTAATCGCGAGCGTGCCGGCGGCGTGCGTGACAGAGGCGACGCTGTTGGCGACGACCACGGTGTAGGCGCCCGCGTCGGTCGCGGTGATGCCGGTGAGCGGCAGGGACGCGAGCGTGGCGCCGGGGAGCGGCGCGGTGTTGCGGTGCCACTGATACGTGGGGGCGGGCTTGCCGGTGGCGACGACGGCGAAGGTCGCGCTGCCGCCGAGGTTCACGGTCTGGTCGACGGCGGGCGAGGTGATGACCGGGCCGAAGTTGACGGTGAGCGTCGCGGTGCCGGACGGGACGACGGCGACGGAGTTCGTCGCGATGACGTCGTAGGTCGCGTCATCGTCGGGGACGGTGCTGGCGAAGGAGAGCGTGGCGCTGGTCTGGCCGGGGAGCGGCGTGGTGTTCTTGCGCCAGAGCAGGGACGGCGCGGGATTGCCGGCGACCGTGACGCTGAAGGAGGCGGGCTGGCCGGCATTGACGACGACGCTGGCGGGCGTGGTGACGGTCGGGGCGAAGTGCACCGTGAGCGTGGCGACCGCCGACGGCGTGGGGCCGACGAGGTTGGTGGCGACGACGGAATACTGCGCGGCATGGTCCCCCGGCGCGACGGCGGGGACGGTGTAGCTCGCGCCGGTGGCGGTGGCGATCGGGTCGCTGTTCTTGAACCACTGATACGTCGCGGCCGGCACGGCGTCGGTGGCGACCGTGAACGTGACGGGCTGGCCGGCGACGATGGTCTGGCTCAGCGGCTCCTGAGTGAAGACCGGTGCGTAGCGGACGGTGAGCGCGGACGGATCGGAGAGCAACGTGGTGACGGCGTTGGTGAGGGCGGCGGTGTAGACGTCGGTGTGGGACGGCGTGGTCGACGGGATGGTGTAGGTGGCCTGGGTCGCGTCCGGAATCGGGTTGCCGTTCCGGCGCCACTGGATCGCGGGCGCGGGGATGCCGGCCGCGACGATGGTGAACGAGGCGGGCTGGCCGGCGTTGACGACGACGTTGGCCGCGGGCTGCTGGACGAACGACGGCGCGGTGTGGACCGTGAGCACGCCGGCGGCGGAGGGGACGGCGCCGACGACGTTGGTCGCGACGACGGAGTAACTGGCGGCATCCGCGGGCTGCGCACTGGGGATGACGTGAGTGGTGGTGGTGGCGCCGGGGATCGGGTCGGTGCCCTTGAACCACTGATACGTCGGCGCCGGGACGCCGCTGGCGGTGACGGTGAGCGTAACCGGCGTGCCCGCGACGACGGTCTGCGTCGCCGGGGAGACGGAGAACTCGGGCGCGGTATGGACCGTGAGGCCGGCGGCGACGGTGGTCGTGGTGCCGGCGGAGTTGGTCAGCGCGACGGCGTAGGTGGCGGTGTCGCCGAGCGTGAGCGGCCCGAGCACGAGGGTGGAATTTGTGGCGGTGCCGAGCGGGCTGCCGTTCCGGAGCCACTGGAAGGACGGGGCGGGCTTGCCGACGAACGGCGCGGCGAACGTGGTCGTGCTGCCGGCGACGAGCGTGCGGTCCTGAAGCGGCGCGAGGAGCGCGGGCTTGGAGGAGCCGTCGCGGTAGCCGTCGACGAGGAAGACCTCGACGGCGACGAGGCCGGCGGGGCCGGCGGCCTGGACGGTGTAGGACCCGGCGGGCAGCGAGAGCAGCACGGCTGAATCGGTCGTCGCGAGCGGCATGGCGCCGGTGAGCGCGGAGGCAGCGGTGAGGTCGGCGACGTTGGCGTTGGTGCCCCAGTCGTTGTTGGTGGCGAGCGCGGTGGGATTGCCGCTGGCGAAGACGGAGAGCGTGGGATTGGTCATCGCGCCGGCGACGCCGAGGCCGGTGCCGACC
>CAZENI010000259.1:0-11122 GCA_964513055.1 uncultured Opitutus sp.
GAGTCGGCGAGTAACGCCAGCGCTCCCGCCCAGCGCAAGGAAAAATCTCGCACGATCACGGGGCAAAAAACGCTGCCGCCGCTTCGCGATCCCGCGCGATCTGCCCGCGCAGTTCGTCGAGCCCCGCGAACTTCATCTCCGGCCGCAGGAAGCGCAACCACTCGACCCGCACCAAATCCCCCGCGCCGAACGGGCACGGCCCCAGCACATGCACCTCCAGCCGCGGCTCGCTCGCGTGCTCCACCGTGGGCCGGACGCCGTAATTCGCCACCGCCGCCAGCGGCTCCCCGGACTTTTCCCCCGCGATCCGCACCGCATACACGCCGAGCCGCGGGCGCAGCGCCGGCGCCCAGGGCACGTTGAGCGTGGGAAACCCGATCGTGCGGCCCAGCTGCTTGCCCGGCGTCACCACGCCGTCCGCAGTGTAGGGATAGCCGAGCAGCGCGCTCGCGGACGCCATCTCTCCCGCCTCGAGCAGCGCGCGGATCCGCGTGCTGCTGATCGGATCGCCGTCGAGATTTACGCGCGGCGCGCTGAAGACGCGCACGTCGAGCTTGCGCCCGCTGGCGACGAGGAGCGCCACGTCGCCGCGCCGGCCGCGGCCAAAGTGAAAATTCTCGCCGACATAGACCGCCGCGAGCCGCGGCAGCCGCTCGCGCAGCCACGGGAGAAAATCCTCCGCCTCGATCGCGGCCAGTTCGGGCGTGAACGCCTGCGTCACCACCGTGTCGACGCCGAGCGCCAGGAGCATCTGTGCCTTCGTCGCTGCATCCTGAATCAACCGCGTCGGGTTCTCCGGCCGGAACAACGCGCTCGGGTGCGGCCAGAACGTCAGCACCCCCGCGATTCCTCCGCCGGCCCGCGCGCCATGCACCGCGGCCTCCACGACCGCGCGATGCCCGATGTGCACCCCGTCGAACATCCCGATCGCCAGGTGCAGGGCCCGCGCCGGCAGCGCCGCGTGTTCCAAGCCGTCGATCCGGGCAGGAATGCTCATGATGCCACCGCGACGCGCTCCGCGTTCCCTCCGGCTACAGCGCGAGACTCGGCACCGCGTCGCGCGGCGCGATCAGGCGTTTCTCGATCTCGGGCAGGGTCATCGCCTGAATCTGCTCCATCGTCAGCGCCTGAGCCACGTTGAACTTGTCCGTCGCCGTGCGCCGCAGCGCGGCCAGGTGCGCGCCGCAGCCCAGCTTCTGGCCGAGGTCGTGCGCCAGCGTGCGGACGTAGGTCCCCTTCGTCACCCGCATCCGGAAATCGAACTGCGGCAGCGCGAGGCGCGTCAGCTCCCAGCTCATCACGCGGATGAAACGCGGCTCGCGCTCCACCTCCTCGCCCTTGCGCGCGCTCTTGTAGAGTGGCACGCCGTCGATCTTGATCGCCGAATACATCGGCGGCATCTGGTATTGGTCGCCGAGGAAACCCTGGATGCCCGCCTTGATCTCGGCCTCGGTGAAGGGCGGCACCGGCCGCGTCTCCATCATCTCGCCGTCCGCGTCCTGCGTGTCCGTCACCTTGCCCAGTTCGACCGTGCCCTCGTATTCCTTGTCGAGGCTGATCAGGTATTGCGAGACGCGCGTCGCCTTCCCGACGAGGATGATCAACAAACCCGTCGCCATCGGATCGAGCGTCCCCGCATGGCCGATCCGTTTCATCTTCAGCTTGCCGCGCAGCCGCGCCACGACGTCGTGCGACGTGTGGTCGCGCGGTTTATCCACAAGGAGGATACCCTCCATTTCCTTTGGCGGCTGCAGCATGAGTGTTAACGCTTCCGCTCCGCGTCGACCGCGGCAATCCGTTGCGCCAGCGCGGCCACCAGCCGCGCCCGAAAATTTTCCGTGCCCGTCTTCAGGTTCAGCCCGGCCGCGCAGGCATGCCCGCCGCCGTTGAACTGCCCGGCGGCCAGGTCGACGCGATACGCCGGATCCTTGGCGCGCAAGCTCGCCTTCATCGAGCCGTCGGCCCGCACCTCGATCAGCGCGCCGATGTCGACGCCCTCGATGCTGCGGGCGTAGTCGACCAGGCCCTCGGTGTCCTCGCCGTTGGATCCGGTCTCCTCGAAGATCCCGGGCGGCAGCGTGCCGAGGCAGACGCGTCCGCCGCACTCGAGCTGAAGCGAGGCGAGAAACCGCTGCAGCAGCTTCAGCTTCCCCGCCGTCTCCCGCTCGTAGAGTTCGTAGCCCGCCTCCGCCGGACGCGCGCCCCGGGCGACGAGTTCGCCCGCAAGAACGAAGCAGCGCCGCGACGTGGAGTTGAACCGGAACTGGCCGGTGTCGGTGAGGATTCCCGTGTAGAGCGCCTGCGCCGACTGGGCGTCGACCGGGAGGCCGTTGTCGAAGAACATGCCGGCGAGAATCTCGCAGGTGGCCGCCGACGCGCTGTCGACGAGGTTCGCCACGGCATAGCCCACGTTCGAAAGATGATGATCGATCACCGCCGCCGGCGCCGGGTAGTGGAGCTTCAGGCGTTCGCCGGGCCGCGCATGATCCGCACAGTCCACGAAGATCGCCGCACGCTCGACCGGATCCTTGAGCACGTCGTCGGTGCGGTGAAACACCATGTCGCCCGCGAGAAACTGCAGCCGGCGCGGCACCGGGTCCGCGTTCACGCAGATCACGTCGAAGCCGCGGGCCGCGAGCACGCGCGCCAGCGCCACCTGCGAGCCGATGCAGTCGCCGTCGGGGCGGGCGTGGCCGACCACGGCGATCTTCTTCCCGGCGAGCGCCGCAAGCAGGCGCGCAAACGCGGCCGACAGTTCCGGGTAGTAGGGCTCCACGACGACGACGGGCTATTCCTGCGCCGCCGGCGGGCGCGGGTGCTCGATCTCGTCGAGCACTTGGAGAATCCGGGCGCCGCGGATCGCGGTCCGGTCGAGGACGTATTCGAACTTCGGCAGGAACTTCAGCACGATGCGCCGGCTGATTTCCTCCCGGATGTCCGCCGCCTGCGCGCGCAGCCAGCGCAGCTTTTCCTCCGCAAACTCATCGCTGCCGACGACGGCGATGAACACGCGCGCGTCGCGCAGGTCGGGCGCGACCCGCACTTCGCTGATCGTGACCGCGACAGCCTCGCTCTGGTAGCGCTTGCGCAAGACGTCGCTCAGCTCGCGCTGCAGGAGCTCGTTGACGCGAATGGTGCGGTTGCTCATGGCCGGTGGCGGAGGGGCGGCTGCCGGTTGAGACCAGGGCCAATCGAAAATCGGCGGTCCCCGACCGGAGAGTGCTTACAGCGATGCCCTGACCTTCTGGACCTCGAAGCACTCGATGACATCCCCGGCCTGGTAGCCGTTGAAGTCGTCGAGCTTGATGCCGCACTCGAGGCCGGCGCGCACCTCATTGGCGTCGTCCTTGAAGCGCTTGAGCGTGCCAACCTTGCCCTCGTGCACGGTCTCCCGGCCGCGACGGAGGCGGGCGGAGGCGTTGCGATTGATTTTGCCTTCGGTGACGAGGCAGCCCGCCACGAAGCCCTTCGCGAGCGGGAAGACCTGGCGGACTTCCGCCGCGCCCGTCTTGATTTCCTTGATGTCCGGATCGAGCAGATCCGCCATCATCTCGCGGACCTTGTCGCCCATCTCGTAGATGATGTCGTAGGTCTCGATGCGCACGCCGTGGTGCTTCGCGAGCGGCGTCACGCCGTTCTCGAGCTTGGTGTGGAAGCCGATCACGAGCGCGCCGGTGGAGCCGGCCATGGCGACGTCGTTCTTTGTCACGAGCCCGACCTCGATCGAGACGATCTCGAGCGAGACCTTGGTGCTCTTGATGCCCTCGAGGATGTTGCGGACGGCCTCGGAGGAGCCGAAGACGTCGGTCTTGACGATGACCTTGAGGACCTTGGCCTGCGTGGCCGCGATGTTGGCGAAGAGCTGCTCGACCGAGACCTCTTTCGGCACGGCGGCCGCGGTCGTCGCCATTTTCTTGATGCGCAACTGCTCCTCTTCCGCGATCTTCTCGGCCTCGCGCGCGTTCTTCACGACCTTGAAGGTCGCGCCGCTGTCCGGCGTGCCGCTCCAGCCGATGACGCGGACCGGCGTGGCCGGCGGCGCCTCCTTCAGATTCTTGCCCTGATCGTCGAACATCGCGCGGACCTTGGCGTAGTGCGCGCCGCAGACGATGGAGTCTCCAACGCGCAACGTGCCGCGCTGGACAATCACCGTGGCCAGCGGGCCGCGGCCGAAATCGATCTCGGATTCGATGACGACGCCGCTCGCCTCGGCCTTCGGGTTGGCCTTGAGCTCGAGCACGTCGGTCTGCAGCAGAATCATTTCGAGCAGCTCGTTGATGCCCTGCCCCTTGATCGCGGCGACCGGCACCGTGATCGTCTCGCCGCCCCAGTCCTCGGGCGCGATGTTGCGCTGCTGCATCTGGTTCTTCACCTGATCCAGGTTCGCGCCCTTCACGTCCATCTTGTTGACGGCGACAATCAGGGCGAAGCGGTCGGGATGGTTCGCCTTTTCCGCGAGCGCGATCTTCAGCGCTTCGTCGGTCTGCGGCATGAAGCCGTCGTCGGCGGCGACCACGAGGATCGCGACGTCCGTCACGCTCGCGCCGCGCGCGCGCATCTTCGTGAAGGCGGCGTGGCCGGGCGTGTCGAGGAAGGTGATTTTCCGGCCGTTGAACTCGATTTGATAGGCGCCGATGTGCTGCGTGATGCCGCCGGCTTCACCGGCCGCCACGTTCGCCTTGCGGATCGCGTCGAGCAGGGAGGTCTTGCCGTGGTCGACATGGCCCAGGATGCACACCACCGGCGGGCGCGTCTGGAGGTGCTTCGACTCGTCCTCCTCCGGCTTCTTCTCCTTCTTCTCCTTCGCCGCCAGTTGTTGCGCCGCGACGTCGCCGCGATGCTTGATCTCGAGGATGAAGCCGTATTTCTCGGCGACCTTCTGCGCAACGGACTCCTCGATGTTGGAGTTCATCGCCGCGAAGCCGACGATCTGGTTCAGCTCCGAGATCAGCTTGAAGGGCTTGAGACCGAGCGCCACGGCGAAATCCCGCACCACGATCGGCGGCTTGAGGTGGAGGATTTTGACGTCGCCCTGAATTGTGATCTGCGGGGCCGACGCCGCGGCCGCGGCCGCCACGGCGGCCGGTGATCCCGGCGCAGCTCCGGGCAGCGGCGGCGGCTTCGGCGCCATGACCGGCGCAGGGGCGGATGGGCGCGAAGGAAGGGCGGGCGGCGCCACCGGAGCCTTGGCCATCGCCGGCGGAGCGGAGACAATCGGAGGCGGCGTCGGCGCCCGGACCGGCACCGGAATCGGCGCGGGGGCGGGTGCGCTCGCGGCCACCTGGGCCGCGGTCTTCACCGGAGGAATGAAAGGCGAATGCGTCTGCGGGGCCGGCACGGTCGGGGCGGGCCGCGGCGTCGGCGGCGGCACCGGCATGCGCGCCAGTGGCGGAGGCGCCGACACATAACGGGGAGCAGCCGCCGGCTGGGGCGCAGCCACCGGACGAGGCGGAAGGGGCGCCGGCGGCGGATTCACCGGCGAGGACGGCGTCGCCGCCGCCTTCAGCGCGGCGGCCCGGGCCGCGATCGCCGCCTCTTTCTCGCGGTCGATGTCCTGCTTGGACTTGACGAACACTCCGGACGGAATCGACACCTTGGAAGCGGTAGCTTCCGTCGTGCCAGTCTCGGCCGGCGCCACCGCGGCGGGCGCGGGCGCGGCAGGCGCCGGCGCCTCCGCGGGCTGCTTGGCCGCGAACTCGTCGCGCAGGGCGGATGCGTTGATATTGTCGACCGTGCTCGATACCGACTTCACATCCTGGGCGATGATTTTGCGCTCTTTGAGGAGCGCCATCATCTCCTTGTTATCCAGGCCGAGTTCTTCGGCGAGTTTGTGGATGCGAATGCTCATGCAGCGGTGATCGTAGGTCGAAAGAAACAGGATTACTTGGTTCGCGCCGAAACGCGACTGATGATGTCGGACGCTTCCTCGGGGGTGAAGCCGGCGCCTTCCAGGTCGCCCGCCTCGACGCCCTCGAAGAGCTCGAGCGAGACGAAGCCCGCCTTGACGAGGCGGAGCGCCTGCGCCTCGGGGATGCCCAGCGAGGACACCAGCTTGCGCTTGGCGTCGCCCTCGGGGTCCGCGCCGACGGCTTTGAATTCCTCGATGTCGAGCCGCCAGCCGATCAGGCGTGAAGTGAGGCGCGCGTTCTGGCCCTTGCGGCCGATGGCCACGGCGAGATCGTCGGTCGCGACCTTGAGCAGGATGCGGTGCGTCTTGTCATCGAGCACGATTTCGCGCGGCACGGCCGGCTTCAACGCCTCGATGATCATCTCGCGGGGATCGGCGTAATACTTGATGATGTCGATCTTCTCGCCGCCGAGTTCGCGGACGATGGTCTTCACGCGGGCACCGCGGGCACCGACGCACGCGCCGACCGGATCCACCTTGGGATCGCTGCTCGTGACGGCGATCTTGGTGCGATAGCCGGGCTCGCGCGCAAACGCCTCGATCTTCACGGTGCCGTCGGCCACTTCCGTGACCTCGAGCTCGAACAGCCGCCGGACAAACTTCGGGCTCGCGCGGCTGAGGATGATCTCCGGCCCGCGCGGCGTGCTCTCGATATCCATCAGCAGGCAACGGATCCGCTCGCCCGGCTGGTATTCCTCGCCGGGAACCTGTTCCTTGCCGGGCATCACGGCCTCCGCCTTGCCCAGATCCACATAGAGATCGTTGCGCTCGCGGCGGCGAACCGTGCCGGTGACGATGTTGCCGACCTGATCCTTGAAGTCGTCGTAGATGCGATCCTTCTCGAACTGCCGCAGCCGCTGCATCACGGCCTGACGCGCCGTCTGCGCCGCGATGCGGCCCAGCGTCGACGGATCGATCTCACGCTCGAGCAGCTCGCCCAGCACCGCGCCGGGCTTCACCGCCTGGGCCTTCTCCACGTGAATCTCCGTCCGGGGATTGCTGACCGAGTCCACCACCTTGATCACCGCCCACGCATGGAGCTGGCCGTTCTTGGGGTTGATTTCGATCTTCAGTTCCTGACCCGAGTTAACCCCTTTCTGCGCGGCAGTCTTCAACGCATTCGCAATCGTCGCGATCATGTCGGCGCGCGGAATGCCCTTCTCCTTCTCCATGTATTCCAAGACTGATAGAATTTCGCTGCTCATAAGGGAGGATTGCCGTGAAAAGTGGGAAAAAAAAAGCGGGCCGCAGGGCCCACTTTTTGAAAAGTGAGTTGAATTGAGTCCGCTAACGTAGCCTTTCGCGTAAAATTTTGTCAAGCCCCCCGCCCCCGGCGGAGACTTGGCGCCGCGTCATCGCCGCGCTTCGCGCGCCAGCAGCCAGCCCAAAAGCCCCTGCGCGGCACCGTGACACGCCGGTTGCGTGCGTGCGTCGAAGTAGCCGAGCTGCCTCAGGCCGCTGGTCAGGAATCCCGGCAGGTCGCCCACAAACCAGTGAAACCACAGGTGATGGAGTTCGCGCCCGGTCTGCGCCGCCATCAGCGGCAGGAGCCCATCGCAAATCAGGTTGTCGAGCCGCGTGCCGCCGACCGCGCCACCGCAGACTGTATCCGCCAAGCGCTCACGCCACGCCGTCAACTTCCCCGTTCGACGCCACGTCCGCGTGTCGCCGCCCGCGTCGTCCCCGGCCGCGAGTGACGGCAGTTCGGCGGCGAGAGCGAGCACGCGGTCCGTCCACGCCGGCTGCGCCCGGTTCCAGGCCGCGTATTGCCGGAGCCGCGTGCGCGGGTGATTCGCCGGCCGCACGCCCTGCAGGCTCCACGCTCCCGCCTCGGCCGCGAACACCGCGTCCACGTCGATCTCGCCCGCGGTCCAGGCCGCCAGCGGCCACTGACCGGCGATCCGCAACATCGCCGCGCGGTTGTAACGATAGCCGAGCACTTCGAGGGCCGTCTGATGGCACGCCCCCTCCCACCCGAGCCGCTCGATCCGCAGCCGGGCGAAGTGCACCTTCTGCTTCCACCGCGCCAGCGCCTCCTGGCGCAGACGCCCGGCCAGGGCGCGCGCCGGCAGCGTGCCCAGTTCGTCCGGCAGCCGGGACAGCGGCCGGTTGGCCAGCACCTCCACCGCCTCATCGGCCGCGAACTCCTCCAGCCCTCGGTGCAACAGCGGCAGCAGCGCGAGCACGGGAATCTCCCCGCCCCCGCCTCCCCGCGTCACATGCCCCGCCGCCGGCGGAAACAGCACCACGTGCAGCACCACGCGATCGTAAGCCGGATCCCGCGCGTGTGCGTGCGCCTCCCAGTCGGCCGCCCGCAGGTGAATTTCCACGTCACCGAAAACCTCGCGCGCGTCCGCCGCGCCAAACCGCAACCGCGCGCCGGCGAAGTCCGGCCCGCCGAGCAGATTCCATTTGCCGGGATGCACCACGCGGACGGCCACGCCGCCCGTCGTCCGCGCCGCCGCGCGATCGAAATCGCCGCGCAGCCAGATTTTCTGGAGCAGCTTCTCCGGAAAGGAGTAGGCGCCGTAAAGCCCTTGAAGCTCGGCGACGGAAGCGGCAAACGCTGCGGACGGTGCGCCCATGACCTCCAGAGCGTGAGCCGTCGCGACGGCGCCGACAAGCCCGTGGTGGGCTGAACACGTGACGCCGCCGCCGGGGAATCGCACTTGCGCCAGGAACGTGAAGCACCACGATTCCCGCGCTTGTCACGGAGAGGTGGCAGAGTGGTCTATCGCGGCGGTCTTGAAAACCGCTGGGCCGAAAGGTCCCGGGGGTTCGAATCCCTCCCTCTCCGCCAGTTTTTTCCCGCGAAAGGACTACCGCGCCGCGCGTTTCCCCGCGGGGCGCGTGTTCTGGCGGATCTCGTCGTAAAACGCCTGCGCCGCCGCGCGCAGGCGCCCGGCGATCTCCGGATGCTGCTTCAGCCGGTCGAATTTCTCCCCGCTGTCGGCGCCGAGATCGTAGAGCTGCTGCGGCGTGCACTTCCCGTCCTCCCCGGTTTCCACGACCAGTTTCCACCGCTCGTCCCGAATGCCGCGGTAGTTCACCCGCCCCTCCTGGCTGCCGCCCAAGTAGTGATAAAACGGATGCGGGCTGCGAGCCGTCGCGCCGGTCAGCAACGGCCCGAGATCGCGCCCGTCGCGCGTGCGCTCGTCCGGCACCGCGGCACCGGCAAAGCCCGCCAGCGTCGGCAGCAGATCGATGTTGCCCGCGATCGCGTCGGTGGTCCGGCCCTCGGGAATCTTACCCGGCCAGCAGAAAATCGCCGGCACGCGCATCCCGCCTTCCCACGTCGTGCCCTTGCCTTCGCGTAATGGCCCCGCCGAGCCGCCATCAATCCCGTAGGCCAGCCAGGGACCGTTGTCGCTCGTGTAAACAACCAGCGTCCGCTCTTCGAGGCCCAGCGCGCGCAGCTTCGCCGTAATCTGCCCGACGCTCCAGTCGATCTCCATCATCACGTCGCCATACAGCCCGCGGCCGGACTTGCCGGCGAACTTCTCCGAGACGAAGAGCGGCACGTGCGGCATGTTGTGCGCGAGGTAGAGGAAGAACGGCTGCTCCCGCTGCGCCTCGATGAACTGCAGCGCCGCCTCCGTGTAACGCGTCGTGAGCTGCCGCTGGTCCGGGTTCCGCTCGATCACCGTCTCGCCGCGCATCAACGGCAGATCATTGGGGAAGCCTCCATTCGGCGGATACGGCCGGCCCTGGCCGGCAAAGCCCGTGTAGGCCGCGCGCTCGCGCGTCGCCCGCATCAGCGCGTCCTCATTTTCGCGCGCCGGCATGTTCGGGTGGTAGCGCCACATGTCGTTCGAGAACGGGAGCCCGAAGAACGCGTCGAAGCCCTGGCGCGTCGGCAGGAACTCGGGCGCGTCGCCGAGATGCCATTTGCCGATGCACATCGTCGCGTAGCCTGCGCCTTTCAACACCTCCGCGACGGTTGTCTCGGCGGGATTGAGCCCGAACGCCGACCCGGGCGCCGGGTTGCGCGCGTGGCCGACCCGCGCCGCATAGCAGCCCGTCATCAGCTGCGCGCGCGACGGCCCGCAGAACGTCGCCGCGTAGAAACTCGTGAAGCGCACGCCCTCGCTCGCGAGCCGGTCGATGTGCGGCGTCAAGATGTTCGGCGAGCCGTAGCAGCCGAGGTCACCGTAGCCCTGATCGTCGGTGAAGATGACGACGATGTTGGGCTTCGCGGCAGCCGCCGGATTCGCTGCAAACAACGAGGCGGCCCACAACGCGGCCACCGCCGCGAACAGGAACAGAGGTTTCATGGGGAAGGTGCCGTGCGCGTGCTCGCGCGCTGCTCCGCGATCAACGCCGCAAGCCGCGCAGCGACCGCCGGGTTTTCGCGCACGACGTTTTTCGTCTGCTGCGGATCGTCGCCGAGATGGTAGAGCTGCGTGGCGGGCGCGTCGGGTTTGATTTTGCCGTCGGCCGTGATGTCGCTGTTGGTGCGCTGGCTGAAGCCGACGCTGCCGGGCCCGCCGCGGATGCCGCCGAAACCGCCGTCGCCCTGCGCGCTGATGTAGAGCCACGCACCGGAGCGGATCGCGACGTTCTTCGCGGCGTTGGGCGCGATCACGAGATGCTCGCGGATCGGTTTCGCCGGCGAGCCGGTGAGCGCTGGGAGCACGTTGAAACTGTCCCGCCCCTCGTCGGCCGCGAGCGACTGCGCGGTGATCGCGGCGAAAGTCGCGAGCAGGTCCAGGTTCGTCGACAGGAAGTGATTCGAGGTCGTGCCCGCCGGCACCCGGCCCGGCCAGCGCACGATGAACGGCACGCGGTGTCCTCCCTCCCAGGCGCCGAACTTGTAGCCGAGCAGCTCGCCGTTCGCCCGATGCCCGGCGCGCCACGCGTCCTGCCCGCCCTCGTTGAGCATGCCGCCGTTGTCGCTCGTGAAGATCACGAGCGTGTTCTCCGCGAGCTTGAGCGCGTCGAGTGTCGCGAGCACCTCGCCCACCATCCAGTCGAGTTCGTGGATGAAATCGCCGTAGCGCCCGCACTCGCTCGTGCCCTGGAATCGCTGGTGCGGCGTGAACGGGTGGTGAATCTGCGGCGTCGCGAAGAGCAGGAAGAACGGCTCGTCCTTCGACAACGCCGAGAGCGAGCCGTGCTCCAGATTGGCCGCCAGATATTTGAAGCCGGCGTCACGGAGAAGTTTCGCCGCTTGCAGTTTCGCCTCGCGCCCATCGTCCGACATTCGCGCCTCCT
>CAZENI010000260.1:0-11113 GCA_964513055.1 uncultured Opitutus sp.
GGGGCCGGACTGGCCTGTCGTGAGGCTCGGGCGATTTTGCGCGCGCTGCGCCCAGGCGGGCAGCGAGGTGCGGGCGGTGGCGGCGAGGTTCGTGTTGCCGTTCGTGCCGTCGCGCTTCACGTAGCCCGGGATCATCCGGCGCACGCCGCTCGTCGCATCCAGCGGCGACGAATAGCCATAGGGACCGTAGATCGGATGGCCGTCGGCGACCCAGCCGAGCAGCGGCGAGTGCCGCGTCACCGGTGTCGTCTGTTCGCTGTAGGTCTTCGTCGTGGCGCTGTAGCTCACGTGATCGCCGAGCTGATACCGCAGCGCGGGTGTGTTGGCGTGGTAGTGGTAGTTCGCGCCGGCCTGGTGCGCGAACGCCGGATCGAAGGTCACGCCCTCGTTCACATAGGCGTCGCGGTTCCAGACGCCATCGCCGCGGAGGCCGTTGACCGGCGAGGCGTCCTGGCCGCTGGCGTTGGCGTAGGAGAACGTGTCGCGGTTGTCGAAGAGCGCCACGCCGTCCACGAAGTAGCCGATCGCGCCGCCGGGCGTGAGCGTCTTGGTCGCGGGCACGGCGGGCGTGCGCGGGATGCGGTAGAGGACGTTCTGGTTCGCGGGAAAATTATTGAAGTTCTGGGTCTGCGCCGCGTTGAGATACCACGGCCCCATGACATGGTAGCCGAGGCCCGAGGAGCGCAGGTAGACCCAGTTTTCTGAATACGAGACCTGCATCACGCCCGCGTAGGTCGGCGTGGACTGGGTCCCCTGGCCGCGGCTCCAGGTGGTGACGGCGGTGCCGGCGTTTTTCGCCGCGGCACTCTCGTAGAGACGCGCGTAGTTGCCGGAAGGCGTGATGAACCAGCTCGTGATCCGGGGATCGGTGGGCGTGGACGTTTGGGCGAGGGCGGCCGAAGCGGCCGCACCGAAGGGCGCGAGGAGGCGCAGACAGTGGAGGAATTTCATGGGGTGGTGAGAACGGCTCCATGAAACCGCACCGCAGTTAAGCACATGTGTGTGACGGCGCGCAGTTTTGTTAAGCCCGGGTAAACGTTGCGGAAGTTCCGTTTAACTCACTTAGCTTTGCTGCGTCTGACCCCCAAGTGATGAAGGTCTCCTACCCGCTTTCGCTGAAAGTCTCGCTGTGGCTGATGTTGAATCTGCTGCTGCTGGCGGGCGTGGGCGTCGGGTTCTTCGTCGTGCAGGGCGGGCTTGGCTGGAGCGCGCTCGTCGCGGGCATGACAGGGGATCGCGCGCAGGCGAAGATGAACATCATCGCGGCCGAGTTCTCCGCCGCGGCCCCGGCGAATCGCAACGCCGTCCTCGAGCGTTTCAAGGCCGCCTACGGCGCGGAGTTCTTCGTCTTCCGCGCGTTCGAGGGCCAGGTGGCCGGCGCGATGCTCGAACTGCCCGAGGAGATGAAGGCGCGGCTCGACGGCTTCCGCCGCATGACGCGCCCGCCGTTCGGCCGTGACTTCGGTCCCGGGGGCGGACGCGGCTCGCGCGGCGGCGACTTCGGACCGCCGCCCGAAGGTGTTTTCCGGCCCGTCCCCCGCGAGAAAGGCGAGAAGGAAGGCCCGCGCCGCGAGCCGACTCCGCCGCCAGCGGCCGGCACGGCCGACGCCGCGAAGGAGCGTCGGCCCGAGCTGCCTGATCCCGGACGCGAGCGGGAGTTCGGCCGCTTTGTCGTGCGCGCCGGATCGCCCGCCAGTTACTGGCTCGGCATGCGCGCCTTCATCGCCACCGATCGCGGACGGCCCGGCCCCGGCGGTGGCCCGAGCATGATCGTCGCGAAGATCGACTCGTTCTGGCCGCTGCTGCGCTTCCTCGATCTCCACTCGTGGCTCATGGCCGGCACCGGCGTCCTCCTACTCTCCGTCCTGTTCTGGCTGCCCCTCGTGCGCAGCATCACCCGCTCCCTCGGCCAGCTCACGACCGCGACGGAGCAGATCGCGCAGGGCCGCCTCGAGACGCGCGTCCTGTCGCGGCGGCGCGACGAACTCGGAAAACTCGGCGACTCCGTCAATCGCATGGCGGCCCGCCTCGACGCCCACCTGACCGGGCAGAAGCGTTTCCTCGGCGACGTCGCGCACGAACTCTGCTCGCCCCTCGCCCGGCTGCAGATGGCCACCGGCATCCTCGCCGATCAGGCGCCCGCGGAGCTGCGTGACACCGTCGCCGACGTGCGCGACGAAGTGCAGCAGATGAGCACACTCGTGAACGAGCTGCTCGCGTTCACGAAGGCCGGCATGCAGTCGCGCGAGGTCACGCTCCAGCCCGTCGCCCTCGCCGCCATCGTCGTGGCCGCCGCCGGCCGCGAGAACGCGACCGACCGCGTGAACCTGAACGTGCCCGCCGATCTCCAGGTGCGGGCCGACGGCGAGCTGCTCGCCCGCGCGCTCGGCAATCTCCTGCGCAACGCCGTGCGCTACGCCGGCGACGCCGGCCCGATTACCGTCACCGCCACGCGCGAGGCGGAACGCGTGACATTGGTGATCGAGGACGAAGGCCCGGGCGTGCCGCCCGCCGATCTCGACCGCCTCGGCGAACCCTTCTTCCGGCCCGAACTCGCCCGCACCCGCGAGAGCGGCGGCGTTGGCCTCGGCCTCGCGATCGTGCGCAACAGCATCGCCGCCTGCGGTGGCGAAGTGCGTTTCACGAACCGTGATCCCCGCGGCTTCCGCGCCGAGCTCCGCCTCGCCGCCGCCTGAGGCGGCACCATCCAAGGTGGAGCGGCTTGACCCCAAGCCGCTGGCTCGAGCGGACTCGGATTTCAGCAGGACGCCCTCATGCCCTGACGCCCCAGCCGCCCCGCCTTTACACGGGCTTAACAATTCTCCGCCCCGGCGAAACGAAAGCCAAACAGCGCGGGCGCACTGTGCGGCGTCATGATTCAACCGAACAGCGATTTTCTCATCCCCTCTTCCGAGTCGCCGGTGTCATCCGACTCCGCCGTCACCGGCGAGAAGGCCGCCCTTATCGCGCTCGTGCGTCGCGCCGACGCCGGCGAGCCCGCCGCCCAGTCCGAACTCGTGCACCGCTACACCCGCCGCGTCGCCGGCTTCGTCCGCTCGATCATCCGCCAGCCCGATGCCGTCGAGGACGTGACCCAGATTGTCTTCATCAAGATGTTTCGCCGCCTCGGCCGCCTGCGCGATCCCGCGGTCTTCGAGTCGTGGCTCTTCACCCTCGCCCGCAACACCGGCCTCGACTTCATCCGCCGCCGCAGTTGCCGGCCGGCCACCGTGGCCCTCGACGACGAGATCAACCAAATCGCCGATCCGGCGGCGTCCTCCGGCACCACCGAGATCCTCGCCGCCCTCGACCGCGCGCTCGCCCGCCTCAGCCCGATCGATCGCAGCCTCGTCACGCAGTTTGTCGCGGGCGACAGCTATGGCGACATCGCCACGCGCACCGGTCTCTCGCTCGCCACCGTGAAGGTGCGTCTGCATCGCGTGCGGCCGTTCCTCCGCACCTGGGTCGGCGAGATGACCGAGACGCGGCAGCGCGGCGGCAAGGGTTGGCGCGCGACCTCCGGCAGCCGCAGCGCCGCCACCTGGCCCGCCGCGGCGACCGGCCTCGCGGCGTGAGCCGAAGCCGACGCCACATTAACTCCGGCCTAACAAATCTCCGCCCCCGCTTAACCGCCGCCGAACAATCGCCCCGTCATGTCCTGCACGCTCCCTTCAACGCCGCTCACTCATTCGCCTTCCCATCGGCAGGCGGCGGCCGCGAAGCCCGCGTCTAGCTCATGAAAAAACTCCGTCGTCTCCTCCTCGCCGCTTCCCTCACCGCCGCCTCGATCCTCGCGGCGCAAACGGCCCCCACCAGTGACACCGCCCGCGGCCCGCGGCGCGGCGGACCGGGTGGTCCCGGCGGCCATGGCGGCCCGGGTCGCGGCGGCCATCCCGTCGTGCGCGTCCTCGATGCCGACCGCAATCACGAGATCTCTGCCGCGGAGATCGCCGGCGCCTCCGCCGCTCTCCTCACCCTCGATGCCAACAAGGACGGCGCCGTTTCCGCCGACGAGCTGCGCCCCGCGCGCCCGGCCGATGCGCCGGCCCGCCCGACGCCGCCCGCCGGCGCCCCGGCCCGCGACGGGAGCGGCCGCGCGCATCCGGTGATGCCCGTGATGCTCGCCCTCGACGCCAACAGCGACGGCGCCCTCTCCGCCAACGAGATCGCCAACGCCCCGAAGAGCCTCGCCGCGATCGA
Organism: uncultured Opitutus sp.; assembly: GCA_964513055.1. Taxonomy (GTDB): domain Bacteria; phylum Verrucomicrobiota; class Verrucomicrobiia; order Opitutales; family Opitutaceae; genus ER46. Next base: position 4,201 of record CAZENI010000260.1, read on the forward strand.
CGCCAACAAGGACGGCAAGCTCACCAGCGACGAGTTGCGTCCGCTCCCGCCCACGGAATAATTCTGAACATCCCGCCAGCAGCGCCGGTCACCCGACCGGCGCTTTTTGCGCCCGTCGATGACTCTGTTTCTAACGTTGCTCCTGCTTTCTCCGACCACCGCCGACCGCGCATGAAGCGAATCCGTCTGCTCCCCTTTTCCGCCGCGTGGCTGTTGCTCCTCCTGCAACGCGCGCCTGCGCTGCGCGTCGCCGCCACCGGCGAGTTCTCAGCTCCGTCCCGAATCGTCGCTCTGCTCAAGGCCGCCTGCGCCGGCGCCGCCTCGCTCGGCGCCGTGCATTCGCTTGCCGGCGCCACGCAATTCGTGGTCAGCAGCCGCAACGTCCTCGCGACCGTCGGCACCGCCATCACGCCCATCGCTTTCACTGTCACCGGTGCAACCGTGCCCGCCGGCTCGTTTCGCGTCAGCGGCACGATCCCGCCCGGACTCACCGTCACCGGCGCCAACGCCAGCGGCGTGCTCAACGGCACCAACGGCACCATCACCGGCACGCCCACCGCCGCCGGCAACTACACGATCTCCCTCCTCGCCTACGAGCGCGCCAACGCCGCCGGCGACAGCTTCGGGCCCACGCAGATCGGCTTTATCATCTCCGCCGGCACCACCGCCGTCCCCGTCATCACCACCCAACCCGCGAGCCAGTCGGTCAGCGCCGGCGCCAGCGTGACGCTCTCCGTCGTCGCCACCGGCAGCCCCGCCCCGACCTACCAGTGGCGGAAGAACGGCACGCTCCTCTCCGGCGCGACCAGTGCCACGCTCACGATTTCCAATGCGCAGGCCGCCGACGCCGGCTCCTACACCGTGGTCGTCACCAATTCCGTCGGCATCATCACCTCCAACGCCGCCACCCTGAGCGTCGCCGGCGCCGCCCTCGCGCTCACCGCGCAACCACAATCCCAATACGTCGCCGCCGGCGCCACCGCCACGCTCTCCGTCGCGGCCACCGGCACCGGCCTCGCCTACCAGTGGAAAAAGGACGGCGCCCCGCTCGCCGGCGCGACCAACGCCGCGCTCGTTCTCGCCGGCGCCTCGGCCGACAGCATGGGTTTCTACGCCGTCAGCGTCCGCGGGGACGCCGGCAGCGTCGAGTCCGCGGTGGCCACCGTCACCGTCGCCACCGGCGGCAGCAGCCGGCTTGTCAACGTCTCCACCCGCGGCTTCGTGCCGGCCGGCGGCTCGCTGACGCCCGGCTTCGTCCTGCAGGGCAACGCCACCAAGGCCGTCGTCATCCGCGCCATCGGCCCCACGCTCGGCGCGTTCGGCGTCGGCGGCACGTTGGGCGATCCCGTGATGGACGTCATCCCGCTCGGCAGCTCCGCCGCCGTCGCTTCGAACGACAATTGGGGCGGCGGCACCGGCCTGATCGCGGCCTTCTCGCGCGTGGGCGCGTTCCCCCTCGCGGCCGGGACCTCCACCGACGCCTCGGTCGAGACATCGCTCACCTCCACCGGCGCCAGCGGCTACACGGTCCGCATCACCTCGAAGAACGCCGCGGCCTCCGGCATTGCGCTCGCGGAGGTCTACGACGAGGAGGCGCTCGGCGCCCCGGTGCGGCTCGTGAACGTCTCCACCAACGGCTTCGTCGGCACCGGCGACCAGGCGCTCGTGCCCGGCTTCGTCATCGGCGGCACCGCGCCGAAACAGCTCCTGATCCGCGCCGTCGGCCCTGGCCTCACGCAATTCGGCGTCGGCGGCGTCCTCGCTGATCCGCAGCTCTCGCTCGTCCCGCTCGGCCGGGACTTCACCGTCGCGACCAACGACAACTGGGGCGGCGGCACCGCACTCGCGACCGCCTTCAGCCAGGCGGGCGCCTTCGCCCTTGCCGGCGGCAGCAGCGATGCCGCCGTGGTCGTCCGCCTGCCGCCGGGCGGCTACACCGTCGTCGTCTCCGGCGTCGGCGGCACCACCGGCACCGCGCTCGTCGAGGTCTACGATCTCGATCCGTAAGGTAGGGGCGGTTGTCCCCAACCGCCCTCGCTGGACCTTCGCACGCCTCACGAAGGAGGGCGGTTAAGGATAACCGCCCCTACCTTTAATCCACGATCAGCGCGATCTGCGCGCCGGGCCCGTGCACGCCCTCGATCAGGATACCCTCGACATCCGCCGTCTTCGACGGCCCGGTGCACCAGATCACGTTGCGATCGGTGCCGAGCGCCGCGACGGCCTGCGGCAAGTCGGAGAAAATCGTCGCGCGCTCGACCACCGCGATGTGCACCCAGGGCGCCAGCGCTGCGAGCCGGCGCGACGTCGTCGCATCGTTCAACACGATCGTGCCCGACTCCGCGATCGCCCCCGCCGCTCGCGTGATGCCGAACGCATAGTCGTCCACGCGCCGTCGATCGAACTCGTGCTCGATCGTGAAATCGCCGCCCGCGAAATACGGCCCAAGCCGCGGCCAGAGCACCGGGTCGACATACCCGCGCAACCAGCCACCCGCCCGCAGGTGCGCCACCAGCGCCGCGATGTCCGTGAACGCCTGGCCGTTCACCTTCTTCGTCCGTTCGGCGAAGAGTTCCACGAGATCGCGGCCCGCGATGAGCGAGCGCATCACGGCCACCTCGGAATCGTAGCCGGGCAGCGGCGCGCGCTCGCGCAGCGGCGCCAGCGCGCCGCGCACCCGGGAGAATATCGCTTCGCGATCGTCGGTCATGGTTGGGAAATTCGTTTCAGCTCGCCGGCAATGCGCGGGCGCCGCTCACGTGCGCTTCGGCGTCAGCACCTTCTCGCGCGCCACGAGATACAGGAAGCCCACGATCGCCGCGAAGGGCAGCAGCGCCAGCAGGTCGGCATGGGGCCCCTCAAAGAACGGGTTGTTCGCCGTCGACCATTTCGTCACCGCCGTGTCGAAATCGCCGAGCACGCCGGCGAGAAACGCGATGATGATGCCCGCGATCGCGCCGCCCGCGATGTAGCCCGACGCCAGCAGCACGCCCGGGCTCTTGTCGCTCTCGGCGTTGAAGCGGTCTTCGTCCATGTCGCGGCACGCCGGCGTCGACCGCAGCCGCCGATCCACGAGCCAGCGCACCATGCCGCCGATGAAGATCGGCGAAGACGCCGACAGCGGCAGGTAGACGCCGACCGCAAACGCCAGCGCCGGCACAAACGACATCTGGAGCGTCACCGCGATCATCACGCCGAGCAGCACCAGCGCCCACGGCAGTTTCTGATCGAGGATTCCCTTGATGATGTAGGAGACGAGCGTCGCCTTCGGCGCGTCGAATTTCCGCACCTCGGAGCCGTCAGGCCGCTTGTTGTGCGTGCCGTTGATGCCCGGGTCCACGAGCCACACGGCCTCGCCGCGCTCGTTCACAAAATACTTTCCCGCCGGCCCGCCGACGTCGTCGGTCTTGTGCCAGACGCGATACTGCGCGGCGTCGTCCTTCGCCTGCGGCCCGATGAGGCCCTGCGTTTCCTGCTCGAGCTTCGTCATGTCCGTCTTCAGTCCGGGCGCGACCTGCGCCGCCGGCACGTAGACGATCGCCGAATCGTTCAACTTGAGGAGAATCGGGCCAAGCACGAGCGCCGAGGCGAACGCCCCGATGAGAATCGCATATTGCTGCAGCTTCGGCGTGCCGCCGAGGAGGAAGCCTGTTTTCAAATCCTGCGACGTCGTGCCGCCATTCGACGAGGCGATGCACACGATCGCGCCGACCGAGAGCGCCGTCACGTAGTAGGTCCCGCCCTTCCAGCCGACGAGCAGGAACACGAGGCAGGTGAACAGCAGCGTCGCCACCGTCATGCCCGAGATCGGATTCGAGCTGGAACCGATCTCACCGGTCAGCCGCGACGATACCGTGACGAACAGGAACCCGAATGCGATGATGAGGAGCGCCCCGAGGAAATTCATGTGCAGCGTCGGCGCGACCATGATGATCGCGATCAGCACGATGATGCCGATGCCCACCACCTTCATCGACAGATCGCGATCCGTGCGCGGCACCTCGCCGCGGCCCGCCGCTCCGCTGAAACCGAGATCCGCCAGCCCGCCTTTCAGCCCGCTCCAAATCGTCGGCAGCGCCTGGAGGAGGCTGAAGATGCCACCGGCGGCGACCGCGCCCGCGCCGATGTAGAGGATGTAGGAGCCGCGAATCGCGTTCGGCCCCATGTCCTTGATCAACTGCGTGCCCGGCGCGAGCGGCACGGTCAGCCCTTCGCCGAAAAACTTGATCAGTGGAATCAGCAACAGATACGAGAGCACGCCACCCGCACACATGATCGCCGCGATGCGCGGACCGATGATGTAGCCGACACCGACGAGCTCGGGCGAAATCTCCGCGCCGACCGAGCCGGACTTCAGCGGCGCGCCGAAGACTTTTTCCGGCACATCCTTCCAGCCCTTGAAGGCGATATTGAGCGTCTTGTAGAGCAGCCCGATCGCAAAGCCGGTGAAGACCACCTTGGCGCCCGGCGACTTGCCGAGGCCGGCCGCCTCCGCCGCCCGCATCTCCGCCTGCGCCGACGGCGAGGCGAGCGCCCGCGATTCCTCGTTTGCCCCGGCGATCAACACCGCCGCGCACGCCGTGCCCTCGGGGTATTTCAAGATCCCGTGCTCCTTTACGATCAGCGCGCGCCGCAGCGGGATCATCATCAGGATGCCGAGCAGGCCGCCGAGCAGCGCGACCAGCATCACGCGTGTGAGTTCGAGATCGAAGCCAAGGATGAGGATCGCCGGCATCGTGACGCCGACGCCAAACGCGATCGACTCGCCGGCCGAGCCAGCGGTCTGCGTGATGTTGTTCTCCAGAATGGTGGAGTCGCGCGCGCCGACCTTCGAAAACGCCCGGAACATCGCGAGCGAGATGACCGCGACCGGGATGGAGGCGCTCACGGTCAGGCCGACCTTCAGGACGAGGTAGAGCGACGACGCGCCGAACACGATCCCCAGCACCGCCCCCGTGAGCACTGCCCGCACGGTGAACTCGAGCATCTTGACGTTATCCGGGATGAAGGGCTCGAAGATTTTCGGGGGCGTCATGGGGCTGGGGAATTCGGACGGATTAAAATGTGGAAAGCGGGAAAGCAGGAAACGAACCTTGCTGGGACCATCTACTCCAACGTGCCAACTGAGTTGGCGATTGAGGTCACTTCACGGGTAGAATCGGGGGCTCGGGAATGGGTCCTTGGTTCGTTTCCATCTTTCCAGCTTTCCACATTCAAAATCTGGGAGCTTGGGACTTGGTCCGATTCTTCATCCACTTTCGGAACTCCCCGCCGCGCCAGTCGGGCAACGCGCGCTTCGCCGCCCACGCCTGGAGCGCGGGCACCGGGATCAACTTCGTCGGGACGTAATTCATCAGCTTGCCGCCCGCGAGCGCGGCGCGCCAGGCAGTGGGCTGTGAGGCCATCAAGGCCCACGCGCCCATCGGCGGCGTGCCGGGCGACGGCACGTTCTCCTCCTTGGCGCGATTCCGCAGCCGCAGCAGCAGGTCGGGGATCGGGATGTTGACCGGGCACACCTCGTTGCACGCGCCGCACAGCGACGACGCTTTCGGCAAATCGGCGAGCTGCGGAAATTTCTCGCCTGCGAGCAGCGGCGACAGCACCGCGCCGACCGGCCCTGGATAAACGCTGCGATAGGCGTGCCCGCTCGCCTGGCGATACACCGGACACACGTTCAGGCACGCGCCGCAACGGATGCAGCGAAGGATCTCGCGGCAGTCGCTCGCGAGCACCTCGGTGCGGCCGTTGTCGACGAAGATGACGTGCATCTCCTCGGGACCGTCCGGCTGCGCGGCGGACTTCGGCCCGGCGATGAACTCGGTATAGACCGTGAGTTCCTGCGCCGTGCCCGAGCGGCCGAGGAGATTCAAGAGCAGCGCGAGGTCGCGATCGCGCGGGACGATTTTCTCGATGCCGATGAGCGCGATGTGGCACTTGGTCGCGGCGAGGCAGAAGCGCGAGTTGCCCTCGTTCGTGACGAGCACGATGCGCCCGCTCTCGGCCGAGACAAAATTGGCGCCGGTCAGGCCGACGTCGGCCTCCAGGTATTTGTGGCGGAGGAACTGCCGCGCGCGCCGCGTGATCGTGGCCGGGTCGTCGTTGTAGGCCCCGAGCCCCTCGCGCTCGAAGCTCGTCGCGATCTCGCGGCGGTTCTTGTGGATGATCGGGCGAACGATGTGGCTCGGGTGATCGTGATCGATCTGGACGATGAACTCGCCGAGGTCGGTCTCGAGCGCCTGCATGCCGCGCTTCTCGAGAAAATGCGCGAGTTCGATCTCCTCGCTCACCATGGTCTTCGCCTTGACCATCTTCGTGGCGCCGCGCGCCTGCATGATCTTGAGCACCGCCTCGCACGCGCTCTCGGCGGTGGAGGCCCAGTGGACCTGCGCGCCGTTGGCCTTCAGCTTCGCCTCCACCTGCGGCAGGTAGGTATCGAGATTCTCGATCGCGTGCTGCTTGATCTCGCCGGCGATCGTGCGGAGCCGGTTCGGGTCGGCGAATTGGTCAAACAGCAGCTTCGTCCGCTTCTCGTGCGTCGCCTTCGTGCTCTGGTAAACCGACGCGCGCTTGTCCGCCTTCAGCTCCGCCGCGAATTGGTCGATCTGTTGAAAGCGCATGATTCTGAGAAACCGCTAATGCACGCTAATCGGCGCTAATATTTCCGGATCATTAGCGAGTATCAGCGAAAATCAGCGGTTGCCTCCGCCGTTTTTCAACGCATCCCGCAGCACCTGTGCGAGGTGCTGCGTCTTGATCGGCTTGCCCTCTTTCGCCGCAAGGCCGCCCATGTGCATCATGCAGCTCATGTCGCCCGACACGAAGACATCCGGCTGCGCCGCGCGCACATGGTCGAGCTTCAGGCCGCCCATCGCGGTTGAGATGTTGGGAAACGACACCGAGAACGTGCCGCCGA
>CAZENI010000261.1:0-11093 GCA_964513055.1 uncultured Opitutus sp.
CTTCTCCCTCGACATGGGCGCGCTCGTCGCCGGCGCGAAGTATCGCGGCGAGTTCGAGGAGCGCCTGAAGGCCGTGCTCGCCGAGATCAAGCAGAGCGAGGGCCGGATCATCCTTTTCATCGACGAACTCCACGTGATCGTCGGCGCCGGGAAGACCGAGGGCGCGATGGACGCCGGCAACCTGCTCAAGCCGATGCTCGCGCGCGGCGAGCTGCACTGCATCGGCGCGACCACGCTCGACGAGTATCGCAAGCACATCGAGAAGGACGCCGCGCTCGAGCGGCGTTTCCAGCCGGTGCTCGTCGACCAGCCCACGGTCGAGGATGCGATCTCGATTCTGCGCGGCCTGAAGGAGCGCTTCGAACTGCACCACGGCGTGCGCATCCAGGACAACGCGCTCGTCAGCGCGGTGATTCTCTCGAACCGCTACATCAGCGACCGCTTCCTGCCCGACAAGGCCATCGACCTGATGGACGAGGCGTGCGCGATGATCCGCTCCGAGATGGACTCGATGCCGCAGGAGCTCGACGAACTCACGCGCAGGGTGCTCCGCCTCGAGATCGAGGAGACCGCGCTTGCGAAGGAGAAGGACGACGCGAGCAAGCGCCGGCTCGAGACCCTGCGCCGGGAGCTCGCCGACGCCCGCGAGCGGGCCGGGGCGCTGAAGCTCACCTGGGAAAAGGAAAAGGCGGCGCTCCAGAAGACGCGCAAGCTGCGCGAGGAGATCGAGGCGTTGAAACTCGAGATGCAGAAGGCCGAGCGCGCCTACGATCTCAACAAGGTGGCGGAGCTGCGCCACGGGAAGATCCCGCAGCTCGAGGCCGAGTTGAAGCGGCTCGAGCAGAAGGCGCACGACAAGCCGACGTCGCTCTTCAAGGAGGAGGTTTCGGACGAGGAGATCGCGGAGGTCGTCTCGAAGTGGAGCGGCGTGCCCGTCACGCGCCTCGTCGAGGGCGAGAAGGAGAAACTGCTCCGGCTCGAGGACGTGTTGCACGAGCGCGTCGTCGGCCAGCATGAGGCCGTGACGCTCGTGACCGAGGCGATTCTGCGCGCGCGCAGCGGCATCAAGGATCCGCGGCGGCCGGTGGGCAGCTTCCTGTTCCTCGGTCCGACGGGCGTCGGCAAGACGGAGCTGGCGAAGACGCTGGCGGAAACGCTCTTCGACACCGAGGCGGCGATGGTGCGGATCGACATGTCGGAATACATGGAAAAATTTAGCACAGCACGGTTGATCGGTGCTCCCCCAGGATACGTGGGTTACGACGAAGGAGGGCAGTTGACCGAGGCTGTCCGGCGGAAGCCGTATGCCGTGCTCCTGTTCGATGAAATCGAGAAGGCGCATCCGGACGTGTTCAATGTCTTGTTGCAAGTCCTCGATGACGGGCGGTTGACCGACTCACAGGGCCGCACGGTCGATTTCAAAAACACAGTCATCATCATGACCTCGAATATCGGCTCGCGCTACCTGTTGGAGGGCGTAACCGGCGACTCGATCCCGGACAGCGTGCGGGAGAGCGTGATGGCGGAGTTACGCAAAGCGTTTCGCCCGGAATTCCTCAACCGCGTTGACGAGACGATTCTCTTCAAGCCGCTCACGTTGGAGGAAATCACGAGTATCTTGGACCTCCTGCTGGCCGATTTGAACAAACGGCTGGCCGACCGGCGTGTAACGGTGAAGCTCGATAGGAAAGCGAAGGAGTGGGTGGCCGAGAAGGGTTACGACCCGGTATTTGGCGCTCGTCCTTTGAAGCGTTTTCTCCAGCGAAACGTTGAGACCAAGTTGGCCCGTGGGCTGATCGCAGGTGACGTGGGTGAGGGCTCGGACATCACCTTCACCGTTCGGAACGGCGAACTTGCGCCGGTTCAAGATGCCCCGGCCATAAAGAAATGAGCGGGTGAACTGTGGGCAAGCCGGCCCCAATACGTCTTCGGCGGCATTCCGCTTTCAGGTGCGGGCACTCCGCATTTGACAAACTATGTCCAATCCAAGTGCCTAGGTGAACGTGTCGTTTTCCCGTCGCATCATTGCAGTCGTTCTTCTGGCCCTCTGGTTGCCGGCGACGCAGTATTGCACCCTCATGGCAGCGGGCGTTTTCGCCGATGAGACTCAGGCCTCCGCGCCTGAACATTGCTGTAACACGAACGACCGGTGCTCGCGCGACGCGTGCGATCTCTTTGAAAACGGTGTAACCAAACCCGTGAGCGAAGCATCCAAGGTGCTCGCCCCTGACCTTTCCGCCTGCCTGTGTTTCATCTGTTTGCGATTTGCTCAGCCGGGTGCGGTGGATGAGTCCAACCTGATGGTGTCGGCTCCCGAGCATCCGCTCGATTGGGAGTCCAGATGGCAGTTTGTGCGTCGAGCCGCGCCGCTGGCGCGTGCTCCTTCGCTGCTGGGTTGATCGGTCCCTGCGCGGACTGATCGACCGTTCCTAATCCGTTCCCATTGCGGGACGCCTTCGCGCGTCCGCTGACCGGGGAGTTCTTCCGTCCATCCACCTTTTCATGAAACCATTTTTTTCTCACCGCTATCTTTTCGTCAGTCCGGTTTATCCGCTGATCTTATTCGGGTTGGTCACAGGCCTGTGCGCCCAACCTGCGCCGGTCGAGGCCGTTCCCGCGGTCTCACTCTCCACGCTCGTCAGCGAAATCATCGCCAAAAATCCCGAGCGTAAGTTCTACCAGGAGGAAATAACTGCCGCCAAAGCCGGCGCACGTCTTTCATCCCGCCTGAACGATCCCGAACTCGCTTTCGACATCGGCAACAAGCGCCTCAAGGACTCCACCGGTGCACGGATCGACGACGGCGCGGTCTGGTCGGTGTCGGTCACGCAGACTTTCGAGTGGCCCGGTCGCCTGACCCTGCGCAAGGCCATCGCCAATCGGCAGGTCGAACTCGCGGAATTGGGCATCGCGCGTTTTGAAAACGCGCTGGCTACCCGCGCCCGCACTCTCGCGTTCGGACTCTATGCGGCGAACGCCAAGGCTGCTGCGATCCGTGAAGTGTCCGACCGCTTCAGCGCTCTCAAGGAAACCTTCCTCGCCCGCGATCCAGCGGGCGTCACCCCGCTCTTGGAGACACGGGTGATCGAGGCCAGCGAACTTACCCTCCAGCGCCGCGCCACCGAAGCTGAACTCACCCTTCAGGGTGCCCTTATCGAATTGAACCAGCTCCGTGGCGCGGCGGTCGATGCACCGCTCCGTGTGGCCGCTCCCTCGCTCACGTTTAACACGGCGCCGGCCACGACCGCGCTGCTCGCCGCCGCGCGTGAGAATAATTTCGACTACAAAATGCGTCGCGTGGAGTTGGAGCAGCAAGGTTTCGCGGTGAGCCTCGCCCGCAACGAACGTTACCCCGGCGTCAGCGTCAGCCCGTTTCTCTCCAAGGATAACGTCGGTGATCGCGAGACCATCGTCGGAATCGGCTTGAGCGTCCCCCTGCCGATCTCCGGCCGCTCGGGAGCAACCGTGGACGTAGCCAATGCCCGCCGTCGGCAGGCCGAAACCGCCGTGCTCATCGCGCAACGCGAGCTTGAGCGCGAGGTGCTCACCGCCGCCTTGGCGTTTTCCACCAAGCTCGGCGAGACGCGGCGCTGGTCCCCAGAGTCGATGCAGAAATTCCGGGAAGCCGCCGAACTCGCGGACCGCCACTACCGTCTCGGGGCGGTGCCTATTGCCACCTACGTCGAGATGCAGTCCGCCTATCTCGAAGCCGTCGAAGCTCTCCTCGACACCCAACGCGAGGCGATGGAGGCCGGCCTGCGCGTGCAACTTCTCACCGGTCTCGACTTCAACGCCGTTCAAATCTCCCAACCATGAAAACTCTTTTCGTTTTTTGTCTCCTTTCCGCTCTCTCGTTCGCTCTCACCGGATGCGGTGAGTCTCACGCCAGCGTGACCGCCCCTGAGCCCGTGCATGCCGCCACCTACAAGGCGGGACACGGCTTGCAGCTCACGAAAACGGCCCGCGCTTTTGTCGGCCTTGAAACCGGTGAAGTCGCTTCGCGCACCTTTGCCGGTGCCGCCCCAGTCACCGCGATCCCGACGGCCGCGCTCCTGCGCACCGTCAAAGGCGACTTCGTGTATGTCGCCAACGGCGATTGGTTCCTGCGGACTCCGGTGGTCATCGGCGCGATGGATGCGTCCCACGTCGAAATCAAAGACGGTCTCTACGAAGGAGACACCATCGTCGTCAAAGGCGTGCGCGGCCTGTCGCTCGCGGAAATCCAAGCCCTCAATGGAGGCGTCGGCTGCGCCGACGGACACTGATGCTTGAATGGCTGATCGATTTTTCCCTGCGCAAGCGGGGACTCGTTGTTTGCTGCGCGTTGATCCTTGCGGGCGTTGGGCTCTGGTCCGCCTCACGTCTGGCGGTCGATGCCGTGCCCGACATCACCAACCCGCAGATTCAAATCAATACGGAGGTGGCGGCGCTGGCTCCCGAGGAAATCGAATCGCTGGTAACGGTGCCGGTGGAGATAGAAATGGCGGGCCTGCCCGACATGGTGGAACTGCGGTCGCTCTCCAAGTTCGGGCTTTCGCAGATCACGATGACGTTCAAGGACGGCGTGGACATCTATCGGCTGCGGCAACTCGTGACGGAGCGATTGAACCGCGCTCGCGACCGGCTGCCGGGCGACGTGACCCCGGCGCTTGCGCCGATCAGCACCGGTTTGGGCGAAATCGTTTACTACACGCTGCGCTACGCTCCCGGCGCACCCGGAGCGCCCGCCGACCACACGGAGCAACTGCGGCAGCTTCGCCTGCTTCACGACTACACCATCAAGCCGCTGCTTCGCTCCACGCAGGGTGTGGCCGAAGTGAACGCCATCGGTGGTTATGAGAAGCAAATCGTCATCGCGCCCGATCCCGCCAAACTATCGGCGGCGGGTGTGAGCTTTTCGCAGCTCGCCGAAGTGGTGCGCAACGGCACGGACAACGCGGGCGGAGGTATTTTGGAAATGGGCGGCGAAGCCGTCGTTGTCCGCGCCGATACGCGCGCCAAAACGGCAGACGACTTGAGCGGCCTGCCCGTGAAGTTCGCCGGCGCATCGCGACCGCTGTTGATTCGCGACTTGGCCGAAGTGTCTATAGGCTCCGCCGTGCGCACCGGTGCCTCCACCGAAGACGGCGAGGAAACGGTCACGGGAGCGGCTATTATGCTGGCAGGTGAAAACGCCCGGCTCGTCGCGCAATCGGTCGTCGCGAAGCTAAAGCAAATTCAAGAAAAACTCCCGCCGGGCATCGTGATCCGTGTCGTCTATGACCGCTCGGATTTGGTCAATGCGACCATTCACACCGTCGAAAAGAATCTCTTTGAGGGCGCGGTCCTCGTGGCGGTTATATTGTTCGCCTTTCTGGGCAATTGGCGGGCGGCCTTCATCGTCGCTTTGGCCATTCCGCTCTCCTTTCTTTTCATGCTCACCGGCATGGTGGAGGCGAAGATCAGCGCCAATCTGATGAGTCTTGGAGCAATCGACTTTGGTCTGATTGTGGACGGGGCCATCGTGATGGTGGAAAATATCCTGCGGCACATCGCGGAGAAACAGCATCAGTTGGGGAGAAAGCTCCTGCCCGCAGAGCGGTTGGCGGAAGTGCGCCGTTCCGCCCGCGAAGTGGCCCGGCCCATGTTTTTCGGCGTGCTCATCATCACGCTCGTCTATGTGCCGATCCTCGCGCTCACCGGGATCGAAGGGAAAATGTTCCGCCCGATGGCGGTCGCCGTCATGTTTGCGCTGGTAGGCGCGCTCGTGCTGGCGCTCACCCTGATGCCCGCGCTGTGCTCGTGGTTCCTGCGCGGCAACATCAGTGAAAAAGAAGGCTGGGTCGTGAGAAGCGCGAAGGCACTTTACACGCCCTTGCTGGCCGGAGCCTTGCGGCTGCGGTGGCTGGTGGTGGCGGTCGCCCTTCTCCTCTTTGCCGGCTCCGGGTGGCTGTTCACCAAGCTGGGCGCGGAGTTCATTCCGCAACTCGATGAAGGCTCGATGTCGATCCAGATGATTCGCGGCAACAGCGTTGCCCTGGGCGATTCGGTGGCACTGCAACGCGCCTCCGAAAAACTGCTCATGGAGAAGTTTCCCGAGGTGAATCATGTTTTCTCCCGCATCGGCACGGCGGAGATCGCGACCGATCCCATGGGGCCAAATGTCTCGGATACCTATGTATTTTTCGCTCCGCAGGAAAAATGGCGCGAGGTGGACGGTCGTAAGATCAAGAAAGCGGAGCTGGCTGAACTCATGCGCCGGGAACTCGTCGCGGCTGCGCCCGGCCAGACGTATCTCTTCACCCAGCCGATCCAGATGCGGTTCAACGAGATTATGGCCGGTGCGCGCGCCGACCTGTCGTTGAAGATTTACGGAGACGACTACACCGAACTGGAACGCCTCGCCACCGCCGCGCGCGATGTGCTGCGCGGCGTTGCAGGTGGCGGCGACGTGGAATTTGAAGCGCTCGGGCGCGTGCCCATGCTGGAAATCACGCCGAAGCGGGACGCTCTCCAACGGCTCAATCTGCACGCGGATGAAATCAACGCCGTCGTCAGCACTGCTCTTGGTGGTGAGAATGCGGGGACGATGATCGACGGCAGCAAGCGTTACCCGGTCGTGGTGCGGCTGCCGGAAACGGAACGGCTGAATCTGGCCGGACTAAAGAAATTGCCCGTGCTCGGCGAAGGTGGCGTGCAGGTTCCGTTGGAACGTGTCGCGGATATCGCCGTGGCTGATCGCATCGGCACGATCAATCGCGAGGATACGCAGCGCCGGGTCGGCATTCTCATCAATGTGCGCGGTCGCGATACCGAGGGCTTCGTCCTCGAAGCGCAGGCAAAGATTCGCGAGCAGGTTAAATTTCCTCCCGGCTACTTTTTTGAGTTCGGCGGCCAATTCGAAAACCTTCAGGCCGCGCGCGCGCGCCTGATGATCGTCGTGCCCGCCGCGCTCGCGCTCATCTTCGGGTTGATCTACGCTAGCTTCGGCAGTGCGCGTCAGGCGTTGTTGATTTTCCTGTGCGTGCCCCTCGCCGCCACTGGTGGCGTCGTGGCACTCTGGCTGCGCGGGATGCCGTTTACTATTTCCGCCGGCGTGGGGTTCATCGCGCTCTCCGGCATCGCCGTGCTCAACGGCATCATGCTGATCAGCTTCATCAATCAGCTCCGCGCGGAAGGCAGCGACGTGCGCAAAGCCGTGATCGAGGGAACCCTGACGCGTCTTCGACCCAAGTTGATGACGGCGCTCGTGGCCTCACTCGGCTTCGTGCCGATGGCCATTTCCACCGGAGCCGGTGCGGAAGTGCAGCGGCCCCTCGCCACCGTGGTCATCGGCGGCGTCATCACTTCCACATTTCTGACGCTCATCCTTCTTCCGGTGCTCTATGACTGGATGGAAAACCGTCGGTCCCGCACTGCTCGAAACGGGGCGGCTCCGCTCGAAGTCGAGCAGCCAAACCTAGCGTCGATCTGATTTAGACCGTGCCTATTTCCCGTTTGTTAACCCATAAAAACCAAATCCAATGAAACTAAAATACATCACGTTTGCAGCGGCTGCACTCTGCGCCGCCGTTGCCCTCCAAGCTGCCGAAAAGATCGTCGCCGGACCTAAAGGCGGCCGGCTCCTCGAGTCGGAGCCAAACAAGGCCGAATTCTTCGTCACCGCCGACCGCAAGGTGGAGATCACCTTCTACAATGCCGCGCTGAAACCGGTCGATGCGGGCGCGCAGGTCGTCACTGTCAACGCCGAGCCGGGCAGCGGAAAAGTTAAACTCGATCTGGAAAAAACCGCGACCGGATTCGTCTCCAAGACGGCATTGCCCGCCGGAGAACCGTATCGCGTGGTGGTGCAGACCCGCGCCAGCGCCGAGGCCAAGCCGAAGAACTTCCGCGTCGATCTGAATCTCGAAATGTGCGGCGAGTGCAAAAAAAAGGAGTATGCCTGCACCTGCGAGGGGCACTGATCTCAAAAACCCGCCGAGCCGTTTGTCGTCTCCATTAATGAACCACGGTTCGCCCTGTATTCGAGTGCTGCCGACATTCGGCGGCACTCTCGTTTTTGACTGCTCCCATGGTGATCCGACACGGTTTGGAACGTTGACATTTGGTCCGGGTCTAACTTGCTCCGCTCAGTGAATTTCTTCCGAAAATCCTTTGTTATGTTGGTGGCAGCCTTCTGGCTGCTGGCGACGCAACATTGCGGGTTGGAAGCTATGGGATTCGCTCTCGATTCAAATCACAATGCGGCCCATTGCGCCTCGGACGAAGATATTGACGGGTGCAAGACCGTCGAGGAAGTGGGGTCTAAACTCATAGGGAACGGCCTGACCGTTCCTTCGCCGGATTTGCTCGCCTGCTTGTTGTTGATTTGCGCGCCTTCCATTCCCGTTGCTGGCCGCGACGGTGGCAGTGGGATGCCCGCCGATTTTATAGAGCGCCCAAGAGGTTGGGTGTCTACCTGGCAGTTTGTGCAACGCGCGGCGCTATCGCCGCGCGCTCCCACGTTTAGTCTGGCCTGATTAGTCCCTGCGCGGACTGACGGGCTGTTTTGGATTCTGTGCGGACGCCTGCGCGCGTTCACGCACATGCGTTTCCCCCACCTCGTATTTCCCATTCTCATCATGCCCTTTTTCATTCTGTCACGTCGAACGCGTCTCTCTTGTGGACTGGCGGTCGCCCTCTTCGCACTGAGTGGCCGCGCCCAGGAGGTTTCGCCCTCAACCCTCACTTTATCCGCCGCGCTCGCTCGTGCGGTGGAACTGAATCCCGGACTCGTCGCGCAAGGTTACGGCGAACGTGCTGCCGAGGCCTTGATCGAACAAGCCGGCTTTCGGCCCAATCCCACGCTGGATGTTTCCGTCGAAAACTTCCTCGGCACTGGACGTGTGCAGGGAGTGCGGAGTCTCGAAACCACCGTGCAGGCCAGCCAGACATTCGAGCGCGGGGGCAAGCGCGGCAGGCGTGTCGCCCTCGCAACCAAGGAGCGCGAAATCGCCGCCAAGGAATATGCGGTGCGCCGTTCCGAAGTGATCGCGGCTGCCGCCGTCGCCTACGTCGAGACCCTCGCCGCCCAGCAACGTGTCGCTCTCGCGGAAGAACCGCTTCAGCTCGCGCGTGCAACCCTTGAGGCCGTGGATTTTCGCGTGAAAGCGGGCGCGGCCTCGCCCGCCGAAACGGCCCGCGCCCGCGCCGCGCTCGCGTCGGGGCAGGGAGAATTAGCCCGCGCGCAAGCCGCCCTCGCCGCCGCGCGTGCCACGTTGTCCGCGACGTGGGGCGGCTCTCCCGCCGAGGTTGCCACGCTGCCCGGCAGCCCCCGCTTCCCGGAGGCTCTTCCCCCGGAGGAAGCTTTTCTCGCCAAGATTGGCCGGCATCCCCGGATCGATCTTCAAGAGGCGATTGTCGTCGGTCGGCGGGCGTCCCTCGACCTCGAAAAAGCGCAGGCTACCCAGGATTTTACAGTGGGTGGCGGCGTTCGTTTCCTGCGCGAGGGCACCGACGCAGCATTTGTGGCTGGCGTCTCTGTGCCGCTCCCCGTTCACAACAAAAATCAGGGCAACATCCGTGCTGCGCGGGAGAATCTCGCTGGCGCGGAACAAACGATCCGCGCGGTGGAAGTTGAACTGCGTTCGGCCTTCACCGCCGCCTGGCAAGACCTGAAAGCGGCCAACGCTGCCGCGCTAAATCTTCGCCGCGATGTCCTGCCCGCCACCGAAGAGGCCCACGCCGTCGTGCGCCGCGCTTATGAGGAGGGCCAACTCCCGTTGATCGACGTGCTCGATGCTCAGCGCGCGCTGGTCGCGATCCGTCGGGAAATTCTCGACGCCGAGTCTGCCTATGCTGTCGCGCTTGTCCGCGCCGAAAGTCTCACCGATCCCGCCTTCCCGCTCACCACTTCGCTCTTTTCGTCCAAATGAAACCGTTTTCCATTTCAATCCCGTTCATCCTTTCACTCGCGCTGACCGCAAGTCTCTCTGCGGCGGATGCCGCTCGCGCTGCCGATACCGTGGTGCTCGACGCCACGGGCGTCCAAAACCTTCGCATCAAAACCGTCGCGGTCGAAGAAAACGATTTCGAGGAGAGCGTTTTTTCCCTCGGACGCATCGAGGCGAAGCCCGGCAATGTCGCCGCTGTGAGCAGCCGTATTGATGGGCGAGTCGTAGCGCTCAGCGCCTTCCCCGGAGACCGCGTCGCGGTCGGTGCCGAGGTCGCGAAAGTAGAGAGTCGCCAGCCGGGCAATCCACCGCCGGTTATTTCCCTCCGCGCTCCGCTCGGCGGTCTCGTGACGCATCTCGACGTCCGCCTGGGCGATCCGGTCGAACCCGCCAAGGCCCTTCTGGAGATCACCGACTTGAGCGAAGTTTACGCGGTTGCGCGTGTGCCCGAGCACATCGCCGGACGCCTCAAACCCGGAGCGAAGTCTTTCATCACCATATCCGCTTTGCCGGAGGGAAAGTTTGAAGGCCAGTTGCTGCGATTCGGAACCTCGGCCGATCCCGTCGGTGGCACCATTGATGCGATTTTCAGCCTGCCGAATTCCGACCACCTGCTCCGCCCCGGTATGCGGGCCGAGTTTTCCATCGTCATCGCCCGCCGCGCGAATGTGGTGAGTGTGCCGCTCAGCGCGTTGCAGGGAGAGCCGTCCCGACGCTTCGTGTATGTGAAGGACTTCGGGTTGGCCAATGCCTTCGTGAAGACGGCCGTCGTCGTCGGCCAAAGTAATGACCGCTTCGTGGAAATCGTGAGCGGTCTTCTGCCCGCCGATGAGGTCGTGACCCAAGGAGCCTACTCGCTGGCGTTCGCGGGTAGCGGCAGCGTATCGCTCAAGGAGGCGCTGGATGCTGCCCATGGTCACGCGCACGCCGCCGATGGCTCGGAGCTCGGCAGCGCTGCAAAGAAGAACACCGCAGCCGCCGGGGGTGATGGCCATGCCCACGGCGATGAGCCCCACGAGTCCCAAAGTCCCTTCTGGATGATCGTCAGCGGCGTGCTCTTCGTCCTGCTCCTCGTCACGGGCTTCCGCAAGAAGCCACGCGCGGCACTGGCAACCGAGGTGACCCCTCCCACCCAACCCAAGAGCCACTGAGGAACGATCATGCTTAACAAAATGATTCAGT